>CAZKZI010000032.1:0-25222 GCA_964557205.1 uncultured Lentisphaeraceae bacterium
CTATGCGCCATGATGACCCGCTTTTAGAAGCATTTACTTTGACAGGTGACCATCCGGTTGCCGACGCCACCGGGCACGGCGATGTGAGATCTCCGGAACGCAGAGACGTACGGGCGGGAACCGGCGCGGGTGCGCCGTTGGCAGACTAAATACACCACCGATAATTGGGGGTGCAGTGACTTTGTCAACGCGCGCCTCACACTTTTTGCCTGTTCAGGCTTGAATCTGTTCTGATAAATGCTAAAATTTCTAGTTTATTGGTTGTTAATGGTATCTTCAGCAGATTTCGGACGGATTCAATTAGCCGTCGATGTCAACGGACAAACAAAAAGGGGATAGAAATGAAATTGAGTCAAATCACAAAACTGACACGCCGCAATTTTGTAAAGTCGGCATCGGCGGGTGCTTCATTAGCCGCCTTGCCCGGCATACTCAAGGCCCAGCAAGCGCCCTCACAAAATGTAACGGGAGCCAACAGCCGCATCAACGTTGCCTGCGTCGGTTATTCCGACCGCTTCAGAGGCGCCCTGTTGCCGTCCTTCCTCAAGTGCAGGGATGAACTCAATTTCGACATGGTCGCCTTGGCTGATCTCTGGAGCGCGCGCCGCGAAGCGGGTAAGGCGGCCATTGAGAGCAAAGTCGGGCACAGTATCGACCTGTACAAAAGCGACGAGGAGCTTTACGAGAAGGCCAAGAATGTCGACGCCGTAATCATCTCCACCGCCGACTTCCAGCACGCCATGCACACCGTGCATGCCGTTAAGGCCGGTAAAGACTCCTACACAGAGAAGCCTTTGGCCGAAGATATGACTGCCGCCAATGCCGTTCTCGACGCGGTCAACGAGGCCCGGAAGGCCAACAACCGCGGCGGGGCGGTCATCCAGGTCGGCTCACAGCGCCGCAGCGGCAAAGCCTATCACATTGCGAACGAATATATCCGTTCCGGCAAGTTCGGAGACATAACTTACGTGGACCTCTGCTGGAATGTCAACCAGCCCAAACGCTGGCGCCGCGGCGACCTGCCTTCCACGCTCAAGGAAGCCGACACAGATTGGAAGAAGTGGCTGCTCGACCGGCCGCAGGCCAAATTCGACCCGCGCAAATATCTGGAGTTCCGCTTGTTCTGGCCCTACTCGTCAGGTATACCAGGCCAATGGATGTGCCACCAGATCGACACCGTCGCATGGTTCACGGGCTTTGCTTACCCGCGCTGGGCCATGGCGGGCGGTGACATATACGCCTGGAAAGACGGCCGCCAGAATGCCGATACTTTCACCACCATCTTCGAGTATGGCCCTGATAACGATAAGGACAAGGGCTTCCAGGTGGTCTTCAGTTCCCGCCAGCACAACTCCGCGCGCGGCAACGTCGAGAAATACCATTCCACGATCGGCACCATCGACCTGATCAACGGCACCGTCTCCAACGAGGGTGTCGAAAGAGTCAAACTTGAAACCACCAAGCTGTCTGATTCGGAAGCCGCCTCCACCGCCGCAGACACCGGCGCCGGCAGTCTGGAGATCAACCACATGCACAACTGGATGGAGTGCGTCCGCTCGCGCAAACAGCCAAACGCCCCCATCGAAGCCGGCTATAGCCACGCCGTGGCTCTGATCATGTCCAACGCCTCTATGCGCAATGGCATGCGTGCCACCTTCGACAAAGTAACCCGTCAGGTCATGGTAGGCGGCAAGGCCTTTAAAGGCTATTGAGCTTAAAAACTGAAAAAGCGGCTGTCTCGGGCACGGTCTTGCAGACCTCGCGCCTTGGCAGTCTCTTGACTATAAATCATCAAACGAAACGACACCTGCCATGAAAACAAACCGCAGAAACTTCATGAAAACTATCGCCGCCGCCACCTTTGCCAGCGGCACAGGCGTCACGCTGGCGCAAACAGCCTGTTGCAGCAAGATTAAGCTCGGTATCTGCTCATCCCCAAACCGAGCGGAAAAACTTAAAAAGGCCGGGTTCGAATTTATCGAGAGCGGAGTGGGAGGCCTCCTTAAACCGGAAACTCCCGATTCTGACTTCGCGCCGCAGATCGAAAAGCTCAAAGCGTGCGCCCTGCCCATACGCTCTTGCAACGGCTTTATTCCGGGCAAATTCCGGCTGACCGGACCAGATACCACGCACGACGAGGCGCTGGAGTATGCGTTCACGGCATGCCGCCGCGCAGAAGCTATCGGCATCCCGTATATTGTCCTCGGCAGCGGCACCGCGCGCAAAATCCCGGATGGTTTCGACGCTGAAAAAGCCAAGTTACAATTCTTCGCGTTTTGCCAGAAGCTCGGCAAGCGCATCAAGGACTTCAAGCTGACCATCGTGTTGGAG
The DNA here is from genome assembly GCA_964557205.1 of uncultured Lentisphaeraceae bacterium. Classification (GTDB taxonomy): domain Bacteria; phylum Verrucomicrobiota; class Kiritimatiellia; order RFP12; family UBA1067; genus JAQVQN01. The sequence goes on from CAZKZI010000032.1 coordinate 2,332, forward strand.
CCTTTGAACAAGAGTGAGACCAACCTGCTCAATTCCGTGACAGAGGGCATCGCATACGTTGACGCCATCGGGCACCCGCGCATACAGTTGCTGGCGGATTTCTACCACATGCTGCGCGAGGACGAAGGACCCGATGCGATACGCAAAGCCGGCGGCCGTATTTTTCACTGCCATATAGCCGAGCTCGAGGGACGCAAGGCACCCGGCACCAAGGGTGAAGACCTTAGCGGATACTTTAAAGCACTCACAGACATTAACTATACCGGCGGCGTCTCATGCGAATGCGGATGGCCGAAGGAGAATGTCGAGGAAGCCTGGAAAAAGGCCGTGGAAACAATGCGGTCGCAAATGGCATGAGCGATGCCTGCGGTTCATAAAAATGAAACCGGAACCTTTTCCCCTCGCCGAGATATACGCGCTTTATCTGTCCGCGGCTGAAAGTGTGCAGGAAAGTGGCGCCGGTTATAATATTGGCTTTCACTGGAGTGAACGTCATCTGCAATGCGTCTGGTTCGATGCTCGTTACCGCCCGCCATCCTTCAGCTTGCCCGGCGGCGAGTCGGTAACCGTGCTTGACCCCGGTGAATGGAACCTCGAAGCCGGACCGGATTTTCTGAACGCCGCCCTGCTAATCCAGCCCGGCGCGCGACAACTGCGTGGCGATGTGGAGGTGCATGTGCGCCCCTCGGACTGGGATGCCCATAAACATCACGCGGATCCCGCCTATGCCGGTGTCATAGCGCATGTGACATGGTTCAGCGGGCCACCGCCACGTTCCCTGCCCGGGCATGTATGTCACCTGTCATTGGCCGAGCCGATCTTATCCAATCCGCGCCTGTCGCTCGATGATATCGACCTCAAAGCTTATCCGCACGCGATTCTTCCGCTATCTCCCAGACCCTGTGAAAGCCTTTTACGCTGTGCTCCGGAAACATCACGCGCTCTGCTTGCGGCCGCCGGACAATTTCGGCTACGTGCAAAAACGGCGCGCATCAAGGCTCGGCTTGAGCAGATCGGCGACCGACATCAGGTGTTTTACGAAGAGGTGATGGCAGCACTAGGATACAAGCGCAACCAGCCGACTTTCCGTACCCTCGCACGAATACTCCCAGTCCACGCCTTGGCCGATTCTCGTGAAAAAGCTTTCGCCAGTCTGCTGGGTGCCGCCGGTCTCTTGCCGCAACCGGAAATAGCCGACGACGAGGAAGGCTGTAACTTCATCCGCGTGTTATGGGACCTGTGGTGGAAAAGCTCATCAGACACACTGCCCGCAGACACAAACTGGCAAATGGCCTCCTTGCGCCCGCAAAATAGCCCGGTCAGACGCTTGGCCGCAGCCGCCGCCCTTTTCAGCGGTGTCTCGAATATCCTGACTGACCTTGGCCAGGCACTCGACACATCTGCCCCGTGCTGGCACGAGACCGCCCAAAAAATTTTTGAGGCGCGCTGCCGCTGGCCTTTCTGGAACCATCGACTATCCTTCGCGTCCGCAGCCGATGCAGACCATCAAACAACACTGCTTGGCGCTTCGCGCACGGCCGCGATATTAACTAACGTCGTAGTCCCGTTCGCGGCAGCAGAAGGCACCCTTCCAGAAGGTGTGCCGGATCTTCTGCCTCCTGAAGACCTTTCATCACCCATGCGCCTGACCGCAAACCATCTCTTCGGCCGTGACCACAACCCGGCCTTGTACGCCGGCAGCGGTCTGCTGCAGCAGGGCCTGCTGCAAATCAACCTGGATTTCTGCATCAATGCCAAACCTGGCTGCGAGGAGTGCCGGCTCTGCGCGTCAATCAAAGACTCTGCCCCGTCAGGATGACTTTTAACGCCGTCGGCGTGCCTCATGATCCCGGATGCACCAGCGGCTGCTTCGCGGCACACATGGGACACTCAGCCGGGGCCCAAACCTCAGGTGCCAGACGCAACAGCGAAAAAAGCGGATAGTCGAATACGGCTTTACCTGCACTGCGGTCAACCAGCACCAATATTGCCGCCACTTTTGCTCCGCCCGCTTTTACCAAGTCGATAGTTTCCTGCACACGGCCGCCGCGCGTGATCACATCCTCCGCCACCACATAACGCTCGCCCGCTCTGATCGAGAAACGTCGCATCACCAGTTTGTCGCCCTGCTTCTCAGCGAAAATGCACTTTTGATCCATGGCGCGGGCGACCTCATGCCCGACAATAATACCGCCAAGCGCGGGCGAAATAACCCCGTCCACCGCACCGATGTCCGTTGCAGCGCGCATACGACCGACCAGCTCATTGCAAAGCTCACCCGCGATTCTCGGGTAGCGCAAAACATTAGCGCACTGGAAAAACTTGTTGCTGTGCAATCCAGAGCGTAGCTCGAAATGCCCGTTCAATAGCGCGCCGGCCTCTTCCAGCCTTTTCATAACATCATTATCATTCATAATCCAAACTCCACATTTTCGATAAAGCAATCATAGTCGTGGACTCTTCACGTTTAAGCTTAACAAAGGGTCGATCAGCCATAACCATACTCTGTAATTCATCGCGCAGCCTTCCAGTAAACCTCGACGAACCCCCTGGCAGCGCCTTGGGCCCGTCCACGCAAGAGCGCACGCTCGATCACAGAGGCCCCCGTCGCAACCGGCGGCATGGCCAACACATGCTCCACCCTGCCGTCCCTGCCGGTCTCGACATAAAAACGGGCATATCCTTCTTGACCAGTTATTTTTCCCGCATCCAAATCCGCTGTAAAAGATAGTTCAGCCAGAGACGAGTCCGGTAATAACTGCGCGTCTGACGGCGGATCATGACGGACAGGATCACGGGTTTCCCGAAATACAGATGGCGCCGGTACCGCCGATAGCCTCTGCGGCAGCGCTTCCACCGCCGCGGGACTCCAGCCTTTCGCAGAACTGATGCCTGTCTCCAAAAAAGACGGCTGCGGCAGCCTCTCGCGCAGTTCATTCAGCCCCAGATCCATTGTGAACGACGGCGATAGAGCGTCTCCGTTGCCGAGCATCCAATCGGATCGCGCTTTTCTTAACATGCTCAGAGCTTCAGCAGGCTCTAGAACAACGTATGCGGCGCGTGGTTCCGGCAGAGGAATAAACTTTCGGGTATTGTAAAAGACCGCGCCAACCGACAGGCCGCTCCACAAGAAAATCGTGATGCCAAGTATCGCGAAAGCCTGCCACCAGAAAAGCAAAGGCCGCCGCGACGCTTTGGCGCGGAACCTGTTCACTTCTTGCTTTCTATTCGTCATCCCGGCAAACATCCGACCACCACCAAACCGAAACGTTCAATTCGGTTTTTCTGAAACGTTCACACGTTGCGCACCCGCCTCCCGCGCGACATTAACGAAAAAAACTACATCCCCGTGCGGCACCCGTTTGTCCGCCATCAACAGCAACTCACGCGCGTCGTGTTGTGCCATACGCACCTTAAGCCGTTCCGCCAGCAGGGCGATCTGCGCTTCATCGCCCATGTTGTACCGGTCATCATCAAAAAAGACCAGTGTCTCTTCTCCACCCGGCGTATCGCGCACGACAGATATCATCAACGCGGTCAAACCCGATCGCCCGCCCTCGCGCAACGGGGCACGCGGCAGATCGAACATCATGCCCGGCGCAATGACAAGGCGACCATGAACGGACAGCAGCAGACAAACCAGAATCAACGCATTGATCCAGGGCGCCGAGGCCAACAATGTCCGCACCCACTGCCCGCCGAAACGATAAACATTACGGTGCCGCCGGACAAGGTCGCTCCAACTTTCTTTCTGTTTGGAGTTCATATCAGTCTCAAAGCATAGATGTGTTATGTTTAGTTAGAAAAGCGACGATCTCCGAGGCGGCCGCCTCCATATCCAAAACAATTCTCTCAATCCCGACCATCAGCAAAGCATACATGACATGGCACGGCACGGCCACCATGAGACCTGCCACTGCCGCCAACAGGGCGTACATCAGACCCGCAGTCAAATCCGTGCTCTGAATCACAGGCGCCTGCTCGTTCATGTCCCGGACAATCTTGATGATCCCCAACAGAGTTCCCAGAAGCCCCAGCAAAGGGGCGATCTGGCAGGTCACGGCCAGCGACGCCAAGCGTCTTTCCATCCGCGACAACTCCGCACGACCTTTATTGTCAACCGCCTCCCGCATGGCTTCCAACGAGCCGTTACGATGCCTGATGGCCGTAAGCGTCACTGCCGCGACCGGTCCCGGAGTCTCTTCGCAGATCACCATCGCCTCACCCACATTGCCGTTTTCCAAGACGTTGCATACACCTTTCAGAAAATCGTCATAATCTATTTGTGCACGGCGCAGATGCAATAAGCGCTCGAAAAACACTATGATTGCCGCGATTCCCAAAAAAACCAGTAGCCAGAAAACCGGCCCGCCCTGCCAAAATACATTCATTAAACACCTGCCTTCTTCCCGCGCAAACGTTCTATTCTCAAACGCGCCTCTTCTTCTCCCGGCACCCCCATCTGAACCACTTTTTGCAGAATACGCACCGCCTGCTCAGGTGCGCCTCTTGCCTCATACAGATCAGCCACGTTGAAAGCGGCCCTTACAAACAGTGTTGTGCCGGTTTCATCGTACCACACTCCACGCCGCCGTTCATCCTGATACCGTACGATCACCTCACCATAATAATGGTTGATCGCATCATCAATTTGCTTAAGTTTTTCTAGACAACGTGCAATCTTGAAGTGCATCTGCAAGGTCAACGCCGGGGTCATGGAGCCTTGCTCCAACCGCTGCCTGTAGGCATCAAGCGCTTCCTGATATCTCACGCCGTTGTCCGCGCCCATCGCGAACAAGCTGTCACCTTTCCTTGCCATAGCCATGCGGCTCCATTCACTGTCGGGTGTTTGTGATATTACCTGATCAAGCAACAGTGCCGCCTCGTCGAACCGGGCTAATTCTATCAGAGCGTCTGCCTGCACGAGTAGAGCTTCGGGTATACGCTGGCTCTGCGGGTAAGAGCGCGCCAGACGGGTCACCAGCTCAACCGCACCGGTCAGATCATTTTCCCCGGTAGCCGAACGAGCCGACCATAACAGAGCCGCGTCCGCCCACTGATTATCCGGCCACCGCGTCACATAATCCAAGAAGAACCGGCGCGCATCTCCATATTGCCCCCGGTTGTAATCGTACTTGCCCAACCAAAGCACCATGTCGGGCAAACGCGGCGACTCAGGAAAATTCATCAGGAAAGAGCTGGCGGCCGCGCGCGCTTCCTGATCACGCCCCAAGCCATAGAGGCATAATGTAATCATAAAACGAGCCTCGTCTCGACGCTGCTCGTCAGTTTCAGCCACTGTCGCGAAATCTTGCATGGCCGACTCAAAGCGGTATACCCGGTAGCGGGCCTTGCCTCGCCCCATCAAAGCTACCCCTTGCACATCCTTTTGGTTGAAAGCCCCTATCGCGGCTGTGTAAGTTTGTATCGCACCCTCTATATCTCCGCCGTCGGCCTGCATAGCAGCCAGCCGCAAAAGAGCCTTAGGAGCCAGATCACTCTCTGGATCACTATCAACAACTTCCCGGTAGCGGGCGCTGGCTTCATCTGACAACCCAGCACGCTCAAAACAGTCGGCACTCTGAAACAGAGCCTGTCCAGCATACTTCGACGAAGGATAATTCTGCCATATTTCAGCATAAGCCTTGGCGGCTCCAGCATATCTGGCATCTGCCAAAAGCGCGTCCGCACGCTTGAAAAGACACTCGGCTTTTACTGATAAATTCGTGGTCATCTCAGCCGCGCGCATAAAAGCACTGCCAGCCTCTGAAAAACGCCGCAAACGCATGAGAGCCCATCCGCGGCCTTGCAACGCCCGTTCGTCCAGCGAAGAGGCCGGATAGCTCTCAAGAAATATCCGGTATTCCTTGGCCGCCCGTTCATGGTGCCCAAGCCTCAAAAGTGCGTCCGCCAGATTAAGCTGCGCCTGCATCGACATCTGATGATCAGGAAACTCACGAACCAAAGTTTTAACAACAGACTCTGCCTCATCGATAGTCTTTACCTCGGACAACAGGAGATCACCGAGCCGGAAACCGGCTAAACGCCGCGCTTCCGGCTGACGCGCCCGCCCGTACGCCGAACGCGCATAGGCAATAGCCTCGTTCGTGAGTCCGCGCCCGAGCGTGTGTACGCTCATCTCGATCATGGCCTGAACACGCGCCGCTTCGTTCGCATGCTCATCCATGGCCAGACGGTTAAAGTTCATGGTGGCTTCTTCGATTTTACCCTCACGCATCAGCATCCTGGCGCGCAACAGCAAGCCGTCACTGGCATCGTCATTGGTCAAGCCTAACTCGCTCTGCATCTTGAGCACATCCAACGCCTTTTCGATCAAGCCGACACGTTCTAAAGCTAAAGCCCAATCCAGCGCATTGGCAGCCCGCATCACAGAGTTTGTGGAAGTCTTGTCCACCTCCTCATACAATAACAGTGCCCTCTCCATGTCACCATCCGCCTGACGCGCCCGCGCAGCGATCCGCCGTAAGGCATCCTTATAAACCGTTGCTGAATCTTTGGCTGACTCAGCCGCCATCGCGGCATCTCGAGGTCTGCCGGAGTTGAGCAACGCCACCGAGCGCCAATAAACAAAGGCCTCCGGCAAACGCGCATCACGGACCAGACGAGCTTCCGCGTCAAGCCGCCGTAAAATCTCATCGAACCGTCGCTGTCCCTCCAAGGCCTCCAGCAGCATCAGCAAAGCCTGCTCCGCATCTGAGCCCCGGTCAGCCAAAGCCTGGTCGGCATACGTCTCGGCGATCGAATAGAGGCCGTCTCGCAAAGCCTCCTTAGCGACATCCATTTCGTCCGCGCAGACACAAAACGTCAGCAATGTTGCCACTGCCGCCGACCTTACTCGCCACAACACATTATTTGTCGATAACTGTTTCATCTTGAACTAAACCATGCACCGAAAGGAAAGACGCGCGAAGACGCCTTCGCATATATGCCCAGCGACCATTTCCAGCCATTGCTCCCGCTCAATATCCGGCGGACAGAAACGTTCGGCCCACCCCGGTTTTGCCAGCGCGTAAACCACACACTGAGCGTTTATCGAGCTGTGCCACAAATTGAGTGCCGACAAATCATCCCCGTCTATCGCCATGCTCAACAGCCTTCGGAAGCACTGACGCATCGGTACTGAAAATTTAAGCTCTATGTCTTGCGCCATATCCGAAGGCACGCAGGATTCCATGCCCATCAGCCGCGCCACCCAACTCTCCGGTGGTTTGGTCGCGGCGCATATGGCTATGGCGCGCCGTACCCACAAACGGATCGCCTCGCGCCAGGTCTCTTCATCCCTGACCGCGTCTGGAAGAGACATCATCGGCTTTGCCACGTTCTCAAACAACTTGGCGATCACCGCCTTGTATAGCTCAGCCTTAGACCTGAAGTAGTAATTAACCAGCGCCACATTAACATTCGCCTCCGCACAGATCATTCTTGTGGTCGCGTCTTTATAGCCGCGCTCAGCAAAAACCTTTGTCGCCGCGTTCAATATCCGTTCTTGCGTACCTTGGCCTTCACGACTGTCATACCCGTTATTACGATTGTCGCCCAAAACACCCTCCCGACTTAAACATGCGCTTAAATTACAGCCATACGCTCTTAAAGTCAAAGGCAAACCCGCTCGACCCGAAAAGTAACGGTCAATCGCATGCGTTCCGTTCGCAAACAATCTGTATCAGTTACCGCTGCCGACTGAAACCACGCGGAAATATTTGACATCATGCCTGCCTGAAGCCAGCTCGCGAACCTTTATCTGCCATATTCCCGGAGCATCGTTCTTAGCTATATCAAGTTGTATATCCAAAGTTCCGTCTTTGGCCCCGTAATAACCGCTCCACTCCATCTCGGATCCGGACGGGTCACTTATCTCCAACCTGACAGGCACCACCGCATCCAGCGGATCACCGGCATCATCAACTATCCTTACGCGGCATGCCAACCTTGCGCCTGGCTGAGCAGTATCCGGGACATCAATACTCACACCGTTAATCGCCCTGTCGGTGATCATCATGACACATCCTTCACAAGGACCGAATCCACGCGCTATCTTCAATATGCCCGTGTCAGACACGGCCTTAAGCTCACGGCCCTCTACAAGGTCATACACATGCCCGCCCGCGCGCCGCACGGTCAACACCGTCTCAGCCGGCACACCGTTTTCCATCACCAGGCCGTGATGCCCCACATATTCGCCGAACTCGCGCAGATCGTTCACTGCGAACAGATAATCGGTGCTGCCATATGTGCGGCACCTGGGCACCACATCTCTCACCAAAGAGTCGACATACCAAACGTAACGCCCTTTCAAAGCCCCACGCAACTCCTGCGCCTTGGCAATCAAAGCCGCTCGATCCTTGTCGGCCCCTCGCGTCCTCTCATAAGATGTGATCACAATATCCGCGCTGACGGCAGGACAGAGCCGCTCATCCGCCACAATCAAACCGCCGTTTTTCTGAAATGCCAGAATTTTGCTGACAACACCCTTTGTCAGCACATCGCAGTCCATCAGAAACAGAATGCGGCAACCGTCCAGCCCCTCGCGTAACACTGTCTCGTCATAAACAATCTCCGGTTGCAAACCAGCCCACAGCAAAACATGATAGGCATCTCCCGACCATGTTTGACCCCAACCATATGTGCCGCGGCGCGCGAACATCTGCGACGCGAAACTTTCGAGATAGGCCACATCAGACTTGCGGTCCGGCACCTGCAGCAGTGTCGGCCCCAACGGTTCGACAACCGCCTTTATCAGACGGCGCAGCTCATTTTGTGTCTCAGGATGTGTGTACCGGTACCCAGTCGAACCGGTGCCAGGAACCAGAGAACCCCACCCGTGATACATGATTCCGCGCACGGGCCGCGCCAGCTTGGTCCAGAAAGTCTCGCGCAGATGCATCGGCGCGATCGTCGGAAAAGCCGCGTCAGGATCAGTGTCCTCCCAAGGGCTTTGCGACGCTTTGGTGACCTCATCGCCCTTGGCCGCCGGGGCGGTCTGCGATCGATACCAGATGATCTGGGTCATCTTCATCACCTGCTGCGGCCCGGAAGCGCCACGAGCCATCGCGAACAGCTCATCCGTAGCCAGGCCAATGCGGATAGGATCGGGATATGAATAGGTCCATTGCGAAATCACGTCCGCCGCCCCGCCACTGCCGTAAACGCTCGCCACACGCACTGCCGGATCGTGAAAAGTCCATATGTCATTACGCCCGGTTGACTTAAGTCCACGGTGCAGCTCTGTGTTGAGACGATTCCAACCGTCGCCCTCCTTCCAATACCAACTTAAAAACTTAAGCAGCGGATGGTCATCAGGAACCACCCGATCCTCCGGAAAATCTTTCAGCTTGGCATAATCAACACCCCGTTTGCCCGGCGCACCTTCCGGATAATCCGCCCCCGTAGCCGCCCGGCAAGCCGCGAGGTCATGCTCGTGCCAGCAAACATTCGCCCCGTCCCGCACCTCGGTGTGCAGTAACGCCGCCTGCCATGCCGGAAAACCCCCGTACGCTTGCGCCACTGCGGCGCCCACGTTGTAGCAGAACGCCGCAAGTCCAGGATATGCGGCGCAGGTTTCAGTTTTTGCCCCGTTGACTTTGCCCTCGCGGTCAACACGCAATAACTCCTTCCTGCGTTTGCCGATGTCCGCGCTGGGCGAAAGTTTAGCGATAACGCCGATATTATTGGCCAAAGCCAGATTCAGCATGCGCTTGACTTTTTCCACATACTCGCCTGACCCCGGCACCACGGGCTTGCCAGCCTCGAAAATCAGGTTTGGGTCGGCACCGAAGCCTAGGCTGTGCGTAAAACCTATATCCTTTAATCGTGTGATCTCTTTGGTGAACTGGTCAGGGCCATAAAGTCCCCACATCACCACCGGCATCCGCGCAGGACGCCGCGGCACTAGCGTGAACAGGAAGGTTTCTTCCGTCTTGTAGGGCACTTGGCCGAAAACCTCTATGCTTGCCTTGATCTGATACTCCCCGGGCTTCAGCGTGGTGTCAACGGGAACAGGCAATATATGCTCCGCGCCGGACGCAAGCTCCGGCAATTCCGCGCTAGCCCATTGCATGTTGTCTGCCTCCACCACCACACGTCCGCCCTTGATCGGGTCAGACCCCAAATTGGACAAGCTGAACTGTAGCGGGGGCACACTCTCCATGCGCACAAACACGTCGCGCTCTGTCACATACTCCAGCTTGAAAGGGCGGAACTCCAACACGCCGTCGCAGAGCCTCACCTGCGAGATGATTCCGGGAAACCCGTGATAATAGCTGCCAATACGGTCACCGATTGATAGCGGGTGCTTGCCCGGCACAATACTTCCCCTGCCATAACGGGTTGCGCCCCCCAAGGACTTGCCGTCACGATAAAAACGCCCTGTGCCCGCCCCGTCATAGGTGAAGGCTACATGATGCCACTCGCCTGACGCGTAAGTCTCGCCATCAGAGACAAACGTCTCGGAATCTTCGCCAAAGCCCAGATGCATTGCGAGAGAACGCTTGCCGCCTTTGTCAGCAGAACTCAGCGTGAACTGGTAGTCCGTGTGCGCCACATACTTCTTGTCGACTAGGAAAGACTCCGGATAATCCACGAGTTCCGGCTTGGGCTTCAACCACAACTCAAGCGAGAAAGCCGCCTTCGGCGTCAGCGCAGGGCTATGGCCGGCGACCGCAGCATGGCACTTGTCGACGACCGGATAACCGCAGAATGACTCCAGCCCCTGCCCGAAAAAACCCTCCGGGGTTATCACGGCACCCTTCAGATGAAGGTCATGGCCTTTCCCCGCAGCATCCCTCATCTCAGCACTCGCGTTAAAACCCCACAGTCCCAGCACATGTTTCCCAGTGGCATCCTCACCTTCATATGCCTGCCACCACCGCTGACAAAGATTTGTCCGCGACGGTTCCGCCATCACTCCCAAAACCGCCGCCGCAAGAACAAAAGCCAAAAATAATTTCATGTCGATTTTTCTTATTTGCCGCACGGCACATCGTCAGTCTTAATATCTCCCAGAGTGTACTGCAACCCGTCGAGAATGTGCTTAAGGCGGGCATTGTCAAGATATGTTCGTTTGTCATGCCCGAACGAGGTGTAGAAAACCCTGCCTGCCCCATAATGACGAATCCAGCTTACCGCGTAATCATTGTCCCCGCGTTTCTGACCCTTGGCCTTGGCCGTCGCATCATCGCTGAAATCAAGCGACACCAAGACCCGCAGTTTATCCCGTCCATAAGGCGGGGTTTTTTGCTGATAAATCTCATCCCCGGCCTTGAAACCCTTCCCGTCGAAAGCACGGTTCAGCGGATGGCCGGGCTCATCCAGCTTGAAGGCCCAGGTTCCGTCCGCCCTCCACGGATGTCCGTCAAAAAGCCCGCCGACCATCTCAGCCAACTCTGGGCTCTCATAGAAACTGTCGGCCCCGCCATGTATCACGCATAGTCCGCGTCCGCCTTTAACGAACTCAATTATATTAGGCACCATAGCGGCTTGGTTTTTCGTGTCGAGATGCGTGGTGTTGTTGAGCACCAGGGCATCGTATTTCATCAAGTTTTTTTTGTCGGTCAGCAATCTGTAGTCGCAAGTGAACTCGGCGTCGTAAGCCTTGGTCTGCTGCGCCGCAATCTCCAGTGCCTTGTTGCCGTATTCAATGGCCTCACCGTGTATATAACCCTCACAACGCCAGAACACCAAAACCTTGCGAGGTTTTGCGGGCTGCGCGGTCAGTCGGTTGCCGATAATTCCGCCCATCACCCCTACATCTGCCAAAGGCACCGGCTTAAGCGCCTGCCCTGTCGCTGCTCCAACCACCGCCGCTGCACATATCACCGTTAACATCGCATTTCTCATTATGATTCTCCTTGCTTTTATTGTAGCTGAATTCTGACTCCCGAGCAGTAACGTTTTGTGATTTGAGATTTAGGCGGGATCCTGCGTCCTGGATCCTCGCCCCGAACAATGCTTGCCCCACCGCGCACCGCCTTTATCAATACAGCAGCAGTTCAACACGTCTTACGCCGGACGTGCCCAGACTCCAGCCATTACCGCGCTGGACCACCAATCGCGTGCCGTTGCGACCCAGCACCTCTTTGTCAACCCCGACTACCTCCGCACGCCCCTTGTTGAGCAATCCGACCTCCGTTTCCTCGGCCGCGCGTCCCCACAAAGGCACGCCGTTTTCGGAAAAACCGACGGTCAACTGTCCACCGCCATACGCGGCCCCGCGCCAACGTGAAGGATAGCGCTTGAAGTAATCAGGTAAACTTGCGGCCTTGTTGACCAGTTCGAACGCCACGGCCGTGCCGTCCAGCACCTCGTCGAATTTCAACACTTTATCCGCCCGTTGGCGCGCGAAGAAATCGAGCGGATCCACGCCGAGAATGTTCCATCCGTGGAAAAGGTCATGGTATGGCGTCAGTTTCTGTCCTTTATACCATGTCTGGAATCGGCTGTTGAGCAACACTCCTATTTCAAAATGCAGGTGTGCGCGACTCATCGGGATGTTGTAGGTGGCGGTGTTTCCCATCCGGCCGAGTACGCTACCCGGCATGACCTTGTCGCCTCTTTGCACCGCCGCCGAGGCCAAATGGGCATACAGCGTGTAAATTGCTCCCATCGGTTCGTCGTGCTCGACCACCACATATATCCCGTAAGTGGAGTTGCCCGCCACCTTGTTGACATACGCGACCATCCCTTCGGCCACAGCGAAAACATCGTCGAGCGGTCGCCCCTGCCTGTCACGCCGTACCGCAGCGATGTCGATGCCTTCATGAAATGAAGCCCGTAGCCGCCCGCCGCGGTTAACAGTGCGCACGGAGCCGTACAGGGCCGACTCGCGCGTACCGGCCGCCGTCGGCTGGAAAACATCTTCGCGCCCTTGCTCTAGCAGTCCCTGCTGCTCTGTAGGAAACACCGCGGAGGCCCAAACCGGCGGAGGTGGCGGCGGCACAGGCGGCTCCGGCGGCGGCTGGGCCACCTTGGACGGCTCTTGCTCCTGCCGTCGACGGCAGCCCGCGCAGAAATACCCAAGACACACGATTGACCCTCTTATGACATCCCTTCTTCTCACTTGACTATCTCCAGCATCTCTTTTACCTCATTATCTAAAACAACGGGAGTCCGCGGCACCGTACTTAGATCGAACCGCGGCAGCAGCTCGCGCAGGCTCAACATCTCTCCCTGTGCGGCCCAGCCGCACCACCAGGCCAACAGACCGATCACCTTTCCCGCCGACATGCCGGCTCTGCGTAAAGCTGATATGCGGGTGTCGCCGTGACGCTTGGCCAGACGGTGTCCGTCTTCGCTGACCACCAGCGGCACATGCGTGAAGGCGGGCGGCGCCAGACCCAACGCGCGGTACAAAAGCAGTTGGCGCGGCGTGGCGGACAAAAGGTCGTCGCCGCGCAACACCTCCGTGATCCCCATCGCCGCGTCATCGACCACCACCGCCAGCATGTAGCCAGCCCCGCCAGCGTCACGCGCCAGCACGAAGTCGCCGCTGACCGCCGCGACATCCTGCGTCTGCCTACCAAAAAAACCGTCCTCGAAGCTGACCACATCAATCGCGTCGACCCGAAAGCGCCAGGCTGGCAGACGCCCCTCCGGCAATTCGCGTCGCGCCGCGTCGTAATCGTCGAAACGGCCGCGGCAGGTGCCGGGATAGAACAGCACATCCCCGTCATGCGGCGCGGACTGCCCGGTCTCCACATCACGCCGCGTGCAGACGCAGGGGTAAACCAGACCCAAGTCCCGCAGCCGTGACAGCGCCTGAGCGTAAAGTTCCTTGCGGGCACTCTGCGTGTAGGGCGCATAAGAGCCGCCTACACCCGGCCCCTCGTCCCAATCAAATCCCAGCCAGCGCAGATCCTCCAAGGCTGCTTCGGCCGCGCCAGGCTTGTTTTTCGGATGATCCAGATCCTCCATGCGCATCACCAGCGTGCCGCCGCAACTGCGCACGCTCAGCCACGCCAACATCAAAGAGCGGGCATTACCCAGATGTAAAGCCCCTGTGGGACTGGGTGCCAGACGCCCCCTGACCGCTCGCCTTGCCGCCTCATCATACGTAAAATCTGCCCTCTTCCCCGTCATGCACCCATCATATCTACGCCTGCCCCATAACGGAAGCCTAAAAGCTCTCTTCCGATTACCTTGCATATCAATGACTTAGGAAAAAACCACAAAATGTTGTGGACATCTATTGCCGCACCTACTATATATAGAGACCGCTTGACCAATGTGGTTTAGCTTTCTTAGCTCGTTTTTATTCCACTTTCTTAGCTTACTTTCTCGGGAACCGTAATGAGTATTGAATCTTTGCAAAACTATGTCTTCACGTCCAAATACAGCCGCTACATACCTGAAAAGATGCGTCGTGAAACTTTTGACGAGGCGGTCGAGCGCGTGATCGACATGCACCGCCGCCATTTCGCAGCCAAAAACATCGAGATCGAGGATCTGTTGTCTGTGTGCGAACAGGCCATCAAACGGCGCATGGTGCTAGGTAGCCAGCGCGCCATGCAGTTCGGCGGCGACCCGATCCTCCGCAAGAACGCGCGCATCTACAATTGCACCACCTCCTATTGCGACCGCCCACGCTTTTTTCAGGAGGCCTTGTGGCTGCTGCTTTGCGGTTGCGGAGTGGGCTTTTCGGTGCAACGGCACCATATCGAGAAACTGCCCGGCATCGCCAAACCGGGCTGCGGCAACGCCACCTTCGTGATCCCCGACACGATCGAGGGCTGGGCTGACGCGCTGGGAGCACTGCTCTCTTCCTACTTTGTGGCGGACCGGCCTTTCCCTGAATTCGCCGGACAAACCGTGCAGTTCGACTATTCCCAGATCAGGCCCAAAGGCCGTCCCATATCATCCGGCATGGGACGCGCGCCGGGACCGGAGCCGTTGCGCCGCAGTATTGCAATGATCCGAGAACTGCTTGACACGCGAATCGCCGAAGGCCACACACGCATGCGCGCAATCGATGCCTACGACATCCTGATGCACGCCTCGGACGCGGTGCTCTCCGGCGGTGTGCGGCGCAGCGCCACCATCTGTCTTTTCTCGCCCGACGACGAGCTGATGGCCACAGCCAAGACCGGCAACTGGTTCACCGAAAACCCGCAACGCGCCCGCTCCAACAATTCGGCTGTGCTCTTGCGCAACCAGACCACCCGCGAACAGTTCAACAAACTGATGAGATCCGTCAAAGAGTTCGGCGAGCCCGGCTTTGTCTGGACCGACCACCTCGATATGACCTTCAACCCGTGTGGTGAAATTGGACTTTACCCGCAGATCGACGGCCAGTCCGGCTTCGCTTTCTGCAATCTATGCGAGATCAACATGCGGGTGGTTGACAATGCCGAGAAATTCCGCGAGGCATGCAAGACCGCCGCTATCCTCGGCACCCTGCAGGCCGACTACACCGACTTCGGTTATCTCGGCGAAGTCAGCACACGCATCGCACGGCGCGAAGCCCTGCTGGGCATCTCCATGACCGGCATGATGGAACATCCAGCCGTGGCCTTCGACCCGGAACTGCAGCGCGAGATGGCGCGTTACATTCTTGAGATCAACGCCGAGATCGCCGCGCTCATCGGCATCAGCCCCGCCGCGCGCGCCACCTGCGTCAAGCCGGCCGGCACCACCAGCAGCATTCTCGGCACCTCCTCCGGCATCCATCCGCACCACGCTAAACGTTACTTCCGCCGCGCCCAGGCCAACGAGGACGAGCTGCTGGTCGACTTCTTCAAGGCGCAAAACCCCAGTGCCGTCGAAAAATCGGTCTGGAACCCCAACGGCACCGATGTCGTGCTGACCTTCTGCGTCAAGGCCAGCCCCGACTCGCTCACCAAACGCGATGTGGATGCCGTGGCGCTGTTGCATAAGGTTAAACTCACCAAGGAAAACTGGATCGACTCGGGTAAACGTCCCGAGCTGTGCGCCCAACCCTGGCTCAGCCATAACGTCTCCAACACGATCTCGGTCAAGGACGGCGAGTGGGACCATGTCGAGTCGTTCATCTTCGAACACCGGCACGCCTTCGCTGGTGTCTCGCTGTTGCCAGACGGCGGCGACCTGGATTATCCCCAAGCCCCCTTCTGCGAGGTACTGGCCGCCGATGAGATCGTCGAGACCTATGGCGGCGGAGCGTTGCTGGCCTCCGGCCTGATCGTCGACGGCCTGCACGCCTTTGACGACAACCTGTGGGCCGCCTGCGACTGCGCCCTCGCACGTGGCGAAAACCTCGATGCCGAAACGCCCAAGACCTATCCCAAACGTGTTTTCGAAGCCATCGAAAACGTCCGCAAAACTAAACTCGACTGGGTACGGCGCGCCCACAAATTTGCCCATAATTATTTCGGCGGCGACATACTCAAGATGACCCGTTGCCTAAAACGCGTCAACGCTTGCAAACAGTGGGAAGACCTGAACCGCACAGATCTGCCGGTGGACTACACCAAACTGATCGAGCGGCAGGACAACACCACTGTCACACAGACCGTGGCCTGCGCCGGAGGCAAATGCGAACTCATCTGATATACGCTTGCCAACCTCTTGCAAACGGGTGCGATTCTGAAACATCCCGATCAGCTGACCGACAAACAACACGAGGGGCTGTAGAAATCCGGAGCCAAGCCGGAATAGCGTCCGACTAGCAGGTTCTCCGGATACGGCTCACTTGGCGGACACCGTCTTGAACTTGAAAAAACAGGCGGAGTCTCGATCCATGCGGACGCGGATCGTAACCCGCTCCCTTTCACGCGAAACGACAGTGTAGTCGGTGTCGGACTCGATGGCGGCATCGTCGATTCCCGGGGCCGAGACTGTGAAACGCATCAGAACCGGATAAACCGTGCGGTCCTTGTAGATCGAAGGCTCGTCCGAAACGACCACCGCAACATCGCTGGCGACGGTGAATGCGGCGGACACGAGACCGTGTTCGCTTTTAACCGCCGGCTTCGGTGCCAGATACACGAACGCCTCACGCATCGCCGACTTGAGATTTTCCGAAAGCGAATCCTGTCCCCAATGGAAGACCGTGCGGAACGAGGCGCGGCGGATGGCGGATGCAGGCGCGTTCACGAAGACGGTTCTTCCCCCGCTGGCCTTGTGCTTCATGACGAGCGGAATGTCGAGCTTGTCGCCGCACTTCTCCGCGGCGAGAAGAATCGGCTCAGCGTCATCCGCAGCATAACGCGCCTTCGCGAGCTTATGGGAGAAGGATTCGCCCTTGAGATAACCGACACTGCGTTCCGGAACCCGCTTGACTCCGAAAAGGTCTTCGAGCCCGACGACCTGCTCGAAGGCGATCAGATTGACGCCGCGCGCATTGAGATCGCGAATCGCTTTGAGAACTTCCGCAGGCGTCCCCTCGACGATCGGCGGCAGGATCACAAACTCGGCGTTGTCGTGGCTCAAACCGGCGACGTCCTTGAACGTCGTCACCACCGGCGTCGTGTATCCGTTCACGACCGCCTGCTCGAACGCATAGGCGAGATCTTCCTCGCCGGAGTTGCAGATGTCGGAAAGCTCCACCCATTCGTTCGCGCCCGTGCGGAAACGGGAGTTGCACTCGTCGTCGAAATACTCGCCGTTGCGCTTCAAGGCGTCGAGGTCGTGGATCACGAATGGAGCCTTGAGCGCCCGCTTCGGCTCGTTCTTCATCACGTTGCCCCAGGCATGGACGAACTCCTCCATCGCGCCGTTCTCAGGGTTTCGTGCGTGAAAACCGTAATCCGTCCAGAACTGGTACTTGCCGTTCTTGAACTGCGGCGTGCCGTAGGTGTACTGATAGGCGATGCGACGCTGATGGACGTCCGCAAGATAGGTACTGGACATCGGATGCGCCATGTAAACCGCGCCGTCAAGGCAGCGTCCCCAACCGGAATAGTAGATTTCCGGGAAGATCCTGCGACTCCGGTCCCCGAAATGCAGGTCGTAGGTCGCGACGAAAAACGCCGGGCGGAAAAGCGGATAGTCGCAGGAATGGTGGTACTCTTCGAAAAGCCAGAACGAACCGTTCACCCGTAGCCGCTTGTCGTCGATAATCGGATAGCCGCCGTAAGTCAGCGTATACGCGGTCTTGTAATGCGTAACGTAGAAGGCGTAGGGCCCGTACGTCGCCTGCCCGACCTTCGGATTCACAGAGAGGATGTAATCGACGAAGTCCTGCTCCCGCGAGTCGATCCGCTTGCGCGCATAGTCCACCCACTCGCGCCAGCAGGTGTCAAAAAGTGTGCGGAGCGCCTCGAAGGTGAACGGTTCCGGCGTCGGCACCTTGTCCTCGATCCCCTTTCCCTTCAGGAAGTCGCGAAGCAATTTTAGCTGATAGCCGGTGTAGTAGTTGACAACGCCGAGCTCGTAACGCCCGTCCCAGGCATAGCGTTCGTCCGCACCGCCGAACACGTTCGCATGGCGGATGAGATCCTTGTTGAAGTCTGATCGCATCTCGAGCTTGTCGGAATTGCGGTTCCAGTTCCAGCACCACCAGAGGCGCCGGTAGATCGGCATCATGCGCCAGATCTCCAGCTTGTTGCCGACGAGCGGATAGCGGTTGTCCACTGAATAGTAATGCGCGACTCCGCCGACATCGCCCCATGGATCGATCACGTTCTGTTCGAGGTACTTCACTTCGTTCGGCATCGAAACGAACTGCGGAAGCTTCGAGGCGAGCGGCGGACACGGCCCGTTCGGATCGTCCGGTAGCACCTCGAAGACCGTCGACCTGCCGTTCACATGCAGCTTGTAGACGCCGACCTTGAGGAACCCATCAAGACACACCTCTTTCACTACGCGGCGGATCCCTCCCGAAAGGAGATTGTCGCCTTTCGCCGAGACGGACGCCTTCGCCGAAATCGGATCATTGTAGACATCCGTAAACTTCGCTTCGAACTTGACCTCGTCCGCAGACCAGTCCGCGTCCTTGAAATACGCCTCCAAGTCGAACCTGATCTTCTCTGACTCGTAGAAATAATGCTGCTCCTTCGCGTGTTTGACCGCCGCTTCACGCATCGGGATGTCCGCGGGGATTTTCGAGACGAGCCGTTTATCCGTCGGACTTTTCACCTTGACGCAGATCGCGCCGCCAACAAGCGGCTCGCCGTCGTAGAGTTCCGCGCCGTCCTGCGACAGCACCTTCTCGCGGGCGTTCTCCTCGGCGAAGCGCCAGGGATTCGCGATCGCATGCCTGTATCCGGCGGCAAGCGAATACTTCTCCGGAAAACGATAATAGACGACGGACGTTTTCTTCGGCCAGGCATCCTGGACGGTATATGGCCGTCCAATCGATTTCATTAACTTCTGAACTTCTTCGTCGCGCAACGTCCGCTCGCCGTTCCAGAAGTTGCACTTCGAAAATTCGCCTCCGTCCGCCTTGATGACGCGCACATAGGGCGTATCGATTTTCTCGAGAACGCTTCCCCACTCGCCACCGCCGGTAATGACCCGTCCTTCCAGCGGACGGCTCCGGATGGTTCCAGAAAGTCCGGCTTCAAGCACCGTCTCCCCCGATTCGTATCTGGAAAGCGTCACATCGTATTCAACCGGCAGCGCAAACCCTTGGGTTTTGTCGAGGACGAATTTGTATTTCGCGATCTCTTGCTTCACCGGCTCTTCCGGAGAGATGAGCGAAACCGAACGGATGTAGAGTTGCTGCTGGGAATCGCTCGCGGCGTCAAGCGCGACATAACCTCTCGCATTGCCCGCGGCAATATCGAATACCGCATCGATTCCGCAGACCGACGACCGACCTTTCGCGCCGTTCACATCCAGCACGAGCTTCTGTTCCTTGGTGAAATCGGTCGCGTCGTTTTCCCGTGCGGCGACTTCTTTGCCGTCGAGCGTGATCGATAGCCGATTCGTCTTGCGCTCGCGGAAGACCTCCAACATGTGGTCGGCACCAGACTCCCGGTCGCGGCGGAAGCGGACGACAAGCCCGTAGCCGGGGCCGCCCGAGTGCGTGGTCTGGATGTTCCAGACGAGATCGAGCTTGAAGTCCGCGAGCTTAGGAGTCAGGAGATAGTGACGGTTGCCGTTCAGCAATATCGCGTACTGTCCGTCCGCGACCTTGCCGTGTCCGTGCGAATAATGCGAGATCCGCTCGATGTCGACCCCGTACGCTTCCTCCACATCGTCCGTGACCGAGAAATCGGCGTTGAAGGAATAACCCGCCGCCATAGCGCAAACCGCGGCGAAACCCGCCGCGCCCATGTAGAGGAGGATTTTCATTTCGCTTCCGTTATCCGGATCATTTTCCATTCTCCCGGATCGACCTCGACCGAAATCACATCGTCTTCGACCGCAAGCGGCTTATCCGCGCGCAAATCGGAAGCCGAAGCGACGGGGAACACGAAACGGGCGGAGACTTTCGCGGTCCTCGCCGGATCGAACTCCTCGGGCTCAAACGAAAACTTCGTCACGCCCTTGTTGTTGATGAGCCAGAGCACCCATGCTCCGTCTTTCGCGCGGTTGAGTCCCCACTGGATGTCGCCCTTGACCCTGACTGGCAGCATTTCGGCCTGGACGCGGCGGAGGAGATACCCAACGATCCGGCAATTGAGTCTGCCGGCCAGAAGCTCGTCGAAACCCTTGGATTGGCGGAGATCGCAGGGAATCATCCCAGCAGCGGTAACGGTGATCATCTTGCCCTTGCCGACCTTATTGGCATAGGCGACGACGTTGTCGTCCGCATCCTTCATGAGCGGCTCCGCCGTCGCCGCCAGCGCCTTGAGGTACTCGTATTCACCCTCCGTATCGAACGTCTTGCCGCGGTCGTCGGTGATCGGTTTGCCGGAACGCACGGTTTCACCGGTGAACCGAAGTCCGGCAAGCGCGGCAGACACCACGCCGTTCGTAACCTTGTCAGCACCGAAGAAAAGCGTGCCGCCGTTTTCCACGTAACGGGTGAGCGCGTCGGCATCGAGGTCGATCTTGCGGTAGTTGCCGATGAGAAACGCGCACTTGTAGGCCGAGAGCGCCTTCTGGAATTCGCGGGTGTCCTGTCTGGCGTCGGGAACGAGCACGTCGTAGAACTCGCCGAACTCGGAATTGAAAAGGCAGCTCTGGTTGCCGGCCTTGCGGAGCGAGCGGTGGCGGATGTCCTCCGAGCGAACCGGCGCAAGCGTGAAAAAGAAGGCGTTCTGCTCTAAGGGAAAGCCGATCTGCAAGGTCTCGCCCTTGACGCCATAGCGTTCGGAAAGCGGCGTCAGAATCGCACAGGGCGTGTACACCGCGCCGCGGTCGACGCGCTTCGAAAGGCGGTAAAGCCCATCCAGGTCGCGCGCAATGTCCGAGACGTTGGGACGCCCCTTCGAGTCCGTCCCGGGCGCACGGTGGGTCCATATCCAGTTCTCCGGCTCCTCAAAAGATGCGCCCGCAAGGTATCCGTGGGCGCTCTGCCGCGCGATCGCGGACCGTCCGGAGCCCAAGTGCGGAGCCCGCGGAGAATAGTACGACATCGACTTGGACTTGTCGCGATAGTCCTCGGTCCAGCAATTCTCGCCGTTCGTCATTTTTCCGTCGCGCGTGAAACCGGTCGTCCAGTTCGCGATGTACCAGGCGAATGGGATGTCCCACTGGCGGGCAGTGCCGCGCATGAACGCGCCGGCCGTCTGCCAGCGCCCCATTTCCTGAGAAGTCGCCTCGTAGATGACTCCGCACGCTCCCAGACTCGCCATGATGTGACTCAGCGTGTAATTGCTGCTGTTCATCGTCCACAACCGCTTCTCCCCGAACATCACGCTCTTCGTCCGCTCGACGCAGCGCTGAGCGAAGTCAAGCCACTCGTACTGGTTCTTCGGCGGCGTAAATTCTAAATTAAGCCTCGCCTTAAGCTTTTCGTCCGTGATCGTGTTGAAGAGCACCTCGTAGGTGTATGCGTCGGAATCGAATTCCGCGAGCTCCATTATGCCGATGAGGTTCGGATGTTTCGCCGCCCAGCTGCGGTAAGACTCGATGTCGAGGTCGTATTCGGGCTCCAGAAAGAACGCGGGACGATGGCAGAACGGGTTGATGAAGATCGGACGGTTCCCGCCCTCGAAGCGTTTCGCGTAGTAAGGCACCATCGGACCGATCAGTTCCGCCGCCGTGAGCGGACTCTTGATCTGAGGCTTCTCCATGAACTTCGCGTAGGTCTTGCCATCCCGTTCGATCGCCTTCCAGTCGGTGCTCTTCCCGCCGGTGAGGCGTATGCCGCTCTCGCGGTAGAGTTCGAGATCGGGTTTTGGATTCTTCGATTCCGGATCAAGCCATTCGTGGTAGGTGAAGCTTACGTAAAACTCGCGTCCACAGAGTCTTTTCGGGCTCCACCTCTCGTCGACGTCAAAGTCCCGGCGCACCACAATAGTTTCGTTTCCCGCCGCGATAGCAACGACACAGGATGTCGCCAGCCAAGCGACGCTGAAGAAAGAGTATTTTCCCATTTTGGAATCCCTTTTGACTTCAGCGTAAACGCAAAACTATGCCGGCATCCAGAAATTCCCCCGCTCCCACGTCGATGATGTCGTACCAAATGCGCGCATTGCCGTAGAGATCGAGCTCGCGCTCTTCCGGAAACGCCGAGGGAAAATTCGTAAGATATCCGTTTTCGCCCGCATTAACCGCACTGCACCTGCGGGTCGCGGGCGTGTAGGTGCCAGGCTTGAAGGCGATCGAAAGTCCGTTCGTCCTGCAACCGTCGAGCAGATACAAGCATTGATCGATATTCAGATACTTAGCCGCGCTGTTGGGGAAAAAGCAGCGGTTGAACATGACGGTCTTGTTGTCCTGCGACGAGTTGATGATTGAATTGTACACCCTGCACCGGGTTTCCGTCGAGGACGTGTCGCGCAACGCGCTGGACGTGTCCATGATCGTGCAGTTCAAGATGTCGAAGCAGTTGTGCGCGGAGTAC
>CAZKZI010000033.1:0-25137 GCA_964557205.1 uncultured Lentisphaeraceae bacterium
AAAAAATAATTCTTTTTTCATTGCCGTTTTCGGCAAGCGCGTGTGCTATCATTTAGGCGTTTAAAAGTTATAGCAAGCGCTAATTAAGCAAAAGCAAAAGAATGGAATAACATGATTAGCAAACAGATGCGATCCAGCAGAACTCTGGCAAAGTTGCGCGCAGGTGACATCGCCAGTTGCTTTAAACACAACCTTGCCGATGCGCGGGCTGTGGAGATAGCCGCGATGGCGGGCTTTGACTGTCTGTGGACAGACATGGAGCACGTGCCCAATGATCTCTCAGTGCTCGAACAGTGCGTGTGGGCAGCGAAAGCGCATGACGCTGATCTTCTGGTGCGCGTGCCCCGCAGCAGCTACAGCGATTACATACGCCCCTTGGAGATGGACGCGGCCGGAATCATGGTGCCGCATGTGATGAGTTTGGCAGACGCGCAGTCCGTGGTGCGCATGACCCGTTTTCATCCAATTGGCCGGAGGCCGGTGGATGGCGGAAATGCCGACGGCGCCTACTGCGGAATCGAGTTTCTGGACTATCTTAAGCAGGCTAATGAACAGCGGATGGTGATCCTGCAGATCGAGGATCCGGAGCCGCTGGACGAACTGGACGCCATCGCGGCGCTGCCGGGCTTCGACATGCTCTTTTTCGGCCCCGGCGACTTCAGTCACGGGATCGGCGCACCGGGACAGTGGAATCACCCGAAACTGCTGGAAACGCGGCGGCGCGTTGCCGAAGCGGCGCTCGCTCACGGCAAATTCGCCGGTACTGTAGGATCCCCGGAGAACATTGACGAGCTGATCGCGCTCGGCTACCGTTTCCTCTCACTGGGCGCCGACGTCATTGGGCTTTCACAGTACTGCAAGACGATAATGGATGCGTTTCACAATAGTTGAAGCACACCAAGAATTCAGAAGTCGGGAGTCAGAATGTGTATAAGACGTTTCTCACGAAATGGTTGTGATTCTGAATGCTGGCTTATGAATACTGCGTTTGCAGAACCAAATCGTTCCTTTTGTACAAACCTAAACACCTGACAGTCTAAACACCTAAACTCCTGCATCCTATGGGATGCTAATGGTTGCGCTTCACGTTTTTGCGCGTGTCAAGCCGACTCGTTTTCATGGATGCCGTGATATTTGAAATAGGCTTCCGCCACCTCGCTGCCCATATAGCGCCGGATAGTCTTGTGGCTGGATTGCGACAGATCGACAATGATCAGGCCGTCCACGACCGAGCTGAAGTCCGGATCCATATTGAAGGACAGCAGCTTGCCGCCGAGCTTGAGATACTGCCGCAACAGCACCGGTATGTCCTTGCCGTCCGGCTCGATCTCCGCCACATAACCTGCAACCTGGTCGATGTCGTTAAGGTACTCCACGTACTCTTTAAGACTCCACTCAGCGCGACGCGGCGGTTTAGGCGGGAACTTGGGTTTGACCAGATGCACCAGATCGTCAGCCATGCAGGTTTGCCGCATCGATGCCAGGATCATGCAGCGTGAAGCTTCACGATATTCGTTGGTGATACTGACCGGCCCGAACAATACGCGGTAATGCGGATTCCGTCCGATAAACGTCGAGATGCCCTTCCAGAGCAGGAACAAAGAGGTGTAGGCCTTCTGGTACTCGGTGCGGATGAACGAGCGCCCCATCTCGATCGCAGGCGGGATGCGCTCCATCAGCTTCTCGTCGAACTTGAACAGCGTGCGCGTGTACAGCCCCTTGATGCCTTTCTCGGCCAAGATCTTGTCAGTCAACCCCAGACGGTACGAACCTACGATTTCCTGCCGCGCCTTGTTCCACATGAAAAGATGCGAGTAATACGCGTCGAACTCGTCAAGATCCTGCGCATTCCCGGTGCCCTCTCCGACCGCCCGGAAGGTCGTCTCGCGCAATCGCCCTATCTCGAGCATGCATTGCGGTATTCGGCTGGACTCCACCATAAAAACCTCGAAATCGCCAGCCGCGATCAAGCGGCAGTCCGGCGGCAGATCGGCGATCTCTTGCGCCAGCACTCCCGGCGGCACCGGGGCGATGATCGGATCCGGCGGCATCATCGGCGGATTAAGCGAGATGAAATGCCGCGAACGGCGTGTCTCGCGCTCGGCCAGCAGGTAGGACCGGAAACGCATGTACTTGATCAACTGCACGTCATCCATCGAGAACGGCTCCAACGCCTTGGTGTTGAGCGGCGATCCTACACGCACCTTCAAGATCCGCCCTTTCTTGTTGGCGATCTGGCGCGGCAGCAGCAGCGTCCGCAGCCGCGGATGCACGAACCCGACAATGTTGAACACCGCGCTGTTGCGCCCCGGGAAGAACATCGGCACCACGGTCGCGCCGGTCTTGCGCACCAGCGCCGCGATGCTGGCGCTCCAGGCCGGATCGCGCACCCGCAGCGTGCGCCGGTCGAAACTCGACACCTCGCCCGACGGGAAGACTATCAGCAGATGCCCGCCATGCAGCCAGCCCAGACTCTCCTTAAGCGGACGCATGTTTACCTTGGCCGAATTTTTGGAGGCGAACGGATCGATAAAAATGAAATCTCCGCGCATCTCTGGTATCGCCTCCAACAGATAGTTGGCCATGGCCTTGACATCCGGACGCACGCGCTTCATCAGCGCCAGCAGAATGATGCCCTCCACCCCGCCGAAAGGATGGTTGGCCACCACCACCACCGGGCCCTCCTTCGGCACCAGCTCCAGTTCCTCCGCCAAATAACTTGCTCTGGCCCCGACCGATTGCAGCACGCGGTCGCAAAACGGTATCTCCTGCGGCATTTTCCAGGTCCGCGCGTAAATCCGGTCCAGTTCCCTCAATCCGCTAATCCACTCAAAGGGACGCTTGACGATACGGATCAGTAACCGCAAGACACGGGTATGGAACTTATGCACCGGCAGCTCAAAGATGCGCGGGGCTTCACTTTGCTTGTTGTCCATCAGTGCTCTCCGATTGTCCGACACAACGCGCTAACGCCAACACAAAAACCAAGGGCAATCCGATGCCCCGCACCAGCAGCGGATGCCAGACCGCCGTCAAGGCAAACGCACCCAGCGCGCCTGCCGTGCCCCATGCCAACCACTGCCCGTTACCGGCCGCGGCGACTGCCGCGCCCCGAAACGCCGCAGCGGCCGCGTAAGCC
The DNA here is from genome assembly GCA_964557205.1 of uncultured Lentisphaeraceae bacterium. GTDB lineage: Bacteria > Verrucomicrobiota > Kiritimatiellia > RFP12 > UBA1067 > JAQVQN01. The sequence continues at coordinate 3,140 of CAZKZI010000033.1, forward strand.
AGCACCGCCACAAAAGCCAGCACTCCGGGCAGCCCCAGCGAGGCCGCCAAAACCAGGTAGAGATTCTGTGTGTCAGGCTCCGCCGAACCCGTCCGGCGCGGAATCTGCGCATAGTATTGGCCTATCTTCCGCTGGTAATTGCCTGCTCCGACACCCAGCCAGGGTTGCGTCAGCACCATACTGTAGGCTGCCTGCCACTCAGGATAACGCCTTTGCGGCTCGCCGCTCTCGTCATAAAGCGCCACCGACTGATAATGCTCTATGTCGTTAGCGCGCGGCAAACGCGGCAACAGCGCGTTCTGCCACAGCAAAAGACAGGCCGCCACCGGCAGGAACCAACGCGCCCCTTTGGCTGCCGACATGCACAGCAAAACCAGCGCCACCGCGAAATAGGAGGCTCCGGATAGATTCACCGCCATCCCGGCCGCCACCATGACCCCGCAGACGACCCTCATGGCAATCCTGCGCGCCGCCATTATTCCAGCGCAACCGAAAGGCAGCGCCAGCGCCAAAAATCCTCCCAGCACATTGCGGTTGCCGAATGTTCCGCGCACGGCCAGGGGATCATCCCCTTCGGCGAAATACTGTCGCAACGCCAAAACCAAGACCACTCCGGTCACCGCCGCCAAGACCGCCAGCGCCTGCCGCGCGCGATGTCCGCCCTCCCGCAGGAAAGATTCGTAGAGCATTGACCCCACCACGAAATAAGCTATGTACTGGATCAAGTCCTTTAAGGCCGCCCCCTTTCCCGGAGCCGTAAAAGCTGACACGGCCACACACCCTATGAACAGCCAGTGCGGCCAAGGCGGCAGGCGCAAGAACCGCTCCCAGTCGCGGCGAATAAAAACGTCCAGCGTCCAGACACCCGCAGCCAGCAAGAGCGCCAGATCGGCCGGTGTGATATGCAGACCTGTCCGCGGCTCGAAAGACCACTGGGTCGGTGCCAGACACAGTGTCAAAAGCACACAGGCCCGACAAAGCGTCTGCGATAAATTATGCATCTGCCGTTTATTCATTTGCGGAGCCCCGGCATCTCGATGTCGACAGGCACAAAACGCCTGTCCGCGCTCAGCAGGACTTGGTCCAGCCGCACCCCGTCCTCACGGTTGCGGACGGTCAAAGTATGTTGCCCCTTGGAGAGGCGCAGGGGTTTGGTCGTCCGCGCTACCGGATACTTTACCCATTGCCAGACCTTGTAGGTCGCGTCCTCGCCGAAAAGAAACGCGGGCTGGTTGTCGATCTGCACCGTGAACGAGTTGCCGCATTCGTCTTCCCACCAGACCCGGCACCAAAGGATGAAGTTGCCGTCAGCCGCCGTCTCAAAAGAAAAAACCGCCTTGCCGGACTCGACCTTGGGCGGATTCCCCGCACCTTCGGGTATTTCAAGATACGCGCCGGACGCGCCTTCAATGCCGTTCGTCACCAAAACCACGGGTGCCTCGATCAGTTCCGCCGTTTCCGCCTCAAAACATATTTTCACTCCGTCCGCCCTCGCCGTTGTGAACGCTGACAGAAACGCCGCCGATATTACAATTCCGTTCCTCATGTCCTGATTATAGCTTTTTTAAGCGGCTTTCGGCAACCGAAAGACCGGCGGCTGCCAAAAACCGCGCCCTATGCCATTTCGCAGCCCGGTTTGACATAAACATCAAGTTTTGGCAAATTATATGCGACGTGTGACCAGCCGCATGCCGCTTGAGCCCGTGTGCCGACTTGGCAAACTATACCCCACGAATGCAAAACATGAACTTGCCGCCAGATTCGAAAGCCCCGACCGTTTACGCCGTCTTGAGGATTCCCAAGTCCGGCAGCACCTCTCTGGCGGACGCTATGATCAGTGCGCTGAACCCGCCACATGTCTTTTCCATTAACACCCTCATGCCCGACGCCCACGTCTCCCGCATAGAGTATCTGCGCGCCTTGCGGAAACTGCTCCGCCGCAGATGGAAGGCCCACGGCGTCTTTTCCGAAGAGGCGATGTGGCGCAAAATCGACGCCCGGCTTGTTGACGGCGACATCCTGACCGGACATTTCACCTACGGCTACGTGCGGCTGCAACGACCCGCCCTGCGCTATGTCACGCTTGTCCGCGACCCCCTGCGGCAGTTCATCTCGGAATTCAAATGGATCCGGCACGGTTATGCCAAGCGCAACATCCTGCGGCGCGTGTATCAGCGCGGCCGCAATTTCGCCGCTAACTCTCTGGAATCCTTTCTAGGCTTCCTAGACGAACATTCTGATTTGTACCGCAACCCCACAACCCGCTACATCACCGGCAACCCTGACCACCCCGACCCCTTCGGCCACCTGCAGAACTCTTATTTCGCCTTCGGCATCCTGGAAGAATCAGCAGCTTTCTGCGCTGACTTTGAGCGAAAAGCCGGGATCCGCATCACGTTGCCGCACCTGAACCTCTCGCCCTCTGACTCTCAAGAGACCTTATCCGGACAGAACCTCGCTCTTTTCGAGAAGCTTTACGCCAAAGACATCGAGCTTTACGCCAAGCTCAGAGCCCGCGCCAACGAACAGAAACGCTGAAAATTAAACCCACACCTCGGAGCAAACATCTGCCGCTGTATTTTTTACTCTCGCCATTGAGACCAATTTTATGGTCTCAACAATACGCATTGCGCCTGCCGCCCGCCGCGATCCGCACAAGACTTTGACACCCTGCGGCCTTTTGTGAGAAACTGCGGTTTTATTCAAAGACAAACCAGAACCAATGTAATGAGGAGTGTACGCCGAGCATGAAACTGACGAATGAATCGCTGACCCTGGCAGCCAACACAATCCGCGGCCTTGCAATGGACGGAGTCCAAGCCGCCAAATCCGGCCATCCCGGCGCCCCCATGGGTCTGGCCGACATCGCCGCCGTGCTGTGGCTGAAGCACCTCAAACATGATCCCGCCGACTCGCAGTGGGCCGACCGCGACCGCTTCGTGCTGTCAGGCGGCCACGGCTCCATGTTGCTCTACAGTTTGCTCCACCTCGCAGGCTACAAGCTGCCGATGTCCGAGCTGAAACGGTTCCGCCAGATCGACAGTCTGACCCCCGGACACCCCGAGTACGGCCACACCGACGGTGTCGAGACCACCACCGGACCGCTGAGCCAAGGTATCGCCACCGCCATCGGCATGGCAATCGCCGAACGCATGGCGGCCGCCCGCTATAATACCGCCGACACCAGCGTCGTAGACCACCGCACCTGGATCTTCTGCGGCGACGGCGATCTGGAAGAGGGCCTCAGCCACGAAGCCTGCTCGCTGGCCGGCCACCTCAAGCTCGACAAGGTCGTGCTCTTTTACGACAGCAACGGCATCACCATCGAGGGAGCCACCAGCCTCGCCTTGAGCGACGACCCCAAAAAACGCTTCCAGGCCTATAACTGGCATGTGCTGGAGATCGACGGCCACGACTTCGACCAGATCGACCGCGCCATCCGCAAAGCCATGAAGGTCAGCGGTAAACCCGTTATAATCATCTGCAAAACCAATATCGGCAAAGGCAGCCCCAACAAGCAGGACACCCACCAGGCCCACGGCGCGCCGCTGGGCGAAGATGAGGTCCGCTTGACCAAACGCGCCCTCGGCATGCCCGAAGACCAGTTCTTCTATGTGCCGGAAGAGGTTTACGAAACCTTCCGTGCCAGTACCCGGAAGGGGAAGCGCGCCCATAACAAATGGCGCCGTCTGTTCAAGGAGTGGGCACAGGGCAACCCCACCCCGGCCGGGCAGTGGAAAGCCTGCCATGAAGACCGGATACCCGCCGACATAGCCAGCCGCCTGCCTGCCTTTGATCCGGCCAAGGCGGTCTCCACCCGCAGCGCCTCGGGCATCGTGCTCAACGCCCTGGCCAAAGAGCTGCCGCAGCTCGTGGGCGGCTCGGCCGACCTCGCGCCCAGCAACATGACTTGGCTTAAAGAAATGGGCGAAATCAAACCCGGCGAATTCGCCGGTCGCAACTTCCATTTCGGTGTCCGAGAGCTGGCCATGGCGGCCATAATGAGCGGTGTGCAGATTCACGGCGGCTTCCGCATCTTCGGCGGCACTTTCTTCGTCTTCAGCGACTACTGCCGGCCGGCCATGCGCCTCGCGGCTATGATGAATCTGCCGGTGATCTACGTCTACACCCACGACAGCTTCTACGTCGGCGAGGACGGCCCGACCCATGAGCCGGTCGAGCAGATCGCGGCGTTGCGCTGCATGCCTAACATCACGGTTATACGACCCGCCGATCCCACCGAGACCGCCGCTGCATGGGTGGCGGCCTTGAAAAACAAGAACGGGCCGACCGCCCTGCTACTGACCCGCCAGAACATGAACGTCATCGACCGCACACAGTATCCGGCGGCGGAAAATCTGGAGAAGGGCGCCTACACCCTGTGGCAGAACGGCAGCGGCACGCCAGCCATCACGATCATCGCCACCGGTTCGGAGGTTGAGATATCCTTGGCTGCCGCCCGGCAACTCGCCGACATCAACGTGCGGGTCGTCAGCATGCCGTCCCAGAATCTCTTCAAACAGCAGTGCCAGACATACCGCGACAGCGTGATCGACCCGGCTTGCAAACGCCGCCTGGCAGTCGAAGCAGGTGTCTCGTTCGGCTGGGAGCGCTACATCGGATCAGACGGAGCCATGATCTCCCTGGACACCTACGGCGCCTCCGGCCCTTACAAAGACCTCGCCCGCAAATTCGGCTTCACGACCGAGAACGTGCTGGCCAAGGCCAAAGAGCTGCTGGCGCGCTAAACAAAAGGTCAGCTTACAACCGCAGCCTCGATCCGCAAGGCCGGGTCGAGGCTGTAATTTGCCCGGAACTCCTGCCACACATGCGGACTGGAAGCCGGTATCTGCGCCTTGATCAACAAGTAATCGCGCTTGTCCAGCAGCGGATCTACACGAGTGGTCCGGAAGTGGTGCGCCACCCCGCTCTCTGCCACCAGCGCCAGACTCTCCTGCACCGCCCCGACATTGCAATCTGCCAAGCCCGTCAACACGCCATACTTGTGCCACGGAGCCTTGACATCCATCGCGATTAGGTCAATCAAGCCTTCAGCGATCAGCGCCCGTAAAACCGCAGGACGCGAGCCGTTGGTGTCAAGCTTGACCGCCAGACCAAGCTCTTTGATGCGCCCGAGGAATTGCGGCAGGCCAGTCTGCAGTGTGGGCTCGCCGCCTGAAACCACCACCCCGCCCAGCAGCGTGCGGCGGCGGCTGACCACCTCGAAAACCTCTTCCGCGGAGATATTGGCTTCCGCTTTGCCCGCTGACGGCAACAGGTGCCCGTTGTGGCACCAGGGGCACCGGAAATTACACCCCTGCGTGAAAACCACCGCTGCCACCTGCCCGGGATAGTCACACAGGCTCAGCGGCACGAAACCCGCAAGCTTCATCTTACTGCCGTCTCCGTCACCCGGTAGGTCTTACGCTGACTGAACTCGTGCTGCTTGCCCTCGTTCCACTGCTGGATGGGCCGGATGTATCCCACCACACGCGAGTAGACCTCGGTGGTTTTGCCGCATTGCGGGCAAACGTGCACCTCGCCGTTCAGGTATCCGTGATCCTCGCAGATACTAAAGGTCGGTGTCAGCGTGAAATACGGCAGCCGGTAGTTTTGACATACCATGCGCACAAACGCCTTGACCGCCTGCGGATCACTGACCGCCTCGCCCACGAAAGTGTGAACCACCGTCCCGCCGGTGTACTTGGTCTGGATCTCGTCTTGCAGCTCCAGCACATGCAGAATGTCATCGCTATAGTTCACGGGAAGCTGCGTAGAATTGGAATAGAACGGCTCGCCGCCGTCCCCGGCCGTTATGATCTCCGGATAGAGCTTCTTGTCCAGACGCGCCAGACGGTAGGTGGTGCCCTCAGCCGGCGTGGCCTCCAGATTGTACAAGTTGCCGGTCTGCTCCTGGTAATCGGCCAGGCGCGCCCGCATAAAGTCCATCACGCGCAAAGCAAAAGCGCGTCCCTCTTCGGTGCCGACATCCTTGCTGAAAAGGTTGAGGCAGGCCTCGTTAAGGCCGATCAACCCGATCGTCGAAAAGTGGTTCTGCCAATATTTGCCGAAACGCTCGAAAACGTTGCGCAGATAAAACCGGGTGTAAGGGTAAAGGTTCTGTTCGGTGAACTGCTCCAACATCTTGCGCTTGATCTCAAGGCTGTTCCGCGCGATCGACATCAGACCGTCCAGACGCTCGAAGAAACCTTCCTCGTCCTTGGCGAGATAACCGATGCGCGGCATGTTGATGGTAACCACGCCGATAGAGCCTGTCTGCGGATTGGCGCCGAAAAGTCCGCCCCCGCGCTTAATGAGTTCGCGCTTGTCGAGCCTCAGGCGGCAGCACATCGAGCGCGCGTCGTCCGGATCCATGTCGGAGTTGACAAAATTCGAGAAGTACGGGATGCCGTATTTGGCGGTCACCTCCCACAGTTTTTCGATGCCTTTATGCTCCCAATCGAACTCCTTGGATATATTGTAGGTGGGGATCGGGAAGGTGAACACACGTCCTTTGGCGTCACCCTCGGCCATGACTTCCAAGAAAGCGCTGTTGAACATGTCCATCTCGGCCTGGAACTCCGCATAGGTCGCGATTTGAACCTTGCCGCCAATCACCACATTCTCCTTCGCCAGCGATGAAGGCGGCTCCAGATCCATGGTCACATTCGTGAACGGCGTCTGGAAACCCACCCGCGTCGGCACGTTCACATTGAAGATGAACTCCTGCAGGGCCTGCTTGACCTCCTTGGGGCCGAGCTTGTCGTAACGGATGAACGGCGCCAGCAGAGTGTCGAAATTGGAGAAGGCCTGAGCGCCTGCAGCCTCGCCCTGCAGCGTGTAAAAGAAATTCACGATCTGCCCCAGCGCGGTGCGGAAATGCTTGGCAGGCAGGCTCTCGGCCTTGCCGGTCACGCCCTTGAATCCCTGACGCAAGAGATCCTGCAAATCCCACCCCACGCAATAGACACTGATCAAACCCAGGTCATGCAGGTGCAGCGCCCCGTTGTCGTGCGCCTCGCGGATCTCTGCCGGATATATCTTGTTAAGCCAGTAGACCTTGCTGACCTCGCTCGATATATAGTTGTTAAGTCCTTGCAGCGAATAGGCCATGTTCGAGTTCTCGCGCACACGCCAGTCAGCCTTCCCCAGATAACTGTCGATCAGGTCCATGTCCGCGTTCTTGACCATATCGCGCATACGGGCGTGCTGTTCGCGATAGATGATATAGGCCTTGGCCGTGCGACGGTACGGAGAGTTCAGCAGAACCTCCTCCACGATGTCCTGAACCTGCTCGACCGTCAACTCCAGCGTGTCGTGCAGCGCGTGGATCAGCGCCACGACCTTCATGGTCAGGCGCTTGGCCTCCTCGGCCCCGAACTCGCCCACCGCCTCGCCTGCCTTCATGATAGCGGCCGTAATCTTTCTAGCGTCAAAAACCTCTTCCCTGCTATCCCGTTTACGTATACGCAACACCAAATCCGGCTGAATAAACTGACTCATGACACCCATCTCCAAATTTCTTTTAGGATACTGCCCACTACTGCCCTGACAGCCTCCGCACCCTGCAAAAAAGCCTATTTGATATAACAAGGGTCTACTATATATAGATCGTAAATGGTTTTCAACCACAAAATATTGTGTTTTCCGTTTGACTTTCCGGCGCCGGCCATTTCATCCAACCATAACCCGCGTAACCTGTTCGCAATCAACTTTTTAGCTAACGTGGATCCTGAATGCGTGTTCGGCTTCCGCTTTCTGAAGGACGACACCGGACGCTACGTGCCTGTTTGCGACGAGGCGGAACATCAAACGGCGCAAGGCGGTCTATCATGACTGCTGCTTTCTTATTCCCGGCGGATTGGCGGAAAACTGACGGGGGGCGACCGAAGGCCGACGTGAAAACGTTGCAGAAATATTGCGCCGAAGCGAAGCCCGCCCGCTTGGCGATGTCTACGACGGGGAGGGCGGTTCCCTCGAGTAGTCGTCGGGCTTCTTCGAGCTGCACGCGCCGGATTTCCTTTTGCACGGTGGTTTCGAGCACCGCGCGGAACGCCGCGTTCACCCGCGTGTGTGAAAGACCGAGGTGCGCGTAGACGTCCGAAGCCGTGAGGTGCCGCACCACGTTGCGGCGGATGAAGACCAGCGCGTCGGAAAGCCAGAGCGGATCGAGCGGATAGATTTCCGTCGAAGCTCGCGTGACGAGACCTTTCGGTTGCACGCGCCGCACGCACAATTCCCGCCCGGGGGCGTCGAGAACCGCGTCCAGGCATTCCGCGGCGGCGCGGCCGAGTTCAAAGGCGTCGGGGTCGATGCTGGAGAGCGTGGGCGTGGAGAAATTGCAGATGAGCGTGTCGTTGTCCACGCCGATGATCGCCACATCCGCCGGCACGGAGAATCCGGTGGCGCGGCAGGTTTCCAGCAACTGGAGGGCACGGAGATCGTTCGCGCAGAAGATGCCGACGGGTTTTGGGAGTTTCACGAGCCAGGCGGCCATTTCCGGTTCATCAGAGCCTGAGGCGAAACGTTCGCTGCAGGCGATGGCGCGGTCGAAATCGCGCGCGGTCTTGGCCGGCGCCTTGTAGAGCAGGCAGGGGAAGCGGTTGAGCGCGAGGCACCGCACGAAAGCGTCGCGCCGGTTGTCGGAGAACCGTTTGCCGTAGAACCCGCAGAACGCAAAACGCATGAAACGGTGTTCGATGAAGTGCCGGGCGGCTAGCTGCCCGATCGCGCGCGTGTCCTGTTCCACGGCGCGGATGAACAGGCGCGAGAACTTTATTTCGGCGGAGAAGTCCGCGACGGGTTTCCCGGCGCGGCGGAACGCCGCCGCCGTCTTTTCGTCCGGTACGCGCGCGACGAAGCCGTCGAAGTCCCGGAGCACCGCCGGGCACTTCAGGTCTCCGGGTTCGAGCATCCTTAGCGTCCAGTCGTCTTTCGTCTGCGCGAACGTCGCCACGCCTTCGCAAAGAAGCCGCCCCCACGCCCGCTGGCGTTCCACGAACAACCCTATTTTCTTCATGCTGGCGGAAAGTATATCACGTTTCGCCCGCGCGGGGTTGCAGATTTATTTAACACGCTTGCAATTTTTACAAAAGCGCGAACCGGTGGAAAGATGTTAGAATACACCCATGGACGGGGACAGAACCGGCTTCCACAAAAAGGATTAGGAAGGAAACGAGGAATCCTGTCATGTGCGGGAAAAAACCAACAAAAAGAAGATGGTTCGGCTCGGCGCTCGCCGCGCTCGCGTGCGTCGGCGCTTTAGCCGGGGAGAACGCGGATGTCGTTCATGAAACGCTGACCGACGGCTGGAAATTTGCCAAGGATCCTTCGGGCGAACTCGCGGCCGAAGCGTCCGGTTTAGACGACGGCGCGTGGGAGACGGTGCGCGTGCCGCACGATTGGGCGATCTGCGGGCCGTTCATTCCGGAAAAGCCCAGCGGCAACGCGGGCAAATTGCCGTGGAAGGGCGTGGGCTGGTACCGTAAGAAATTCCGTGTGCCGGAGGCCGGTCGGCGTTTACTGGAAGCCGGCGGCCGGGCATATCTCGAATTCGACGGCGTGATGGCGTTTCCGCAGGTGTGGGTGAACGGCGCGAAAGCCGGTGGCTGGGACTACGGCTACATGAGTTTCTCGCTGGACGCGACGAAGTTCCTAAAAGTCGGCGAAAACCTCCTCGCGGTGCGGGCCGATACGCGTTCGAACAAGGCGCGCTTTTACTGCGGCGCGGGGCTTTACCGGCGCGTCCGGATCGTCGTCCGTCCGGCGAAGCACGTTCTTCCCGGCACGATGGCGATCACGACGCCGCTCGTCTCGAAGGAAAAGGCCGTCGTGAACGTCGTCTGCAAAACGACGGAAGGCTCCACGAATTTCTCATTCACCGTGGCGGAACCAAAATTGTGGGATGTCGATTCCCCGACGCTCTATACGCTTGATTTCCTCGGCGAAAAGTTCCGTTACGGCATCCGCACGATCGCGTTCCCGCCGGACGACGGTTTCCACCTGAACGGACGCCGCGTGCAGCTCAAGGGGGCGAATCTCCATTCGGATCTCGGTCTGCTCGGCATGGCATTCGACAAGTCCGCGATGCGGCGGCAGCTCGCGCTCATGCAGGAAATGGGCGTGAACGCGATCCGTACGAGCCACAATCCCCCCGCGCCGGAGATGCTGGATCTTTGCGACGAGATGGGGCTCGTCGTGTGGGACGAGGGTTTCGACAAGTGGGACGCCCTGGGCGGGTTACCGCCGGGAGCGCAACTCGAAGAATACGTGGCGCGGAACCTGCGCGCGTTCGTCCGGCGCGACCGCAACCATCCGTCGGTGATCATCTGGTCGATGGCGAACGAAATCTGGGAATGGGATCCGGCGCACCCCCTGCCGAGTCGCGGTCCGGAAGGCCAGACGAAGGCGCGCAACGTCTTTTTCCGCGAACAGATGCGTCTCGAAGACAAGACACGGCCGATCGGCAACGGGAACCGGCCGCAGATGAACGAAAAGCGCATCCTCGACCTGGGGCTTTTCAACGATCTCGACATCACAGGCTGGAACTACTGGCGTTCCTACGCGCCCGTGAAGGAACGGTATCCGGACAAGCCGATCGTCTATTCCGAATCCGCCTCGGCGGTGAGTTCCTACGGATTTTACGAGCATCCGCTTCCGGACGGGAAACACGCCTACTGGCGGTACGGCGGCAGGCAGACGGGCGTGTGGCAGGTGGATTCGCGCGATCTCGAAACGTCGATCGACATCGCGGACGTCGAATTCGACCGGATGGAGAAGGACCGCTATTGCTGCGGCGAATTCGTCTGGACGGGCATCGACTACCTCGGCGAGCCGACCCCCTACGACGAGGACGCGCGGTCGTCCTACTTCGGATGCGCGGATCTGACGCTCACGCCAAAGGATCGTTTCTGGCTGTACCGCAGCCACTGGCTGCCGGAGGCGCCGACCCTGCACGTGACTCCGCATTGGACGTGGCCGGGCATGGAGGGGCGGCGGATCGCCGTGTTCGTTTACACGGACGGCGACGAGGCCGAACTCTTCGTGAACGGGAAGTCCTGCGGAAGACGGCGGAAGGGCGATACGGCCCGCGCGCCGGGATCGACCAACGCTTATTACGACGTATGCGGGAAATACCGTCTCCGGTGGTTCGACGTCGTCTACAAACCGGGCGAACTGAAAGCCGTGACCTACCGCGACGGCCGCAAAACCGGCGAAAAGACAGTGCGTACGGCCGAGAGGCCGGCGACACTCGCGGCCTTCGCCGAAAAGCCGCTTACGGACGATCCGGAAGAGCTTGCGTGGGTGCGCGTGGAAGCGCGCGACGCGCGCGGCATCGCGAATCCCGCAGCAACGAACCGCGTTTCCTTCAAGTTGAAAGGGCCGGGACAAATGGTCGCCGTCGGCAACGGCGACGCGCACGCATTCAAAGTCTTCACGGACACAGACGCGCACAATCTCTTTTTCGGGCGCGCCACGGCGATCATCCGGCGGATCGGCCCGGGGAAAATCCGGCTCGCGGTTTCTTCGCCCGGGCTTGCTTCCGATCTCGTGACACTGCCTTGAACCGGCATCCAGATGCGCCGCATGCAAAAATTACAACTGTTTTTGCAAATGTTTTAATAGCCAGACCATGCGAAAAATCGCATACTGTTAATGAGGTAAATTCGAAATGAAGGCGAGGAACAACCTTATGGAGAAAGCCGGGAGAAACGGAAAGAGAATGACGGCCACACGGCGTGGATTTCTGAAAGCGGCTTCGTCCGCGGGCGTGTTCTGGATTCCGGCGACGCACCTGTTCGGGCAGGCGCTTCCGCCCGTCTCCAAACAAGTACGCTTCGCTATCATCGGCGCGGGCGGCATCGGTTACGGTACGCGCCGTGCCCTTAGCGGGGGCGGCGGCACGTGCGTCGCCCTGTGCGACACGGACGAAGTGAGACTAGCCGAGGAGCTGAAGGACTGCCCCGGCGTTCCGACGTTCGTCGATTACCGCGAGATGCTCGACAAGATCGGCAAGGAGTTCGATGCCGTGACCGTGTGCACGCCCGACCACACGCACGCCTGGCTCACGATCGAATGCCTGCTGCGCGGCAAGCACGTTTATTGCCAGAAACCCCTCGCGCATTCCGTGGAGGAATGCGAACTCATGAGAGAAGTTCAGAAGCAGACAGGGCGCGTCGTCCAGATGGGCAACCAGGGACATCCGGGTTCGAAACGTTATGCGAAACTGTTGCAGGTGAACGCCTGGGGCCGGATCACGGAAATCCACGGATGGACCTCCACCCGGCGGTTGGCGACGTTGGGCGCAAAGACCTACCCGAAACCGATTCCCTGGAACGCCTCCTATCCGTGCGCGAAGAACTGGGACCTCTGGTGTGGACCGGCATCAAATCACGGCTACTCGCGTGCCTTCGCACCGACCTTGTGGCGCAACTGGTGGGATTACAGTTCCGGTATGATCGGCGACATGGGCGTCCACACCCTCGACCCGCTTTTCGACGTCTTCGAGATCGGCTTGCCGGTTTCGGTGAAGGCCGAAGCGGAAATCCCCGTTACAATCTCTTTCCAGAAACAAAGCCGGCTCATCATGAAGTTCGCGCCAAGCAAGCACTTCCCGAAAGGCGTTTCGCTCACCTGGCACGAAGGCGGCATCAAGCCCGCGATGGTGAAGGGCGCGCATCCGCAACTGGAATACGCCCAGGACAATCTTCTGTTGTGCGGCGAAAAGATGACGACGCTCGCGGGTTCCCATGCCGCGCCGCCAATCGTGATCGCTGAAACCGGACACGACTGGAACGACTCGTCGAAAGCGTTGCAGACGAAATACGCGAAACTGGCGCGGTACGACTTCCCCGGGAACCTGCATTACCGCGAGTTCATCGACGCGGCGAGAGACGGAGACCCCGAAAAATGCGGATCCAAGATCTCCTATGCCGCGCCGCTCACGGAAGCGATGCAAGTGGCGAACATCGCGCTCCGGTTCCCTGGCCGCGAACTCGCGTTCGACTGGCAGAAACTCCAGTTCACGAATTGCCCCGAGGCGAACGCGTTCCTGCACGCGCCTTCCCGCGACGACTGGAATTTCAGGAAACTCGTGCCGGATGTCCGCACGCGGTTTTCCATCTGAAGAAACAACAAAAAAAATGGAGATGACGCTTATGAAAAAGACAGTATTCGCGCTCGCCGTTTGTACGACGTGTACGCTTGCGGCGGAAACGCCGTCCGTCGCGCTCACATCCGTTTCGCAAGCGCCGGACCGCACGGTGTCGGTCGCCTACACGCTCTCGAACGGACCAGCCATCGTGACCGCCGAGGTCGAAACGAACGCCGGGGAGAACGTCTGGGTGCCGCTCGACGACGCGCATGTCTCCGCGCTTGCGGGCGACGTGAACCGGATCATCCGCACGGACGGCACCAATTCGTTCGTCTGGCAGCCGGACGCCGCCTTGCCCGAACGCGCAGTCACTTCCGGCCTCGCCCGCGTCACACTCACCGCGTGGCCCACAAACGACCCGCCGCCCTATATATCCGTATCGCTCGCGGCGGTCACCACGTCCCTGCCCGCCGCCGACGATGCCCGGCTGAGATTCTATCCTTCGGCCCGAGCCGTTCCGGGCGGTGTCGTTTCAAATGCGGAATACTGCCTGAACATCCTTCTGATGCGCAAGATTCCAGCGCAAGGCGTGGTGTGGGAAATGGGCTCATGCGTGGCCGACAGTTTAAACGGGTCTTCCCGTTACCAGCCGTACGAGGCCAAACACGTCGTCACGAACGGCGACAACTATTACATGGGTGTCTTTCCGGTGACGCAAGGACAATGGGCCGCAGTGGTCGGCCAGCACGACCACCTCTCAATTTTCAGTTACGGCGATTACGCCTACCGGCGTCCTACGGAAGAGAAGACCATGGCGTGCGTGCGCGCCGGCCAGTTCGATTACAGATTGACCGTTCCTGACACGGACGCCAATTATTGGCCGGGTCCGCCTAACAGCGATTCGTTTCTCGGGAAACTCCGCACGCTCAGCGGAATCGATTTCGATTTGCCGGGCGAAGCGCAATGGGAATGGGCCTGCCGCGCCGGCAAAGGAGACGGATACTGGAACGACGGTTCCGCCATCGTCGCAAACTCCGGCGGCACAGTGCCAGGCCGGACAGACACAACGAAATTCACGAGCGCTTCCGACGAGAATCCGCATCCGCCCGAAACGGAGGGTACCACGCTCGTCGGTTCCTACAAACCAAACGGCTGGGGTCTTTACGACATGCACGGAAACATCTGGGAACTTTGCCTCGACTGGTATCCCCAAGGCGACATCAACAATCTCGGCGGGCGGATCAACGCGTATTACGCGAACTATTACGACAACGCCACAGGAGAGCTCGTCGCGGTCACGCCGTCGTCCGAGGACACGGACGCGACCGCACGGTTCGTGACCAAGGGCGGTTGCTATTGCAGCCGGTGGGATTACGCCCTTCCCGGCGCGCGTCGCGGCGGGCGGGGTGTGGTAAACGGCGGTTTGACCAGCTTCCGCGTGGTATGTCCGGCCGTTTTTCGTTAAGGCGACAGGAAAGGAGAACCGAACAATGAAAAAGATTAAACTTCTCGCAGGCGCGGCGTTTCTCGCCGCCCAGAGCGTTTTCGCGGCGGGTGCCGTTCCAGAGGTCATGAATGTCACGATGTGCCAGAACCCGAATCACCACGTGACAATTTCCTATAGCCTTTCGAATGCGTCCGCCGTAGTGACGGCGGACATCCAGACAAATTCGCCTGCGGGCTGGATTTCGATCGGCGCAGCGAACATGATGCGGCTTTCAGGCGACGTGGACCGCGTGGTTTCCACCGGCGACGTACACGTCATCACGTGGGTGCCGTTAGAAGAGGCGTGGACAAATGCCATTACCAGCATTCCCGCCGGAGGAGTGCGGGCCGTATTGACGGCCTGGGCGCTCGAAGATCCGCCGCCCTACATGGTGACCTATCTCAATAGCGACGTTCCGGAGTCCGACCGGATACGCTATTTCGTTTCCGCGAACGCCTTGCCGGACGGCGGGCTCACGAACGATGCATATCGCACAACGCATCTCGTGATGAAGAAAATCCCCGCCCGGGGCGTCACGTGGCTGATGGGCGCGACCGGTCTCCAGAAGGGGGTCTCTTCCTCTCAACTCGATGCCGTTCTGGACGGCGGAATGAAGACAGAGGATGCCCACTTCGTTACATTTACGAACAACTATTACATGGGTGTTTACGAACTCACGCAGGCGCAGTGGAAAATGCTTCTGGAAAATTACGGGGCAGCGTATTACGCCATCGAACGCGACATGCGCCCTATGGAACGAGTCTCTTATTACGCCGCCCGCGAGAATGACTGTTTAACAACCTCCCTTATTACCGTCTCGGGTGGTGCCGAATACGATTACCCTCTCGGCCCGCACCCGCAGTCCTTCATGGGCCGTCTCCGCACGCATGTTCTCAGCCACGCGGCGTTCGACCTGCCTTCCGAGGCGCAATGGGAATTCGCCTGCCGCGGCGGATATCCGAGCGGTTATTACGGCGACGGTCGGCGTTTGTTCAATCGCCTTAGCACTCCGGATTTATACGACAGCGACCGCGTTTGCGGTTACAATTCGCCCAGCGGCACAATCGAAGTCGCGTCGCTTTCGCCTGCGGAAGGCGGCACACAAATCGTGGGCGTTAACACCGTGACCAACGGTTACGGGCTTTACAACATGCACGGGAACGTGTCCGAATGGTGCCTTGACTGGTGCGCGAACAACGTCGCCGCGCTCGGCGGCGCGGTAAACACGACTGCGCTTACAAACGGAACCGTATGCGCCGGTTATCGCTTGAAACGCGGCGGCAATTACATAAACGCTTACACTTTTGCCCGGCCATCTTACCGCAATCCGTCCGGTCCGGACACCGGCCGGTCCAATGGCGGACTCCGCGTGTGCTGCCCGTGTGGCGTTTCACTCAAATGAAGAAAGGAAAACAGACATGAAAAAAATAATCTTTGGTCTCGCTCTCGTTCTCGCGTTTTCAGTTTCCGCGGATTTCGAATTCGTATCAGACGGATGGCCGGTGGACGAAACGAAATGCGTTGTTTCGTCCGATTCGCAATTCTTCGAGGCGCGGTCGTTGACATGGCTCGAATCGCCCGCCGTCGGTCTGAGCATGGTCAAGCCCGGACTGTGTATCATGATCCTCTGAAAGGGGCCGGAACCGTGATCGTCGAAACAGGAAAGGAACAAGTGTCGTGAAAACAAAAGTGATTTGCGCGGCTGCGGTTTGCGCGACCGCGCTTTGCGTGCAGGCGGAGAACAGGATTCCGTCCGCGTCGGACGAAATGCCGATCCTGGGCTGGTGCGGGATCCCCAGCGGAGAAGCGTCCGTGGAGCGTTACCGCGAAGCGCGGGACGCGGGGCTCAACAGCCTCATGCAGTGGGTGCCGGACGTGAAGGAGGCAAAACGCGTTCTCGATTGCGCCGCCGCCGCCGGCATCAAGTTGCTTTTGTGCAGCGGGAAGCTCGACACCGACACCGAAGCGTTCGTCGCGGCGGTGAAGGATCATCCCGGCCTCGGGTATTACCATTTACGGGATGAGCCGAACGTGAAGGATTTCGCGGCTCTCGGCAAGCTCGCGAGCCGCATCGCGTCCGCCGATCCGAAGCACCCCGTTTATCTCAATTGGTTCGGGCGTGTGCACTGGGTGAACAAAAACGATTGCCCTCTGCACTGGTACGGCGTCGACACCTTTGAGGAATACACTGAGCGGTCGCTCAGGGAAATCCCCGTCAAGTTCCTAAGTTTCGACCAGTATCCCGTCCTCAACCCCGGACTTTTTCCGGGCGACTCGTTCCGTCATCCCACGGGAGCGCTTCATCTGCAGACTAACTGGTACCATTCGCTAGAATGGGTCTCCTCACTTTCGCGCAAACACGAGAAACCGTTCTGGGCGTTCGCGCTTTCGGAAGCGCTCCGCCATCAGCCCGGAAACGACTATCCGATTGCGCAGGTCGGGCATATCCGGCTGCAGCAGTATTCGAACCTCGCCTATGGCGCACAGGGTCTCCAGTATTACACCTACCGTTCTTCGCCCGCTAAAAAAGACAGGAACCTGACACAGGGTTCGCCGCTCACTTCGTCCGGCCGTCGTTCGCCCGTTTTCGACCGCATGCGGTTCGTGAACAATGAAATCAGGGCGCGCATGTTCGTCTTTAACGGCGCGAAAGCGACCGACGTGTGGCATACGGGCGAAACGATTCCGATCGGGACGAAACGCCTCGCGCCGAAAAACCTGCCGCCGTTCGTAAAATCCCTCGATACGCCGGACGGAGGAGCCATCGTTTCCCGCCTCGTCAACGGCGGCAAGGAATATCTCATGGTGGTGAACCGCAGTCCAGACAAGGAGCTCACACTCAAGATCACCTTCGCGCCGGGCGTGAAGCGTGTCCGGACCGACGGCACAATCGTGGATGCCGATCTTTACGGCGGTGAATACTGGCTCGATCCGGGCGCGGCTGAAATCTTCTCGGCGCGTTAAGACGAAACGGAAAAATGGAAAAGAAGAACCTGTTGGTTTACGGTTGCGTTTGCGCCGTTGCGTTTTTCGCATGGATGCCTGCATTCGCGCTCCTTCATGGCGACACACCCGACGCGCGTCACGCCTGGGCCGTCCAGGATTGGAACCGTCCATG
The DNA here is from genome assembly GCA_964557205.1 of uncultured Lentisphaeraceae bacterium. GTDB lineage: Bacteria > Verrucomicrobiota > Kiritimatiellia > RFP12 > UBA1067 > JAQVQN01. Next base: position 20,837 of record CAZKZI010000033.1, read on the forward strand.
TCCGGCCAAGGTGACGGCCGCCGCGGTGTGTGCGCCTTCGGACGCGATCGTTCTTTTCGATGGCACGGCCGAATCCCTGGCGAAGAACTGGAGCACCGAATACGGCGGTTCCGCGAAGTGGAAAGTCGAAGACGGTGTGCTTGTTTGCGTGCCCCGCACCGGCACGATCAAGACAAAACGGCTGTTTGGCGATTGCCAGTTGCATGTGGAATGGCGCTCACCGAAAGGCACCGGAAGCGGGAGGGGCCAGGCCAATGGCAATTCAGGCGTGATATTGATGGACAAGTGCGAGATACAGGTTTTGGATTCCTGGGATACAGATCCGGCAAAACCGGAGGCAAATCCCAATTATGCGGACGGCCTGGCTGGCGCGATTTACGGGCAGAATCCGCCGGCGGTGAATCCCACGCGTCCCGCAGGCGAATGGCAGAGCTACGACATCGTATTGCATTATCCCGTGTGGGAAGGGAACAAGATGATCCAGCCCGCCACGATCACCATGTTTTTCAACGGCGTACTCGTACATGACGAATGGCAGCTTGACGGCCCCCCTTACAACAAACGTTACGCCCCGCCCGCGAAACATCCGGCCAAGCTGCCGATCCGCCTGCAGGATCACAACAGTCCCGTGGCCTACCGCAACGTGTGGATACGCGAGATCCCCTCGCGCCGGGCCAACACGACGCACGGCGGCCCGTTCGCGAACGCGTCGGACGTGATGGCGCTGCGGCACGCAACGGCCCGCCGCCTCGCCGCGAAAATCAAGCCCGGCGCCACGGATGCGAACGCGGTGGAACGGATCCTCGAAGTGATCGCCTACGCGAAGGAAGAACCTTACGTTTCCGAGATGAAGCGCATTTGCGCCGCCTATCAGGCGAAGATAAAATCCCTTTCCGACGCGGAAATCGCGAAACGGCGCAACGAGCTGCGAGGCGTGAACCATTCAATCGGCGTACTCGTCAGGTGCAATCTGATGGATGAAAACGACGATTTCGCGAAAACGATCGGTGAGATCGTGAAATCCCGCGGCTGGGATAAAGAACCCTTGTGGAGATGACGGGGATGAAAAAATGTTATCCCTGAAACCGAAAGGTCCCGTATCATGAAAATGGACAGGAGAAAATTTTTGGGGCTCGGTGCGGGAGCGCTCGCCGCGCGGGCCATGCCGGTGTTCGCGGCCGCGCAAGCCGCCGCCGTGGACCGTGATTTCGCGGACGAGCTGATCCTGAAACACATGAAAGTGACGCCGCTCGAAATCGCCGTCGGCGCGAAGAAGCCGTTCAAGATATTCCATTTTTCTGACACGCACATCACCTGCTGGGGGCCGAAGGACATCCGCGACGAAAAGGACTTTCTGCTCTACGAACGGCGTTCGAAGTATTTCAACACGGCGATGCCGTCGCTCGCGGCGTCGATCGCCTACGCGAAGAAGAAAAAGTTGCCGATGTTCCATACGGGCGACCTACTCGATTTCGAAAGCGAGGCCAATCTCGACGCCGCCCGCGCCGCGTTCCGCGGCGAGGATTTCTTTTTCGTCATCGGAAATCACGAAACCGCCGGCCATTGGTCCTCCAAATGGGCACCGCGGAACGCGAAGACCGCCCGCGAACAGCGCGCGCGGATGGAAAAGTGTTTTCCGAATCCGCTCATGGTCGCTTCGCGTGTCGTCAACGGCGTCAATTTCGTCGCCTTCGACAACGGCGGGCAGTCCAATTGGGAGTCGAACGACGTGTTCGCGAAGGTCAAGGCCGAATTCGCGAAAGGACTGCCGGTCGTCCTCATGTGCCACATACCGTTCTACACGAAAGGCCTGTTCGATGAGACGGTGGTGAAGCGCAAACAGGTCAAGGCGGAGAATTTCGGCAACGGTTGGGTGGCGGGCGTTCCGGGCAAACCTTATCCCGCGGGGCTCGCGGCACTCATGAAGTGGGTAAAAACGCAGAAGCTCCTCAAGACGATGCTGTGCGGACACACGCACTGGGAATACCGGGACGAAATCGCCGACGGCGTGACGCAATACGTCGCGGGCGGCAACTACGAAGGTTGCGCATACGAAATAACCTTCACGTGAGCCGGAAAGTGAAAAATAATTGATTATTGTGTTTGACGCTGATTGGCAAAGGCAGTATTTTTGTCGTGCTCATAGGGGAAAGGATTCGTTCTGACTGCCTGCGGGTGCAGGTGGAAAAGGTAAAGTGCAAGAATCAAGGGCTGTTCCTCGCGATTTCCCCTGCCTGAAAGCTACCGGGCGAAGCGAGGTTATTCTTGTAATGTCATCACTCTTTTTAAAGGGGGCGACTGGTTTCGACGGAGCATGTGAAAGTCCGGTTGCGCGCCGAGGACTCCTGTTGGCCTCGTAAAAAAACGGGAAAAAACAATAAAAGCGAACGATAACTTCGCCCTCGCGGCCTAACTTTTAGGCCCGACGTGGAACCGCCGATGTCTGCTGAGCGGGGAAGCGACGACTAGCAGACCCTGACGGGGGCCGAGTGGCCGGGCGCCCGTGTCTTGAAGAATCGTGGTCACTGGTCTTCGGGTAAGCCTGTCCGCCGGCATTCCCGTTGACGAGACTTGAAGACGGAACACGCGCGTAGATGCTAGAGGGAAGCTGCTTCGGACGGGAGTTCGATTCTCCCCGCCTCCACCATTCGACTTAAACCCTTGTGCCGCAAGGGTTTTTGCTTTTTAGACAGTTGCCTAAAATGGCCAGTTACACCATAGGTTACACAAAGCGTTATTTAGTGCCCTGTGGTTTTAGTGTGTTGTTTTGGTGGTGGAACACTCTGCCCTACTACCTGCTTTTCGTTCAGGGTGTGCGCTTGCCGGTGCGGGAACATTCTGAGCACATACCGGTTGAAACGTACCCGTATCCGTTCTAGGCCGAATCTTAGCCGCCGCGCTTCGCTTTCGGTTTGCGTCAGGATATTCCAAAAGAAGAAATAAAGGAACGTGGTAAGACAGAAAGTCTTACAACGTCCGAGCGCAATGGTATCAGTATCAACCTATTTAATGCTAGTATCGTAGATTTTAGTTTTGATCCGAAAAGGGTGCTGGCAGTACCTTGAAGGGGGGGCCATACGCCCCCCTTCGCCTGTATGCCGTCCAGTTCGCCCTGTGTTGCGTCCGCCGCCGCTGGCAGTGTGTTTATATGGTCACGCGGCCTTGCGCCTGTGCGGCCTGTGTGCGTTAATGGCGAGGGAAGCCCGTTGCGCGGAGGGTGACGGGCACGCACCCCAAGGAAGACTGCCGCCGCGCTCGGCCGGGATCATTTTGCCAGCATTTCAGCAATCTGCTGGTCAGCTTGCGCAAGCGTCGCTCGGAACGCCTTATCACGTTCAGGGCCACCCTGCGCAACCTGTTGCGCCGCAGTCTTAAAACCGATAAGTTCGGCGTCGCCAAAAAAGCGCGCCGAATGGCCAATGCTTCCTCAATACCCAACTTGGCCGGGCCGGTGCGAATGTCGTCTTGACGCTTTCTGCTCGCCTCGGCAAGCCGCCCGATTTCAACTTGGCCTGCCTTTTGGGTTTCGGCCAGCAACGCTAACGCGCCGACGGCCTGTGCCCGATTTCGGGCAAAAAGTGCCAGCCGTTCGGCGCGTGCCGTGTCGATTTCCTTCAACCTTGCCGCCGCGTTTTTCGCCGTGATCGTCGCGCCGTCGTTTAACTCTGCAAGCCGCCTGTCCAGTTTGGCCTGCTCGGTAGCAATGGTTTCGGTCTCGCCGTTCCACGCGCTGATCTTTTCTGTCAACTCGCTCGGCATCCATTCCGCAGCGGTCATTTTTGGATTGTTCGTTTTGCTCCTTTTTTGTTTTGTTTGAGAATCGTCATCCGCCGACTAACCAGCTTGCCGCGCTCGGCGATAAACGGTTTTGCCGCCGCCGAAAGTTCCGCCGTCGCTTTGTTCCACCGCCGCTTGTTCCCGTCGGAATCATTTTCGATCCATGCGAGCAGTGCCGCACCGTTCTTGCATTCAAGTTCACCAAGTTCCGCAAACCTGCGTTTTTGGAAAGCCGAAAGCAGCGCATTGAACGCCGTTGCTCCGGGTAGCTTGGTGTCCAGCGTCAGCGTCCGGATTTCCAGAACCAGCGTTTTGGTCTTCGTTGAGGGTTCGCACAAAAGTTCAGCCCTCTCTTTCGTCAGTGTCCGGCAAACGTTTTTGAAGGCCGACTCTTTGCTGATAAACTCCCGCCCGACTTCGCCGCGTGCGACGTGGTCATCTGCCCGTAGCCGCGCCAGTTTAACGGCGGTGTGCCTGTGCCAGAACGTAATGGCTTCAAGTGCGTTCCTTCTTTTTTCGTTGTA
>CAZKZI010000034.1:0-24480 GCA_964557205.1 uncultured Lentisphaeraceae bacterium
TACACTCTTGCTTGCGTTTGCTGAACTTTAGGGCACCCCAACCGTGCCGATCGGCCCCTTCGCTTTTTCCCGCTTGACATTTCGGTTGTTTGTGATCCACGCAAGGTGTATACTTTTATTATAAACCGAACGGGTAACCGATATGGCTAAAGGTTCAAAAAAAGTGGCGCTCGCTTGCCCGCACGCTGGGCATCGGGAGCGGATGCGGCGGCGTTTTCTTGACGCGGGACTGGATTCTTTCGCCGATCACGAGGTGCTGGAGTATGCCTTGTCCTACGCCGTTCCGCGCGGTGACACGAATGAGATTGCCCACCGCTTGTTAACCGGGTTCGGCTCTTTGGCCGCTGTTTTTGAAGCCGATCCCGCCGATCTGGCTGTTGTCGAGGGCATGGGGCCTCGAACAGCCGCTTTTCTCTCTTTCGTCCCCCAATTGGCGCGACGTTACCTAAAGAACCGCTTGGAGACGGATAAGCCTTGCCTGAAAACGTCTGAAGAAGCCATGGCCTATGCTGTCCCTTTAATGGCCGGACGTGCGGATGAGGTGTTCTACGTGGTTTCGCTTGACGCGGCTTGCCGGGTTCTGCATGCGGAATTGCTGGCCCAAGGTACCGTTGCCGAGGTCCGGCTACACCCCCGGCAGGTAGTCGAAGTTGCGTTGCGAAACCGGGCGTCGTCGGTCATGTTTGTCCACAACCATCCGGCCGGGACAGCCCGCCCCTCCACTGACGATCTTCGACTGACCGAAACGCTCGTAAAGGCGCTTCAGCCGTTATCGATCAAAGTTTTGGACCATATCGTTGTCGCCGGGGATCAAGCATACAGTTTTGCACGAGAGAAAGTCATGCCGAAGAACTAAAGGAATAAACATGGCGATTTCATATACGGCTGCTCAACAAAAGGCTATCAACCACATCAATGGTAATTTGTAGATCATCGCTTGTGCCGGGTCGGGTAAGACCCGGGGTCTTGGCCTCCTGTAACGGATGCGACATGAAGGGTGTGTGTAAGTCAGAAATGCTTTGCCCAACAATGCTATTTTTACCAATTCAGTAAAAACACTATTGCAATGTTTAGTCTATTGGGTTATTCTATTCTTTGTTTGAAAGGTAAAGTGTGAAGGTTTCGTTCGGTAACAGGAAACTTAAGGAGCTTTACACCAGCGGACGGTCAACTAAGTACCGGTTACAGCCGAAAGTAATGAAAAAGTTTTTCATGCGGATGCAGTCTCTGGAGGCTGCGACATCGATTTACGATCTTTGGAAGAACCCCGCACTGAAGTTTGAGCGGATGGCAGGGTCGGATCGTTGTTCGATTCGCGTTGACGGCTCTTGGCGACTGGAGTTCACGGTGGCGTGGGAAGATGATCCACCGACCAGAGGAGCGATCACAGTGACCGAGCTTTCAAACCACTATGGGGACTGAGACATGGGCAAACAACTGAAACCGTTTATGAACATCCCGCCAGGGGATTTCATCCGTGAAGAATTGGAGTCTCGCGACTGGAAACAGGAAGACCTCGCGCAAATCGTGGATCTTTCCACCAAGCACGTAAGCCGGATCATCACGGGGGCGGATGCCATCTCGCAGGATGTGGCGGCGCGTCTGGCTTCAGCGTTCGGACAATCGGCCGAATATTGGATGAACCTTGAGACCCAGTACCGGGCACGGCTTGTCGCGCCGACAGAGCAGACTCAGCAGATCGTGGATCGGGCGCTGATCTACAATCACATGCCGATTCGCGAAATGATCCGGCTGAGTTGGATCAAAGACGTTGGTCGCAATGCAACGGCGTTGGCGGCCGAAGTGATGAACTTCTGGGACATTTCAAAGCTCGATTTTAGGTTCATGGATGCTGAAATGGACATGTGTATGCGGTCTTCGGCCGCTCTCAGAAAACGCTTCAACCCGCGTCACACGCTGACGTGGCTACGCAAAGCGCGATTGGACGCCGACGCCGCAACGGCCCCCAAAGGTGCCCTGAACCGGAGTGCCGCCGAGAAAATCGCCCGACGCATTCCCGCCTACTCCGCATCATCTAAAGGAGTGGCTGCTTTTCTGGACGATTTGAACGCCTGCGGCATCCGGTTCGTCTGCGTCCCTCACCTGCCGCAGACATTCCTGGATGGAGCTGCGTTTTCCCACGGCAAACAGGCTGTCGCCGCTTATACGCTCCGTTACGACCGTGTCGATAACTTCTGGTTTGTCATGGCGCACGAGTTGGGACACATCTGCAAGCATCTGTGCGAGGATAGGCCCCCGTTCCTGGATTCCGTGGATTGCGACGGCAAAGCAAACACCCAGGAAAAGGAAGCTGATGCGTTTGCGCGTGAATGTCTCGGCATGGACGCCATGCGGGCGTTCGCCAAAGCACCGGGACGGATGACCAAACCGCGTGTTTGCGCGTATGCCAAGCAAACCGGTGTGCATCCCGGCATTGTGGTCGGGTTCCTGCAACACGAGAAGTACCTCAGCCCGCGCAATCTGAATGAACTCAAGGAGCCGATTTCCTCTGTGTTGTCGAAACTGAATTCCGCATGGAAGAAACCGGCTCAGTAGCAGAAGAGGTTTTTCACCACGAAGACACGAAGAGCACAAAGGATTTTCAACCATGCCCAACCTGAATATCACCAAGCCGGAACTGATTTGGCCGGGGAAATACGACGAGGCCGGCAAGCGGATCGTCAATCGCGGTGCGGCTCTGCCGTTCCAGATCATCGAGACCATCCGCGAGGGCCGCGCCACCCGCGCCGCCGGCGGCCCCGACCTCTTCGCGTTCGCCACCCAAAAGAACGACTCCGAAGATTCCGACAAGTGGCACAACAAGTTGATCTGGGGCGACAACCTGCTCATTATGTCCTCGCTCCTTCAGCAGTACGCAGGAAAAATCGACCTCATCTACATTGACCCGCCTTTTGGGAGGGGATCCAATTTTTCATCAAAAGTACTGGTCGGTGACGATGATCATCCGCTGCCGGGAAAAGAGTCGTCACTAATCGAAGAGAAGGCTTACCGCGACACATGGGGCAATGGGCTAAGTTCATATCTTTCTATGATGATTTACCGTTTGTCAATGCTTCGCGACCTTCTTGCTGAGACGGGCTCTATTTTTGTCCATTTGGATGTGCATGTCGGACCTTATATGAAAGTCCTGATGGACGAGATTTTCGGAAAGGAAAACTTTCAAAATGAGATTGCCTGGTACTACTACAATAAAATGCACGACAGCCGGAAGAGGTCTTTGCCAAAAGCGTTTGATGTTATTCTCTATTATGTAAAATCCAAGGGAAGCCCATATACATATAAGTCACTCGTGGAGGATCGTGATGTGCCAGTAACGCAACTTAAACGAACAAAAGTAGATGGAAAGATGGTCAATGCTCGTGACGAGAACGGCAACATCATGTATCAGGAAAAAACGACTCGTACTGTCGACAATATATGGCGCATCCGGTGTCTTCAACCAGCTAACAAACAGGAGTTCGTTCATTATGACACGCAAAAACCGGTTGACCTTATCGAGCGCATACTGGAACTAGCATCCCGTCCGGGTGATCTGGTCTTAGATTGCTTTTGTGGTTCTGGATCCAGCCTTGTGGCAGCAGAGAGAAATAACAGGCGGTGGATTGGAGCGGATCTCGGACGTTTCGCAATCCACACGACGCGCAAGCGCCTGCTGGGCGTTCCCGAGTGCAAGCCCTTTCAGATTCTCAATCTTGGTCAATACGAGCGTAAGTATTGGCAAGGCGTGATGTTTGGCAAGCCGGACGCCTCGCCGGAGGCGGCGCTGGTTGCGGAGTATGTCCGGTTCATCCTGGAGCTGTATCAGGCGCAGCCGTGCCCCGGCTTCCGTTACATCCACGGACGCAAGGGCCGGGTGCTGGTCGCCGTTGGCGCGGTGGACGCGCCCGTGACGATCACGCAGGTGAACGAAGCCGTGACCGAGTGTGCCGCCGCCGGACAGAAGGAGCTGCACATCTTGGGTTGGGAGTGGGAGATGGGCATGAACGATCCCATCATCAAGCAGGCCAAGGCCAGCTATGCCGTGACCCTGCGGCTGATGACCATCCCGCGCGAGGTCATGGAGAAGCGGGCGGTCGAATGCGGTGACATCCGCTTTTTCGATGTGGCCTATCTCAAGGCCGAGGTCGCGCCGCAGAACAAGGCCAAACGGAAGGTGAAAGTCGAACTGAAGAACTTCGCCATCCCTGACATGGAACTGATCCCCGAGCAGGTGCGGCAGAAGATCACCAAGTGGTCGGACTATATTGATTACTGGGCGGTTGACTGGGATTATCGGCGCGACACCTTCATGAACCAATGGCAGACTTACCGTACGCGAACCAACCGCAAATTGGACCTCATCAGCTCCGAGCACGAGTACAAGGTGGCCGGCAAGTACGAGATCCTAGTCAAGGTCGTGGACATCTTCGGCAACGACACCAGCCTGTTGCTGAAATGGAAGGCGAAGTAGGGAGGAGCTACTATGGCGCTCAAAAAACTGACGGAAAACATCCTGATTGATACGGTGCGCGTCCACCATTTCCGTTCGCTCCGCGATGTCACGGTCTCGCTCGGGCGCTTCACACTGCTGACCGGCATGAACAATGCGGGCAAAACGTCGTTTCTTCGGGCACTCAATCTGGCGTTGGGCGTGGACCGGCGAAGCGTGGAGGCCGATGATTTCTATGCGGGGCCGCATGAGGCGGAAGACGGCAAGGCGCAGGAGATCGTCATCGATGTGCGCATCATTCCTGTTGATGGGGATGGCAAGCGCGGCAGGACCTTCTCTGAAGAATGGGAGAACACCGAACTGGGTACGGTCGTTAAGTTCGAGGGCAAGGATGCCTTCGTTGGTTTGCGCACCCGTGCGTCTTTTGACGATGCCAAGAATGAATACGTGTTGAAGCGGTACAGCCTGAAACTGTGGCGTGACGGGGCGGCGTGGCATGAATCAGACGATACGGTGGAAAGCGTTTTCACGGGCAAGCTTGACCATCTCGCGGTTTTCTACATGAATGCCCAGCGTGATCTGGTCGCGGACCTGCGGAACCGGGGCTCCTATTTCGGCAAGATGCTCTCCCATGTGACCTTTGGAGAGTCGCAGGAGAAGTGGGAGCAGACGCTCTCGGCGATGAACGACGAAATTGTGGCGGCCAGCCCTGAGTTGGGACATCTGTCGGGTGAGTTAAAAAACCTGAACCGCCCCATGGGCAATGACGGATGCGAGGTGACGCTGACACCGTTGACCCGCAAGCTTAAAGACCTACTAAAGGGGGTCAACGTCGAGGTGCAGGATCACGACTGCGAGCCGTTTACGCTGGACCACCACGGCATGGGTACGCGCAGTTGGGCCGCGCTAATGGCTTACCGCGCGTATGTGTCTTGGATCATGAAGCAGACGCTGCAAAGCGAGGGACTGCCATTTCATCCGGTGCTTGCGCTGGAAGAGCCGGAATCGCACCTGCACCCGAACGCGCAACGGCAGCTTTGCGCCCAGATGGCGGAGATGCCGGGACAGTTGATTGTCAGCACCCACTCGCCTTACATCGCGGCGCTGGCGGATTTGGGAAGCATCCGCCACTTCACAAAAGCCCAATCGGAGACAAGTGTGCGGCAGATCGACCTGTCTGCGTTAAAGGACGAAGACGTGCGACGTATCCGTCGGGATGTGATGAACACACGAGGCGAACTGCTTTTCGCGCGGGCGGTCGTTTTGTTCGAAGGCGAAACCGAGGAGCAGGCGTTGCCGATCTTCGCGAAGTGCTATTTCGGACAAGAACCTTTCGTGTCGGGTATTGCGATGGTCAATGTGGACGGGTACGGTAATTACAAGGCGTTTCTACGGCTAGTTACGGGAATGGGCATTCCTTGGCTGATCTTCAGCGATGCGGAAGCCAATGTAAAGCCCGCAGTCGAGAAACAGGCGATGGGTGTAACAGGCGGCAAGATTGTGTTTCTGCCCAATGGCCGAGATTTCGAGGCCGACCTGTTGCAGTCGGGTTATGCGGATTGTATCCGGTCAGCATTTCTCGAACTTGAACTCCCTCCAGAGGCGCATCCGAAACATCGAGAGGCCAAAGAGTGCGAGGCCAAGGGCAAAACGATTGCCGAATTGGAACAGTGGCTGGACAGCAACAAAACACAAGCAGCGCCGGAAGTGGCGGAACATATCGTTAATCTTCCGGACAAGACACGCCGGATTCCTCCGAAAGTCAAAGAGCTGTTCGATGAACTTGCGGACGTATTAGGCGTGCCGCGAAAGGGGGTGGCATAATGGACATTCGGCTATCACCTGAACAAAAGAAGATCGTGGAAGAGACGGAAGGCGCGCATTTGGTGCTGGCTTCTGCGGGGAGCGGCAAGACGCGGGTCCTGACCGAACGTATCAAGCGCCTGTTGGGTTCAAAGCAACGGCGCTACCGTGTGTTGGCCCTGACCTTTACGAATCGGGCTGCGGATGAAATGAAGGAGCGACTAAAGGACGTGCCCGACCTTGGTGAACGGTCGTTTGTGGGAACGATCCACGCCTTTTGTCAGATGGTGTTGGAAGCGCACTACTCCGCACTCGGAGAGGGGGAGCGCATGCCTACCATTTTTGAGCGCGACGAAGACCGGATGGCGCTTATGGAAAAGGCTGTTCAGGCTCTTCCCACTTTGGGGAAGCAGTTCCAGGCGAAGACGGAAAAAGAGCAGCGGACGGTTCTTGTTAATTTGTTGGCATCCCTCAGCGCGGCCAAGCGCGGTTTCCTGACAGGTCTTCCCGGACTGAGTGAATCCTTGTGCATGGAGTATGCTGATGATATTCGGGAGACATTTGCGAGCGAATTGCGCAGGCAACAGGCGATCGACTTTGACGACCTGCTGGTTCTGACCTACCGCCTGTTCACCGAGCAGCCGCACATTCTGGAACATTATACGCGTATCTACCGGTACCTTTGCGTCGACGAAGCGCAAGACCTGAATGCGATTCAATACGAGATAATCCGGCTTCTCGGGCAGCCTAACGGAAACGTCTTGTTGGTCGGGTGCACCAGTCAGGCCATTTACGGGTTCAACGGAGCAAGCTCCGACTTCATGGAGAAGACCTTCTGTGAGGATTTTCAGCCGGTTCAGAAGCACGAGTTGTCTAAGAACTACCGTTCGGCGCAAGCGATCATTAGGGCGGCCAACAAACTGGTTGCCTCCACGAGTGACCACATGAATCCGCATGACGCCGAGTATGCCTACGAGGGTGAATGCCTCGTGATCTCGTGTGCGACAGAAGAAGTCGAGGCGCAATGGGTAACCTCAAAGATTCGCGAGTTATTGAGTGGTCCGGCACGTAAGGACATTGAGGGGGCGATGTCGCTGGAAAGAATGGCGGTCTTGGCGCGGACCCGCTTTGCCATGCAGGCTGTCGAGAAGTGCTTGAAGATGGCTGATATCCCGTTTGAGTTGCGGCAAAGCCAGAGTGGTCTGGACTTTGACTCCGAGCTGATACAGGTGTTCGATCTTGGACTGTGCCTTCTGGTCAATCCGCGTTCACAACTACATTTGAACCGGCTCCGCAAAAAAATGGGATTCGAGGAATTGTCAGCACATTCTTCAAAAGCCAAAGGGCTTGAGTTGCTGGAAGAGTTGTCTAGTAAGGTCTCCGCCGATTGGCAGGAACGACTTGGCGTCTGTCTGAATGCTTGGCGCAAGGTGGAGGCGGACGGCTCGAAACTGAGACTTGTGTTGCAGCAGATATCCGAGCATGTAAAACAGGCCGCATGGGATGACCATGAACGTGCGCGGATTCTGACAGATATCGGAGTCATGCTGGAATGTTGGAAACTATACACCCAGAACACATCTCCGACGCTGAGGACGTTGGCAGGATTCCGCGCGAAACTGTCGCTCGGTGTCGTTCGTCCGGCTGGAAAATCAGACGTGTTGACCTTGGCCACGGTTCATTCTGTGAAAGGACTGGAGTTTGACGTTGTATTCTTAGTCGGTATGGTGGAGGGCGTTTTTCCAGACTATCGGGCGCGAACGGGAACCCGCCAGATGAGGGAAGAGCAGAACGACGCGTTTGTCGCCATGACGCGAGCACGCCGTCTACTCTATATGACTTATCCTGAGAGCCGCAAGATGCCATGGGGAGATCGTAAGGCGCAAAAGGTGTCGCGCTTTATAGCCGAGACAAAGATCTATCCGGTTTCTACAGGTGATGGGCACGATATGCGGGTCGCGGAATCATCGTGTGAATCTTAACCTGTGGCCAAAGAAGGCTTCAATTTTATGAAGAACAAGGTTCACAAACCGCTCAGCGTAAAGGATATCGTCCTGCCGGAGATCGACGGGCGTGACCCGTATTCGCTTCCGGTCAGCCACCTGGTGCGCGAGGGCGCGGACAGATGGAAGGAAGCGCCGGGGCGGCGGATCAGCAACGTGTTGTTGGTCAATGCCATGAGGCGCGAGGTCGATGCGTGGCGCGACAACGGTTATGCCGGCGTATCGGAGACCTCTCGACGTCTGTTGCGTTTCTGGTTTCACGAAGATCATATGGGCGATGGCCACCGTTTCCGATACTACTTCTGCCAGCAGGAGGCCGTCGAGACGGTGGTGTATCTGGCCGAGGTACGCAAGCTCTATGACGCAGCGGAACTGATCGAGGCGTACTTCGAACAGACCGACTTGCTGGGGCTGCAATTTTTGACGGCGTCGAACGGCGACCGGTATGTACGACGCTACATTCCCGAGATCAACAAAGACGCGGACCAAATCCTGCCGCCGCTGGGATTACCGCGTTATGCCGTGAAAATGGCGACCGGCAGCGGCAAGACCATGGTCATGGCACTTTTGACGGTCTGGAGTTTCTTTCACCGGCGGCTGGAAAAAGGCAGCCGCATGGCGGATCACTTCCTGCTGATCGCGCCAAATGTAATTGTATACGAGCGCCTCGCCGACGACTTTTCGGCCGGCAAGATTTTCTGGCGCATGCCGATGATTCCTCCCGAGTGGCGCCGACTCTTCACGCTTCAGTGCATCCTGCGTGGCGATGCGGCGGATGCGGCGCACGGCCAAGGGGCGCTTTTCCTCACCAACATCCAGCAGATTTACGCGCAGGAAGCGCCACCCCCGCCGGTCAATCCCATCGCCGCGATTCTCGGTAACGCCCCGAAACTCAACGCCCGCAATGCGGAGTCGATGCTTGACCGGATCCTGCGATTGCCGAATCTGATGGTCTTGAACGACGAGGCGCACCATGTTCACGACGACGAATTGGCTTGGAACAAGACCCTGTTGGCACTGCATGAGGAGTTAAAGGCAAAACACGGCAACGGTTTACACCTGTGGCTGGATTTCTCGGCCACGCCAAAAAACCAGAATGGAACCTACTTTCCGTGGATTGTGGTGGACTACCCTTTAGCCCAGGCGGTCGAAGACCGGATTGTCAAGGCCCCGCTCATCATCCACCAGACCGACAAAAAGGACCCGGACAAATACGCGTCGAAAGACGCGGGAGACGCCTATAGCGAATGGATCACGATTGCCATGCAGCGGTGGCGTCAGCATTGCGAAGATTTCAAGTCTGCGGGCGAAAAGCCCCTGCTCTTTGTGATGGCCGAGAGCACGAAAGATGCGGATTCGATTGCGGAACGCTTGCAACGGGAAACGGATCTTTCCGAAGACGGACGGGTGCTGCTCATTCACACAGACAAGACCGGAGAAATTACGGCAAAGGATCTGGACAAGGCGCGGGAATTGGCCCGGACGGTGGACAGCGGCAAGGCCAAGGTCAGAGCAGTGGTTTCGGTGATGATGCTTCGCGAAGGCTGGGATGTCCGGAACGTCACCGTGATCCTCGGCTTGCGTCCGTTCTCGGCCAAAGCGAGAATTCTTCCCGAGCAGGCCGTGGGACGTGGATTGCGGCTGATGCGCAACGTGGCACCGGATAGCAATCAGGTTTTGGAGTTGATCGGCACAAACGCCTTCGAAAACTTCATCAAAGAACTGGAGGGCGAGGGCGTAGGAATCCCGACTACGTCGTCCCCGCCCAAACCGGGTGTGACCATAATGCCGGTCTCTGACCGGGAGATTTACAACATTCACATCCCGCAGACGACTGCTTTGTATCAGCGCGAGTACCGCAAGTTAGCCGAGCTTGACCCGTTGGTGTTGCCTCCGCTTGCATCGGAAGTCAACCTGACCGATGAGGTGCGAAACCGGGTCGAACTGATTCACGGCATTGTGCAGGTGAGGGTCGGCACGGACGATGTGGAATTCAATGCTCAGAACCTTCCCCCAATCGAGAGCATCCTCGCTGCCTTGACGCGGCGCGTGGAGAAAAAGGCCAAACTGACCGGTTTCTTTGCGGAACTGTATCCCAAGGTGGCCGAGTATATCCAAAATCGGTGTTTTGACGGCATGGTGGCCTTGGACGACGCCGCGTTGCGACGGGAGCTGAACCACTCTGACCTGCTCGAAGCAGTTGCGGTACTGTTCAGTCGGGCTATTGGCGAACTCACCGCCAAGCCCCAACCGGTCAAGTTGCAAGGTGACCGGTTTTCGCTCTACAACACGGCCCCCTTCATGTGGCGACGGATGGCAGTCGATGCCGACCATACCGTATTTAACAAAGTAGCCTGTTTTAATTCATTGGAAACCGATTTTGCGAAGTTCTTGGACACTGCGGCTGACATTGAACGATTCTCCGCTTTGTCCGAGTGGTATACGCATTTTTGCATCCAATACCTCGACGAAGAGGGCGGCATCCGCCTCTACTACCCCGATTTCGTGGCTATCCAAAAGACCCCCAAAGGGCTAGTTCGCTGGATCTTGGAAACCAAGGGCCGTGAGTTCGCCAATACAGACGCAAAAGCCCTGCATATGACGCGCTGGTGTCAGGACGTTCAGAAAGAGACCGGCGAGAACTGGCGCTACTTGAAAGTCCGCCAGATCGACTTCGTAGCGTTTTCAAAAGCTAACCCTCACGGTTCCCTGCAGAAGTTTCTCGACTGGCTTTTGCAACGGGATCAACAGCAGACGGTTCTTGTGCTGGGTTAAGCTCGCATGTTGTCAATCCCGCTACGACGAACTTTAGCCCTGCGTCCCTCTCACAATAAAACGGCAACAAGAGGAAGAAGCTCCCGGCTTGGCTTCGATTGGCTATGCCGTGACAAGCAGAGGCAATTGTGATCAGCGCTTAGGTAGATCGTCGATAGAATCGAAAGGCACAGTTTCGATCTTGCGCCAGCGGCAAGACTCCTCTGAAGGTCCGTCCTCTGTTTCAAAGCAATGCTGCCAGCGTTTCTGGAACAGCAGACCGTTGCGGATCACGACGGCCGCGTTGCGCACGGAGGGGATGCCTTGTGTGGTGACGCTTTCGAAGTGGTACATTTCGACTTTTGGTGTGTAAAGCGCTTGATAACCGGCGGAGCGCAGGCGGTAAACCAGATCGAAGTCCTCGAACTGCACGGGATGAAAAGCTTCGTCGAAAACGCCGTGTTCTTGTAGCAGCGCGGCTGGTATCAGCAGGCAGGCGCTTATCAAGCATTGTACGATTTGCGTCCGGTTGTAAGCTGGGGTGTCGATGGGTTCTCCCCGTCCTCTGAAGCATACGTGTCCGCGCCGCGAGATGCCTACGCCCGCGCACTGGATCGGATAAGGCGGCCAAGGGTAGACCATTTTGGCGCCGGCCATGCCTGCGCGCGGCACGGAGTTTAACGCATCGCGCAACCCTGGCATCCAACGTTGGGTTCGCGGCATGATGTCGTTGTCGGCGAAAACCAGATATTTGCCGTGCGCTGCCGCGATGGCCATGTTGCGGGCCGACGAGCATCCGATGTTGCCCGGGTTGTGGAGAACAGTTACGGGCACTCCGTGTGCGGCACCCAGGGCTTTTAGTTCAATGTCGCACCATTCGGCGCTGCCGTCGGTGGAACCGTTGTCCACGACGATCATTTCCCACGGCGCGTCGGTGACGGAGTCCTCGATAAGCGACGAGAGGCAGCGCCGTGTACAGGGGAGCTTATTGTAGGACAGGGTTATTAGCGAGAAGGTCATGGGTCATGCGGTCAAGTCTTTGGCGGCTGCGATGATGTCCTGTACGGAGGGCAGGCAGGCTGCTTCCAGATTTTTGGCCGAGGGTACAGGAAAATCGGCGCCTGCCACACGCATGACAGGCTTTTCGAGATAGTCATTCGCATGCTCCATGATCTGGGCGGCTATTTCAGCGGCGAAACCGCCGGTTTTAGGGCCTTCTTCGGCGATCAGCACACGACCGGTGCGCTGGGCCGATTCCACGATGGTGTCGATGTCCAGCGGGTTGAGGGTAAGCAGGTCGACCACATCCGCCCCGATGTTTGCGGCAGCCAGTTCGGCAGCGGCTTGTCGCGCCAGGAAAGCCATGTGGGACCAGGCGATGATCGTGAGGTCGTCGCCCTCGTGCGGAAGTTTGGCGAAACCGAAAGGTATCGGTGCCGGCAAGGCATCCTCGACCTCGAAGCGCTGCGGATAAAGCAGCTTGTGCTCGAGGAATAAGACCGGGTTGTTGTCGCGGATCGCGGTCTGCAGCAGTCCCGAGGCATCGGCGGCATTAGAAGGCGCAGCGATTTTGATGCCCGGGACGCAAGTGAAGAGTCTTTCCAGGGATTGCGAGTGGGTGGCGCCGTAACCGCGGCCACCACCGGGAGGCGCGCGCAGCACAAGCGGGCAGCATTGGCCGTAGATGGGATAGAGCTTGGCGGCCATGTTGACGATCTGGTCGACGGCCAGCGTGATAAAATCCATGAACATGAATTCTATGACAGGACGCTGTCCGGCAACGGCCGCCCCGATGGCGATGCCCGTCAGCGCCTGCTCTGATATCGGAGTGTCACGGATTCGTTGCGGCCCGAACTCCTCGATCAGGCCGCGCGTGACACCGAAGGCACCCCCGTAAACGCCGATATCCTCGCCCATAAGTATGACTGCCGGATCGCGCCGCAGTTCGGCGGCGAGGGTTTCCCTGATGATTTGAGTGAAAGTGATAGATCTCATGGAATGAATTTGGTTACTGGTTACTGGTTGCTGGTTACTGGTTGACTGCCGCTGGAATCATAATTCCCTTCGGTGCGAGATATTCGGTTAAGTTTATACTCTATTAAAGATGGCTAAAGCGGTTACGCGAAAAGAGCGTCTTTCAAAGAGTTTGGATCAGGCAGGGGTGAGTTTTCGGCGAAACTCACAGCCGCGTTGATTCTGGCCCGGGTTGCCGATCGCGCACGGGTGATATCTTCTTCAGAGATTTGACCTTTGGCTTGAAGGTGTGTTTCCAGGCGCAGTACGGGGTCATCCTTCCAAGCTTCATTCTCCTCCTCGCGGCTGCGGTAAACCCTTGGATCGCCTTTTGAATGGCCTGACAGGCGGTAGGTGCGGCATTCAAGCAAGGCCGGGCCGTGGCCTGCACGAATTTCGCCCAGCATTGCGTAGGCAGTCTCGTAGACGTCGTTGAGGTTGTTACCGTCTATGGTGCGCCCAGGTATGCGATAAGCGGCGGCGCGGTCGGCGATACGCTCTACGGCTAGTCCGTTGCGGGTTGCGGTTGACATTGCGTAGCCGTTGTTTTCCACCACGTACAGGACCGGCAGGTTCCAAAGTGCGGCGATATTGAGCGATTCGTGGAATACGCCCTGGTTGGAGGCTCCGTCACCGAAGAAGCACGCGGTCACGCGGCTGGTCCCGCGCAGTTTGGCATCTAGCGCCAGGCCGGTGGCGAAGGGGATGCTGCCGCCGGTGATGCCGTTCGCGCCGTAGAACCCGATGGACGGATCCATCATCATCTGGCTGCCGCCGCGGCCGCGCGAGAATCCGGTCTCGCGTCCGAAAAGTTCGGCCATGGCGCGTCCGGGGTCGGCGCCTCGCGCCAGGAAATGGCCGTGTCCGCGGTGGGTGGTTGTCATGGCGTCCTGCGGGTCCAGAGCCTCCGCGATGCCCACGGCCACGGCTTCCTGTCCGATACAGGTGTGGGCTGTGCCCATGATTCTCCCTTCACGGAACAGCTTTTCTATCGCCTCTTCAAAAAAGCGGATAGTAAGCATCATCTCATATGCTTTCAATAAATCCATCGCCATGCTCCCCCAGACTGAAATTTCTTCTTAGGATAGCATATTTTCTGCGGGGCAGGCAAGGATGGGAGACAGTTGGGTTAGGCGAAAGGCAAAGGCGGATTGGCAAAGGCGGTCTGGGGCTGGAGTGAGCGCGGCGCAAATGATACACTGTCAGCAATCGGCATGGTTTGTAATCATGGGAGGGCATGGTGAGGTCACGGGGTGGTGACTATGAGTTTACAGGAGCGTGTGCATGAAGAAACATGAGAGTTATGCGCGAGTGGCGCTGGTGACGGGCGCGACTTCAGGTATCGGGGAGGCGACGGCTCGAAGATTTGTTGCGGCTGGCTTCGGTGTGGTCGGCAGCGGTCGTAACGCGGCTAAGCTGAAGCAGCTTGAAGTGGAACTGGGCAACTCTTTCAGCGGCTTTGCCGGGGATATAGCGGAAGAGGGTATGGTGAACAAGCTGTTTGCCGCCGCGGCGAAATGCTTCGGCAAGACACCGGATATTGTGGTGGCGAATGCCGGGAGGGGGCTGGGCGGTTCGGTGAAAGACGCCGATCTGTCGCGGTATGAAAGCATCCTGAAGGTTAATGTCTCCAGCACGCTCGCGCTGTTGCAGAGGGCCGCACGCGAGATGCTGCCGCGGCAGGAGAAGGGCTACCCGGAAACGGCGGCCGACATTGTCGTGGTGGGTTCGGTTGTGGGGCGGCACATATCGCCTTTCAGCGCGGTGTACGGTTCAACGAAATTCGCGGTGCACGCTTTGGCAGAGGGGTTACGCCGTGAGTTGGGTCCTAAAGGCGTGCGGGTGACCTTGGTCGAGCCGGGCATCACGATCAGCGGTTTTCAGGATGCCGCGGGTTACAGTGACGCAATGGTGCAGAATTTCGAGGACAAGTTCGGTCCGCTGCTGGTGGCGGAGGATGTGGCAGACACTATACAGTATGTTGTCAGCTTGCCGCCGCGTGTGCATGTGAGCGACATTGTGGTCCGGCCCACGCGTCAGGATTACCCGTAACCGAGATTATACGACTAGGCACTGTAGCTGGCTGCATTTCCGCCGATTGCCAGCCGTCCGCCGGTGCATCGCACCCGCTCTTGACAAAAAGACCCTAGAGGATTATAAAGAAGAAATTACGGAAACGGCTATGGTCAGCGGCGTATCTGATTTATCGTGCGACCTAGCCGCTGTTTGGGATACGGATCAGCCCCAACGGCGCAGAATATTGGGGTTATGGGAAAAAACCGAGGAGGGTCTCGGACAAATAGAAAGGGCAAGGGGAATGAAAAGACGTGAGTTTCTTAAGTCGGCAGTCACTACCGGTGCGGGTCTGATTATCCTGCCGGGAGGGTTGCGCGGAGCAGGGGCGGCCGGCAACAAACTGAATGTGGCGCTGATTGGTGCGGGCGGGCGCGGCCACGCACACTTAGATTCAATCGCAGACGAGAACGTGGTTGCGCTTTGCGATGTCTGGGAACGGAACCTCGCAAAAGCGGTCAAACGTTTTCCCAAAGCAAAGACTTACAGCGACTGGCGAAAATGTCTCGAACAGAAAGACATCGAAGCTGTCGTGGTTTGCACAACTGATTTCACGCATGCGTTCGTGGCCAACTGGGCGCTGAACCGCGACATGCACGTCTATCTGGAGAAGCCGTTGGGAATCACGGTTGAAGAGGCTCGCGTGGTGCGCGCCAACTGGCTGCCCAAAAGAGATAAACTCGCGACACAGGTCGGCATGCAGCGGCACGCGCATGACAACTTTAACCGTATCGCGGAGATGCTCCGCGACGGCGCGGTCGGCGAACTGCAGGCGGCTTACGCCTGGGGCAACCGCCAAATTCCCAAGCCCGGTTATCTGCCTGCGGGCGAAACCCCGCCCTCGGATATGCGTTACGATCTGTGGCTAGGGCCGGTTAAGACCGACCATCCGTATAACCATGAGTATTTCGCGGGCAAGTCTGGTGCCAACTGTTTGCAGTGGAATATGTATTGGGATTTCGGCATCGGACAAATCGGCGATATGGGAAGCCACACCATGGACATTGTGTGGAATGCGGTCGACTGTCACCTGCCGACTTCCGCCGAGGCGAAGGGCGACCCGTTCAATCCGGATGTCACGCCGGTTAAAGCCGAGATGCGCTTCGAGCATCCCGCCAACGGCTGGCACGGTCCGATCAGCATCACGTGGTACCAGGGCGGTGCCATGCCGAACTCTCCCAGCTCCTATGTGGACATCAGCAAGATCGGGCACGGCGCGATGTTCAAGGGTAGCGAAGGCATTCTGGTGGCTGATTTTACGTCACGTGCGCTAATTCCGCTCGGCAAGGACGGAAGTTTGACCTATTACAAGCCCCGCAAAAAAGAGGATTTGATGCCGTCGGTCGGCCACTTCCAGAAACAGTGGATTAACGCCTGCAAGAACCCGTCGCTGAAAACCGCCTGCGACTTCGCGTACAGCGCCGACATGATCGAGCAGATGTGCCTAGGGCTGGTGGCCTACCGTGTCGGCAGGAAGATCAGTTATGACGGCACGGCCGGACGTGTGACAGACTGTGCCGAGGCAGACACCTTGCTCAAGCGCGCGTACCGTGAAGGCTGGACACTGAACGGTTGAGGCTTTTGCAAAACCTCCGGTTTGTGCAAACGGAGGGTTCAGTGTTCGGGGTATAAGTGTTCGATCCCGGTCTGAAACCGGATTCCCGTCGCTTGCAGGGGGTTTGCAGGGGTCTAGGTTAACAAAAAGGCCTTCGGATTAAGCGCGACGTTTATTCCGGCTGCTTTTTTGAAGAGATGTTTTGCCGCTGATATGGTTGGACCAGTGGGATTCGAACCCACGACCCCAACATTAAAAGTGTCGTGCTCTACCAACTGAGCTATGGTCCAATGCGGTCAAAATTTCGTGATAGTAAAACAAAATATGCGGCTGGTGTCAATTACCGTCGGAAATTGAAAGTTTTTTAGCCAGGTCAAAATTGCTCAACTATCTGTTTTGAGAGGAGAAACGATGAAAGGTGTCGCTTGAAACCGTCCTGCGCTAAAATGTATTCAGCGGAAAACAAAGAATCGGGCAAGGGTAAGGCGGTGCCCTGCGGGGCGGAGGTGCTGGCCGAACTCCGCGTTTACATCGGCGCGCGACTGACGCAAGACAGTGATGCTGCGGCCGCGAGCGTCTGCGAGCCGCCGGCTGAGCTTTCGGAGTATCTGGCGCTTGCCGGGTTGCCGTTCTCGCGCCGCCTGCTGGAAATGATCCGCAAAAGCGGCTTGGGCGAGGTCGAGGTTTACCGCCGCGCGCATGTCGACCGCAAGCTGTTCTCGAAGATACGGAGCGATCCTGGATATCAGCCCAAGAAGACGACGGCGGTGGCCTTTGCGCTGGCCCTGCAGCTCTCGGTCGGTGAAACGCATGAACTGCTGGCGTCTGCGGGCTTCGCACTTTCATCGAGTTCGTCGTTCGACTTGATCATACGCTTTTTTCTAGAGCGGGGCGTTTATGACATTTTGATGATTAACGATGCGCTATATGCCTTCAACCAGCCGATGCTGGCTGTATGAGTAGAGGGACGGGAAAGTTGATTTTGTTGAAAATGTCGCTTGTCAAGCGACATTTTTTTCTGCCGCGTGTGTTATTTTGTGGCTGATTTCACGAACGGTTCGTGAAACGGCAAAACAAAAGAGGAGGCAGAAATGAACAACGGCACAGAGAGCAATGAGATCATGCCTAAGACGGCGGATGACGAGGCGCAGACCCGCAGTTACAGACCGCGGCTGTCATTCTACCATGCGAACGGCAAGGGCAGCGGCAGCGCGGCGCGGTTTGAGGTTGTGCCTGCCGGCGGCGACCGTGAAGGGGTGGTCTATCTGACGCTGGCGCCGCAGAAGAGCGTGGCCACGGGATCGGCCAGTCAGGGTAACCGTCAGCATGCGACCTTCGACTGGGTCAACCGCGTCACGGTCAAGCTAAACTTCGACGACTTGTGCCAGATGTTGCTGGTTTTAAGGGGACAGGCCGACAACATTGCGGACGGCAAGGGGCTCTATCACGACAGCCGCAACATGACGACGGTGATAAACTTGAACCGCAATGACGAAACTCACTCCGGGGTGACGCTGGATATCTCGCGGCGCGGTAAGGACGAGGACGGGCAGGCTTGCCGCACGCGCATCGTTTTCAAAAAATCTGAGACCTACGGACTTGGCGCTGTGCTGGAGCAGACGCTGGGGGTGGTCGCGTTCGGCAGTGGAATGGAAGTCAACCAGACCTGAGGGGCGGCTTGACCGCGGCATGCGTTAAAAGCTAAGATTAATGCGTGACTAATGTCAAACATGGCGAGAGGTCTGTGAGGCCGGGCCGTCGGCACAGGGGATTTTTCCGCGCGTTTTTTTTCGCGGTAGTTCTTTTGCTGGCGGCGGCCATAAGCATTGTCAGCGCGGCCTGGATCAAACGGGAGGCTGTGGCTAACCGTTTTGTGCGTAACGCTCTGGACGAGCGCGGGTTGACCAATCTCTATTTCCGGATATCGCATCTGACGCCGACACGGGTGGTCATTGATGATTTGGCGCTGGGCGAGGACGGCCAGATGTTATATATCGAGCGGGCCGAAGCGTTTTTCACGGTCAGGGATCTTTTGCGGGGGCATGTCGGCCGCGTCGGGTTGAGCGGCGTCAGCACACGGCTGGTTGTGGACGGGGCTTCGGTGGTGTCACCGGTTTACGAAAGGCTCAAGCCGTTATTGGAAACGGCGCGGCAGGGTGATGATTCGCAGCCGGAGAGTCAGCCGTCGGATCTGGTCTTTTCAGTCGGCACGGTTGTGCTTAACGACATAAGGATCGAGGTGGAACTGGCCGGCGGCACGCATTTGGCCGAAATTGTCATTGACGCCGGGATGGTCCATGAGGCGGCTGACCGTTATCGCTTCTGGATTGACGCGGTTGACGAGCAGCTTTTCAGCTTTAAGGCGGCTGGCCATCTGAATTTACACGACGGAGCGATTTCTGTAGCGCCGGAGATCAGGCTGTCTGAACTCAAGCGTCTTTACAACATCGCGCGCCTGATAGCGCCCGACCGCGTGGACAGTTTCGGCCTTGTGCCCAAAAAAGGGGGCATGTTGATTGTCCGTGGGGCGGCCAAAGTTCGTGGCTGGCGAGATTTGGAGGATTTTGAGATCAGCGCCGAGCTAGGACGTGACAGTGTCTTCAGCATTCCGGGGAAAGATATTGCCGCGCGTTTCCAGATGGCGCGGCTGGAGGCGGGCGGTGGTCTTCATGACGTAAGCTGCCGGATCAGCGCGGGATTGTCATCCGTTTCTTTTAAAGACACCATTCATGCCGAGCGTGAGACGGGACGCCTGCTCGGGGTGCGCGGTTCAATCCGGTGGCTTCAGGATGAGGGGGTGGCGAAGCTGGATCTGGCGTTGGACTCAGACTTGCCGGGGCGGTCCATATCGCAAGTGATGCCCGACGTTTTGCCGCTGTTGCCGATTTTCTTCTCGGACGGAGGGACTTTATCCGTGAAGGCGGGGTTGGCGTGTGCTGATCAGGGGGCATGGGACGGCAAGGTTCATTTCAAGGCCGAGGCGCTGCGTTCGTCCGCGCCCATGGCTGCGGGGCGAGTGGGTTGTGGAAAGGTCAGTTTGACTGGTTCGCTGGATGTGAGCGGGGGGCATGCAGGCGCGGCTTTGTGCGAATTTAGTTTGTCAGACAGCTATTTCATCCGGCGTGATCTCAATGCGCGCGGGGATGTTAAACTGGCGTTGAAAGCCGAGCCCCCTTATACTGCGGCGGCAGGCGCATTCAGCGGGCGGATCAAAGAATCGGCTGCGCTGCCGCGTGCCGGGCTTGTCGTCACGGACGGTTATATGTTGTTCGAGGGTGATGTGGCAGTGACGGGGCTGGTGTCCAATCCGGTCTGGGAGGCCAACTTGCGCGTGTCGGAGTCGGGGTTGATTTCGGCGGTGCCGTCCGGCCGGATTGAGGCGCGGGCCGGAGCATGCGCGGCTTTGCGCTATGGTGAAGAGGTGATCTCGGCAGAAGGCGAGGCCTGGCTGCATGAGCTGTCTTTGATGCGGGATTCGGAGATGGAACCGTCCTTGGAGGGTGGTTTAGGCAGCGCGCAGGCGCGGTTCAGCGTGTTGCCGTTCAATGTGTCGGCGGTTTCTAACATGGTGTTGGAGACTGATTTGTCGTGGAGCGGCGGTCATTTCAAATCTTCCGATGCGGACATGGTTTTGGAAGATTTGGAGGGTGAGGTTAATGTGGGCTGGACGATGGCCGGGGGGGTGTCGTTCGGTACGGGGCAGCGGCTGATCTGGCGGCGTTTGGAGGCGCAGGGGTTGCGCGCGATACCGGGTGCATTCGGGTTGGAACGGCGCGGGGAAGAGGTGGAGGCACGGCTGGCAGTCACGGTCGAGGGCTGTGCGGGCGGGATTGACCTAAAGGCAAATATGCCTTTGGCCGATCCGCGGCAGGCGGTGCTCGGGCTGTCATTGCCGGAGATGTCGCTAGAGGCGGACGGCGTGATCGCCGAGGCGATACGGGCGCGGATGCCGGAGCTGGTTGTGACAGGCATAGTATCGGCGGAGGCAGAATTGCGCTTCATGGGCTCGCAACCGCATGTTTTGGGGCGGGTCAAGATGTGTGACGGACATTTCGCCAGCGGCGAGATGGAGGCCGACGGGGTGGCGGCGGACGTGGCTTTTGAGAGCGGAGTTTTTTTTAGGACAATAGAACGTCCGGTTGTGACGTTTAAACAGGCAAGGGTCGGCAAAATGATTTTGGACGCGGGGCGTCTGGAGTTTCACCTTACGCCTAAGGAAATTTTTGTAGACAGGCTGGAGGTCGGGTGGTGCAAGGGGCGGCTGAACGCTTATTCGGTGCATCTTGATTTCAAAAAGCCTAAAGACGATTTCATAGTCTATGCCGACAAGATCGATCTTGGCGAGGCGCTGATGATGGCGTTGTCCTTCAAGGGTCAGATAGAGGGGTATCTTTACGGTCGCTTCCCGGTGGGTATCGACCGCGGCCGGGTGAAATTTGACAGCGGCTTTCTTTATTCGCTGCCGGGGCAGAGCGGCACGCTCCGACTTGACGACAGCGGACAGATGTTGGAACTTTTGGAAAAGGCCGGTATCAGGGGTGACGTGCAGGAGCCTTTGTCAAAGGCCTTAAGCGACATGAATTTCAATTTTGTGAGGGTTGATCTTGAGACCTTGGCGGAAGACCAAGGGATATTGAGGATCAAGTTAGGAGGCAAGTCCAATTATAAAGAGTGGCCGGCGCCGGTTGATTTGAATCTCAACCTGCACGGTCCGATGGAGGATCTGTTTAACATGGGCCTGGAAATGTCGCGCAAGCCGCTCGGCAGAAAGAATAGTGAATAGTGAAGGGTTCAGGGTTCAGAATGTTTTCACGCAACTTTCGCTTGAAACTTGAACTTTGGGCATGGGGATAGGACAGGAATTTGGGATGGTGGGGTTGGAAAGATGAAATTTGGACAAATAGGAGGTGAGAGAATGCGATTGCTTAGAATAAACGTGACGATGGCATTTTTGGCGTGCACAGTGGCTGGGCTGGCTCCCGGATGTCTTTCGATAAAGACCGAACACGAGATCAAGCCCATCCACATCACCATGGATGTGAATCTCAAGGTGCAGAAAGAACTGGAAGACTTCTTGAATCTGGATTAAAAGTCAAACAAGTAAAGGAGACGAAAGATGAAGCATGTCAAACAGGTTTTGTGTGTCGCGGTAGCGGCGTTTATGGGATTTGTCTGTCTGGCGCAGGCGGACGCGAAAGAAGAGGCGAAGGCCCGCCGCAAAGACCGGCGCGCGCAGATAGAGCAGATGATCCAGAAAGGCGCGGCTAAGGAGGGTGATCAGGGCTATCTGGTGGCGAAGGCCGACATAGGCGCTGACAAGGAGACGGTGATGAAAGCCGAGAACACCGACCGCAAGATCGGGTACGAGGCGATCGCCAAAAAGACCGGCATGTCGCTGGCGGATGTGCAGAAACAGGCTGCCGCCGCGATCAGGCGCAGGCGCGCGTCAAAAAAGTGACCAGCAACCAGCAACCGGAAGGCACAACGCAAGGGATGGGGCACATGTGCGCCGGGGGCAGTGTGCGGGGGAGGTTCAATGCTTAGACAAACCTCCGCAGTAGGCTTTATGCAACCTATCGGCACCTTGCATCAGCATCGCATTGCATAAAGCCTGCTTCAAGGGCAAGCGTACTGTGATATGTTTCGGGCGATTTGGAAGGAGATTTGGGCTATGCCGGAAATCCTGATGATCCTTGGGTGGCGAGCAATAATGCAGGTGGTGGCATGATAGACTTCATCCAGCAATACAATTCCATCACACAAACGCTGATGGCCACGCTCTTCACATGGGGCGTAACGGCGGCGGGAGCCGCGCTCGTCTTTTTCACGAAAACGGTCAAGCCCAAAGTCATGGATTCGATGCTTGGTTTTGCGGCGGGCGTCATGATTGCCGCAAGCTTCTGGTCATTGCTCGCGCCCGGCATAGAAATGGCAGAACAGATGGGGCAGATACCCTGGTTGACGGCCGTCATCGGATTCATGGTTGGCGGGCTCTTTATGAGATTGGCTGACCACGTCCTCCCGCATCTTCATCTAGGTCTGGCGACGGAGCAAAGCGAGGGAATCAAAACATCTTGGCAGCGAAGCACATTGCTGGTCCTTGCCATCACGTTACATAATATCCCCGAGGGTCTTGCGGTCGGGGTGGCTTTCGGGGCTGTGGCGTCCAATCTTTCTTCTGCTACGCTTGGCGGCGCCATAGCACTGGCAATCGGAATTGGCCTTCAGAATTTTCCCGAAGGGGCGGCGGTGTCATTGCCGTTGAGGCGAGAAGGGATGAACCGGACGAAGAGCTTCCTGATGGGGCAGGCGTCCGGCATCGTAGAACCGATTGCGGGGGTACTTGGTGCCGTATTTGTCCTGCACATGCAGAACATCCTGCCCTATGCGCTATGCTTTGCTGCCGGAGCAATGATTTTTGTAGTGGTAGAAGAACTGATTCCAGAATCTCAGCGGAACGAGGCAAACATTGATTTGGTAACTATGGCAACCATGACAGGCTTTGCGGTGATGATGCTACTTGACGTGGCACTGGGATAATTCGGTCAGATGCGATTTCGTGCAGCGGGTTTATCTGTACGCTGCCGTGTTCTCGCGATTGTACTGGTTGGTGTCAGTCTCCCAATAGTCGAGGCCAGCGTATGATAGCCAGATGGTTTCGGGGTCGAGATCTTCGGCGTAAGAGACAAAGTCTAAGCTCAGGTCGTAATACTCAGGCTGATAGGTGTAGTCAGAACCGTATGGATCTTCATATAAATAACTGGTTGCGGGCGTTTCGACATGCTCTTCGGCCGGATCCGGCTCCCGCAAGCCAGGCGAGGTATCGGTTGCGTTGATCTGTGTGTCGGGGGCTTGTTCCGTCAAGTAGGTAACGGTGGATGGTTGGGTCACATACACAGTCTCGGTGTGGATGACTGTCGGTGACGGTTCGTAAAAGTAGCAGGTGCGATAGATCGGCCAGGGGTTGTAGATGTATGAGATGCCGCCGTACCAGCCGTTGCGCCAACCGTCGTAATATAAGCGGGAATAGCCCCAGCCGCCACAGTGCCAACTGTCATAATAGCGTGTGCTGTAAATCGGAGTGTGGGAGGAGAAGGAAAAGCCCCAAGAGCCGTTGAACCACGAGAAGCCTATGCTGCTAGAGGGATAATAGTAGGGGGCATAGTAGGGGTGAAAGTAAGGTCGAGGGTACCAAGGCGGCGCAAAGCCATAGTGATTGTAGCTAAAGGTCCAGGGATTGAACCAATAGGGCTGCCTATTGTTGCGATGGTGCCGACTGTCACTATGCGGCCGGAACGGGCGGTATCCTGCCGCAGGCTTGCTGGTTGGCGGATGGTAAAGCGTATTGCGCCCGTCAGTGTACCGGCTGTTTCTGAAATCGCGTACGGCAGAAGTTCTGGACGGCGAAGCTGTTCTTAGCACAGGCGTGCGTATAGAACGTGAAGTTGACAGCGGGGGGCTTTTGTCGATGCGCATGATGCTCGTAGATGAGCGGCTGCCGACGGAGCGCAGGCTCAATTCGGGCTTTGTCCGGCCATGGGTTAAGCCATGTGTGTTGAGGGAAGACCCGAAGCTCATGGAGGCTGTGTTGCGGAGTTCAGTCCTTCGCCGATCGAATGAAGATGAGGCAGGAGGAGCGCTTGGCGTTTGGCGATTGATGGTCGGCGTGGAGCGCGTGGGAGTTGTGGCGCGGAACGCATTGCCATTGTGTGATAATGCTGGGCGGGTTGGCACTTTGCGCGACGATGCAGAGGGAACGACCCGTGTTGTGGCAGGTACAGAAAGGTCAGAGTAAGAGCGGCTGGCGGTTGGCGCCGCGCGTGTCGCAG
>CAZKZI010000035.1:0-24373 GCA_964557205.1 uncultured Lentisphaeraceae bacterium
GCCGCGTGTCGGCATGTTTCTGAATTTTCGCCAGAAGCGGGTATAACCCGCCGTTTATTGACACAGCACGGCACTGCATGTTGCGACGTTATTTGTCAAGCAGAATTGCTGCTTTCGGTGCCCGAATACTGAACTCTGAACCCTGAAAACTTTGCCCGAAAAAATCTTTTCGGACAACGTCTAACTATTGTGAAGCACCCCCCTTTCAAGCGTCTCGTTAAGGTTGAACTGGAACTTGGACGCCGATTATGGTTAAATCTTTCAGTTTTTTGACTGATGCAATATTTGGCGAGGATTTCGCCGCTACAAGGGCACTAGATGAATCTGATTAAGAAGCTTTTCGGAACGAAGAATGACCGTGATCTGAAACGGTTGCAGCCGTTGGTTGACAGGATCAATGAGTTTGAACAGTCTTATCAGGGACTTCCAGAGGAGCAGTTGAAGGCCAAAACCGCTGATTTCAGGCAGCGCGTGGCCGATGGTGAGAGTCTGGACGATATCCTGTGCGAGGCTTTCGCGACGGTCAAAAACGCCTGCCGCCGCCTGTGCGGCAGCACACGGGAGGTTTGCGGCCATTCGTTGATGTGGGACATGGTGCCGTTTGACGTGCAACTGGTCGGCGGCATTGTACTGCATCAGGGCAAGATCGCGGAGATGCAGACCGGCGAGGGCAAGACTTTGGTGGCAACGCTGCCGCTCTACCTCAACGCCTTGTCCGGCAACAATGTACGTCTGGTGACGGTCAATGACTATCTGGCCCGTCGCGATGCGGAGTGGATGGGACATATCTATGAGTATCTCGGCCTTACTATCGGTTGCATCCAGAATCATATGGATCCCTCCGAGCGGCGCAAGCAGTACTCTTGCGACATCACTTACGGGACCAACAGCGAATTCGGCTTTGACTATTTGCGAGATAACGGCATGGCGCTGGAGCCGGCTCAGGTTGTGCAGCGCGGCCACTATTTTGCGATCATTGACGAGGTAGACAGTATTTTGGTTGACGAGGCGCGTACGCCGTTGATCATATCGGGTCCGGCAGCACATTCCTCAACCGCCCAGTACAACGAGTTGCGTCCACGCATCGAACGCCTGGTGCGCGAACAGAACGAGATCTGCAACCGCTTCATCAGCGAGGCCAGGAAGATGATCGACGAGAAGGACACCGAGACGGCTATGCACAAGCTTTATCAGGTCTATCACGGCATGCCCAAGCACAAGCAGTTCCTGCACATGATCGAAGATGTTTCGGTGCGCAAATTGCATGAGCAGGTCGAGAACATGATGCTGACCGAAATGCGCAAGGAGTTCGCGCTTGATCTGCGCGAGAATCTGCTTTTCACCATCGACGAGCGTACGCGGGAGGTGTCGCTTACGGATAAGGGTTGCGAAAAGCTTTCTCCGAATGATCCTGATATGTTCGTGATGCCCGACCTCGTGACTGCCCTTTCCATGCTTGAGGGTGAGACCGAGCTAAGTATCGAGGAGAAGGCCAAGAAGCGCCAGAAGATACAGTCGGATTTCATGACCCGCAGCGAGCGGGTACACAATGTGGACCAGTTGTTGCGCGCTTACTGTTTGTACGAGAAGGATGTCGACTATGTTGTGCAGGACAACCATGTCTATATCGTGGACGAGTTCACGGGGCGTATCTTGCCGGGGCGGCGCTGGAGCGACGGTCTGCATCAGGCGGTAGAGGCCAAGGAGGAGGTAGAGATCGAACGCGAGACCCAGACTTTGGCGACGATCACGATCCAGAATTATTTCCGTCTTTATAAAAAACTGGCCGGCATGACTGGTACGGCCGAGACCGAGGCGGCGGAGTTCCAAGACATCTACAAGCTGGACGTGGGGGTGATTCCCACCAACCGTCCGGTGCGGCGGGTGGACGGTAACGATCAGATTTACAAAACCCAGCGCGAGAAGTACAAGGCGATTATCGCAGAGGTGGAGAAGCGTCACAGCAAGGGACAGCCACTGCTGTTGGGCACGGTTACGGTGGACACCTCGGAGGTGTTGAGTCGAATGTTGCGGATGGCCAAAATACCGCACAATGTCCTGAACGCCAAGAATCACGCGCGCGAGGCCGAGATTGTCTCGCTGGCGGGCCAGCCCGGCGCGGTCACGATCGCGACCAACATGGCCGGGCGCGGGACGGACATCAAACTCGGCGAAGGGGTTGTGTGGGTGCCGGAAACGACCGTCAAGTCGCAGGTAACTCTGGAAAACAAGTACGACAACGGCCACAAGACCTTGCGCGAGTTGCTGACTGAAAAACCTTGCGGCCTGCATGTGATCGGCTCGGAAAGGCACGAGTCGCGCCGTATCGACCGACAGTTGCGCGGACGGTGCGCGCGTCAGGGCGACCCCGGCTCGTCACAGTTCTACATTTCGTTGGAGGACAGCCTGATGCGCCTGTTCGGGTCCGACCGCATTTCGGGCATCATGACGCGACTCGGTATGGAGGAGGGCGAGGCGTTGGAGCACAAGTGGCTGAACCGTTCGGTCGAGACCGCGCAGCGACGTGTTGAACAGCAGAATTTCGCTATCCGCAAGCGCACCCTTGAATACGATGATGTGATGAACAAGCAGCGCACGGTGGTCTATGATCTGCGCGGTGAGGTGCTGATGGACGAAAACGGTGCTCACGGCCATATTTTAGATGTTTTCAATGATTTGATACTGACACAGTGCGAGAAGTATCTCTCCTCAGCCAAGGATGCCGAACCGCAGGATCTGGTCGACTGGGTCTGTGACACATTCCCGGTGGCCGTGCGGGTGGAAGAGATCGATCCTTTCAAAGGCAAGCCTGAAGAGGCGGCGGAGTTGATTTATGCGCGGGTGGTTGAGGCATACGAACTAAAGTGTTCTATGGAGGATGCCCGTGTGTTGCCGATCATGGAGCGTTCGGTCTTCCTGAGCTGCATCGATCAGCAATGGCAGGATTACCTGAGGGCTATGGATGAGCTGCGGCACGGGGTCAATCTGCGGGCGTACGGACAGCGCGATCCTCTGGTGGAGTATAAGCGCGAGGCTTTCGAGATGTTCGAAGAGCTGATGACCGGTATCAAGACAGAGGTGGCGACATCGGTGTTCCGCGCCACGACGGTGCAAAATCTTAATCGCATGATGACCATGTCGTCCAGGGTGCAGACTGTGCATGCGGATGTCAATATGTTGAGTGGAGGTGTGCAGCCGCAGGCATCCAGTAATCATCAGGTGCCGCAGGCGGCGCAGGCCGGCTTTGACGCGATGTTGCAGGCGATGGAAGAGTCTGAGCACACGCCTGCCGCAAGCGCGCATCCCGGAGTCACTGTGAGGCATCAGCAGCGGGCTGTTGGGCGTAACGACCCCTGTCCCTGTGGCAGCGGCAAAAAATACAAGAAGTGCTGCGGTCAGGGTTTGTGAGGGGGGCGCCGATGGCGGCAGGCTGTTTCCGTGTAGTATGCGAACCGGAAGGCGCGAACAACTCCGGATCCGGCATCACTTACCGCGCGCCGGTGTAGATACGGCTTTCCGGGAGTAGAGCAGGCAGGCGAGACCGACGGCCAGGATGCCGATGCTGATAGTCTGGCTGATCGAGAACGGTCCGATGGCCAGGCGCGGGTCGCCGCGCAGATATTCGATCACGAAGCGCAGTGTTGCATAGCCGACAAGGTAGCAGCCGGTAATCAATCCGCGCTGGAGGTGGCGTTTCGGGTAGAGTTTGTAAAGCATGATGAAAAGCAACGCGTTGACTGTTGACTCAATTAGTTGGGTGGGGATAACCGGCAGACTTTTGACAGCCGCCTGCGTGATGAGCGGCGGCACGGTAGAAACCTGTTCCCACCATGCCGGAGAGTGGCGTGGAAAACATACCCCGATGCAGGAGCCGGTGATCTTGCCGTAGCAGCAACCGTGCAGGAAGCAGCCGACGCGACCGAAGGCGTGTCCCAACGGTACGACGGCCAGCACCAGATCGGTGATTGTAAAAAAATTCTGCTTGTTCAAATAGGCATAAAGCCCAAGAACGAGCGCGGCGGTTATGAACCCGCCGTAAAACATCAGTCCGCCTTGATCGATACGGATGATTGCGAACGGGTTGTCGGCGAACTCCGCAGTCCAGTGTTCCATGACATAGGCCATGCGCGCGCCAATCACCGAGGATAGCATCATCCATGTGAGCAGACTGGTGAGGCGGTCAACATTTTGTCCTGTACGCCGGCAGAGGAGCACGGCCGCCTGCCAACCGAAGAGGAAGCCCAAGGCCATGCACAGTCCGTAAGCGCGTAAGGTCAGCGGTCCTATCTGGAAAAGTTCTGAATGCATAATGGTTGAAGTTAGTTAAGAGTGAAGAGTGGATAGCGGCTGGGTGCTGGTGGATAGTTGATGGTCTCTCATTCTGACTACTGAACCCTTAATCTTCCTTGCGGACATCTACGCGTGTGGCGCCGCTGCGCTCGTAGGGCGGGGGGCTGACGACGGCCTTGCCGTCGTCCGGTGGCGGCTCGGATGTGACTCTTTGGCTGAAGAACGGGAAGCCGGAGAAGGGTGGGGGGCGCATTTCAGTTTCTTCAGCTAGCACCATGCGGTATTCGCGCTCGGCTGATTTGTAAATGAAATAGGCGATCAGCAGACGGATCATCATAAATCCCCGCACATTGCCGGTGAGCATCGAATAAAGCACCGACCCCGCCATTATGATGGCGATGAAACGGCCGATTCGTGAAGCCACCCAGGTGGCGCGCAGGCGTGTCATGAAAAATTGTTGCAGCAGCGAACGCAGTATTCGGCCGCCGTCCATGGGAAAGGCTGGAAGCAGGTTAAAAATGAACAGGGCCATGTTCAGCCAGCCTACCTGATAGTAGAGGAACTCGCCCAGAGGTCTTTTCAGGGTTGGCATGTGGTTCGGCAACCAGAGACCGATAATCGCTAAAACAAGGCTCACGGCAGGTCCCGCAGCCGCCATCAAAAACTCCTGCCAGGCTTTGCGGGGCATTGACATCATCGTAGCGCAGCCGCCCATCATCATCAGTGTGATGTCTCGCACGCGGCAGCCGAATGCCATCGCAACCAGGCTGTGGCCGAGTTCATGCAGGGTGATGGATGCGAGCAGCGCGACGCCGGCGGCTATCCCGAAAAGCGGGTCGCCGTAGTTGGCTATGAAAAGAAACATCAGGATGAGCAGAGAGATATCCAGACGTATCGGTATGCCGAAGATTGTGCAGAGATGATAAGAGGATTTGAACATGATGACTTTCGGTAAGATTGCGGGTTGCCCAGGGGTTACAGTGTGGTTATCAGCATTTTGGCGTGGCCTTCCGGTGTGACGGTGTATTTCTGGGCGTCGGCAGGGATCAGTGCGCTCATGCCCTTCACCAGCCGCACACTTTTGTCGCCTGCGGTTAATTCTATTATGCCGTCAACCGTGAAAATGGCGTGGAATGATGTGCCGTCCACCGCGACGCGCTCACAATTCGCGCCTTCCAGTTGACGCGTGGTGAAATATGCGCAACGTGCCAAATGTGTCCATAGATTGCCATGCCCCTCAGCTTTCGCTTCGGGCGAGACCAGCCGCGGGGCAGGCAGCGACCAGTCAATAGACTTTAAGCTTGCCTCGATGTGCAGCGGCCGTGTTTTGCCGTCAGGCCCGGTGCGGTTCCAGTCGAACAGGCGGTAGGTGGTATTCGAGTTCTGCTGGATTTCATAGATAAGGCAGCCCGCGCCGATGGCATGGACCAGCCCCCCGGGAATGAAAAGCGCCTGCCCGGCGCTGACCTCCAGACGCACCAGTTGTTTATCTGCCGCCCCCTCTGAAAGAGCGGCCTGCAGGGTAGCGGGGGTGGCACCCTCCCGCATGCCCGCGTAAAGGCAAGCGCCGGGCGCACAATCAAGAACCACCCAAAGTTCGGTTTTAGGCGCACCGCCGGTCAGACAGGCGTTCGAATTATTGGGGTGGATCTGTACACTCAGGCATTCGCGCGCGTCAATCAGCTTGAACAGCAGGGGGAAACGTTGAGGGTCGGGGTTAAGGGTTCCAGTCAGGCAGGTTCCGAACTCGGCGGTCAGCCACGAAAGGCCGCGTCCGGCGAAACGGCCTTCTTCGACCACGCTTTCGCCGTCCGGGCGGGCGGCGATTTCCCAAGATTCGGCACAGACTTCCGGCACTTTTCCTCTTCCATAAGCTGCAGCTATGCGGCAACCTCCCCAAAGGTAGTCTTTATAAACCGGCTTGAAAACCAGTGGCTCCCTGACAAAACACATGAACTGAAGTTTACCACCGTGTGCGCATATTGCAAGCGCCTGTAAAAGAAAGCGGCAATCCAGCCGTCTTTCTCTTTCCTTCATGATTCGTAATCTGCGGTTTTGTTGTGCAATAAGGCGCTAAGGGAGAGATGACCTCCGTGGCGTCCATTCCCGAAAAGAGGCTATAATTAGAATTGCTGATGATGTTCTCTCAGACAAGGAGTCAGAATGAGAGATCAGCAACCATCAACTATCAACCATAAACCAATAACTAGCTTCGCTCATTATTTCCTTTTCCAGCTTGTCGTAGCACGTAAATCTGGCTACGCTTTGTCTTGGTTACGCGCGTGCAAGACATTTTGTTTCCTGCCGTGTTTTTTCTCAAGGAACTTTTTTTATGTATGGATTGATTATCATCGCAGTGGCGGCAGCGTTGATTCTGGCTTGGCTCAATTTCATCAAGGTCAAACAGCAATCACCGGGTACAGAAGCCATGCAGGAGATCGCAGGGGCCATTCAGGAAGGCGCCGATACCTTTATGCGCCTGCAATATAAAGCCATCTTCTATATCGCTCTGATAATTTTATTCATCCTCACCGTCGTTGTCTCCTGGCAAGCCGGCATTGCTTTTGTGCTCGGCGCTTGCATGAGCGGAACCGCAGGCTGGATTGGCATGCACACCGCCACCCTGGCCAATGTCCGGGTCTCAAACCGGGCCCGGGAAACGGAAAGCCTGGGGCAAACACTAAAACTGGCTTTCCAAGGCGGCAGCGTCATGGGCTTATCAGTCGGTGCCTTCGCCTTGCTCGGGCTGGCAATCGTTTATGTGGTTTTCGGCAAACTGTTGGGACAAATCAGCCCGGAACAAATGACGCTGCACAATAACTGGCTGGGCATCCCCGGTATCCGTGACATTCCTTTCACCATGACCATTTCAGGTTATGCCTTGGGCTGTTCTCTCATCGCCATGTTTAACCGGGTCGGCGGCGGCATCTACACCAAGGCTGCCGACATGGGAGCCGACCTGGTAGGCAAAACCGAAGCCGGCATACCGGAAGACGACCCTCGCAATCCCGCCACCATCGCTGACAATGTCGGCGATAATGTCGGCGATGTTGCTGGGCTGGGTTCCGATCTGCTGGAAAGTTATGTCGGCGCTCTGGCCTCGGCGCTGATTCTGGGTGTTTGTCTCTTTTATACCCGTTCCAAAAGCCCGCAACCGCTCAGCCCCGAACTGCTGCAAAGCCTGCTCAGTTTTCCACTTGTTTTTGCGGCTCTGGGACTACTCTCCTGTGTCATCGGCATCGCCATCATGATGCTGAAACGCATGTCAGATCATCCGCACCGAGAATTGAATTCCGTAACCTGGACCGCTGCCGCACTGACGGTGCTGTCAACCGGATTGGCAAGCCGCTATGTTTTTCCGAAAGCCGATTTAGCTTCTCTAGGCTTTGCCATCGGTTGCTATTCGCCTTGGGTCTGCGCAGTACTGGGTATCTTGAGCGGCATCTTTATCGGTCATCTGGCCGAACTTTATACCAGCTATGATTTTGCTCCGACTCAACTCATTTCAGAAGTTTCCCGGGAAGGTGCGGCACTGACCATTACCCAGGGACTGGCCAATGGCATGAAATCAGTCATCGCGCCGGTAATGGTTCTGGGCACCGCCATCATTGCTGCTCATGCCTTGGCTGGCTTGTATGGAGTCGCCATGGCCGCTATCGGCATGCTCTCCTTTGTGGCCGTAACCGTTTCAGTCGACACCTATGGACCCATAGCTGATAATGCCGGCGGCATCAGCGAAATGGCCAAACTGAATCACCGGGTCAGAGAAATCACCGATAATTTGGACGCCGTTGGCAACACTACCGCCGCCATCGGCAAGGGATTCGCCATTGGCAGTGCCGCCCTGGCGGCCTTGGCGTTGTTCGCTTCCTACCTGTATGCCCAGGCGGGTGAAGCCGCCACTGAAGTCAACTTCCGGCTGGTGTTGAACATGATAAATACCCTGACTCTGGCCGGCGCAGCGGTCGGCGCCGCGCTACCATACTTGTTTTCCGGCATTTTGATTGAATCGGTCGCCAAAGCAGCGGGTAAGATGGTACAGGAAGTCCGAAGACAATTTGCGCAGAATCCCGGCATTATGACCGGCGAATGTCGGCCCAATTATAGCGAGTGTATTGAGATTTCCTCGGTCGGCGCTTTACACGAAATGAAATTGCCGGCTTTTATTGCTGTCCTCTCGCCGTTGGTATTCGGCTTTTTGTTCGGGGCTGAATTTGTCGGCGGGCTTTTGATTGGCACCACCTTATCGGCTATCATGCTGGCTCTGTTTACCGCCAATGCCGGCGGTGCCTGGGACAATGGCAAAAAATTCATTGAGAGCGGGCATTTTGGCGGTAAAGGTTCAGCGGCTCACAAGGCGGCGGTAATCGGCGATACGGTTGGCGATCCTTTAAAAGATACGGTTGGGCCCTCGCTTGACATCCTGATCAAGATAATGGCGGTGGTTGCCCTGATCACTGTTTCTATTTTTGGGCGTTACAACCTTTATTCATGGTTGAGTTCATTACTTCAATAAGGCAAAGGAGGCAAAACATGAAACAGAATTTTTATCTGACAGTTTTTCCGATGGAAGCCTTGATTGCTTCCCAGTTGGAGCCGGCGGCCTTTGGCACTTATATGGCAATAGGTGCCGGTAAGGGTTCGGCAGAGGCCCTGGTTTTCATTCACTTAAAGGAAGGCATTGGCCCTTTCAAATGGAATGAAGCCCGTGCCAATTGTATTCAACATAAGGACGGGCGCCCCAAGAATTCGTTTTATCTGTCAATTTATCGAGTTCTGGAAAATATTCCGACCTCTGCTTTGGGTTCTTTGTATCTGGTAACCAGGGATGGGCGCAGTCTGGAGCTTAAAGCAGCAGCCTGGGAAGATTTCAGGAACTCCATTCCTCACAACTGGAATGGGGTTGGGCTTTACAAAGAACTTTGCCCGGTTCTCCCGCTGGTTGTCAGTTGCCTGAAACCGGCAGAATTCGGAGCTTTCATGACGGCTCCCGATGCTCGCACCCAGGTACCCGCTCTGCTCTACGCTGATCTGCGGATTATTGAGGATTTAGAGAACTTGCGTGGCAGCGGTCACATTGGCAACATTTATGACCAAAAGACGGAACATCTGCGCACCTGCATTGAGCAGATCCGGGCTCGTCCCGAAAAAGTCACTAAGATTGTTGACCGCACCTATTTCAACCGGTTTTCCTACAGTCTGATCAACAGTGGTATTTTTCTTAGCCGCCAGTCGGCGACGCTGTTTTGGCCCATGCCGGATTTACAACAGATCAAGGAAGAAGCCTATGACTGGGGGCGTTCGGCAGAAATACTCTGACTCCTGACTACCTGAGTAGTAACGTTTGTATTAGACGTAGCGGCGTTCAACGCGGTTGCCGAAGGAGCAGATGATTTCGTAGGGGTGGGTGTTTTTGAGGGCGGCCCAGTTTTCGACCGTGAGTGCGTGCATGCCCTCGCCGCCTAGGCAGACTACCTCGTCGCCGACAGCCGCCTCCGGCACACCTTCGAGCGAGACGGTGGTGTAGTCCATCGAGATGCGGCCGAGCACAGGGCAGGGGGTTCCGCAGATCAGCAGGTAGCCGCGGTTGGAGATAGCGAGCGGCAGGCCGTCGGCATATCCGGCGGAAACCGTGCCGACGCGGGTATCGCGGGCTAGGCGGCAGGTGTGCCCGTAGCCGATGCCGGTGCCCGCTGGCAGTGTTCGAACGGCAGTCAGACGCGTCTTGAGGGTCAGCACCGGCTTGACCTTGAGGGTGCGTTTGCCGATTGTGTCGAATGATCCGTGCAGGTTGATGCCGGTGCGCACCACGTTGAAGGGTTTTTGGCAGGCGCGCGGGAAATTGTTGATGGCGTCGCTGTTGGCGATATGAATTTTGTCGAAGTTGATATCTTCGCGGGCAAGGTCGTCAAGGATTTCGCAAAAGACATCCATCTGGCGGTTGGTGAGGTCCGAGCCGGTCTCGTAAGCGTAGGGGAAGTGTGAGAAGATGCCTTCCGGTCGGAGCCCGGGCAGCCGGAATATCTCACGGATGGCGGCAGGCGCCTCGGCGGGCAGCAGGCCGAGGCGGCCCATGCCGGTGTCGAGCTTGATGTGCACAACCGCGGTCTTATGGCGACGCCCGGCAGCTTGGCTGACGAGGCGTGCGGTTATAATATCGGTGACCGGCAGAATCACGCCGGCGTCAACCATGGGGGCGATCTCATCTGGCAGGACGCTGCTGAGGATATGGACGGGCTTGTCGAGCGGCAGAAGCTGAAGCGCTTCGAAGGGTTCGGCCACGCCGAAAGCGTCGGCTCCCGCGTCTGAAAGAGCGCGGGCGATGGGCAGAACACCGAGGCCGTAGGCATTGGCCTTGAGAACGGTGAGCACTTGGGCAGGGGCGACGGCTTCGGCGATCTTGCGGTAGTTTTCAACAAGCCGCCCCAGACT
This sequence comes from uncultured Lentisphaeraceae bacterium, assembly GCA_964557205.1. Taxonomy (GTDB): domain Bacteria; phylum Verrucomicrobiota; class Kiritimatiellia; order RFP12; family UBA1067; genus JAQVQN01. Next base: position 10,723 of record CAZKZI010000035.1, read on the forward strand.
CACCTCAAGCCATACTCTGCGTGGAATCGTATGCATAAGGCAATGATATGTTTTTTGCCGATACCGGGACAAGCAGTTTGTGAGGTTGCAGGCTAAAATGGGCGCGCAAATAAAAATTGTGCTGTATTTGCAGGGGGTAGGGGGTGTATTATTTTTTTTAATTTGTTTGTTAAATGGGGAAAAGGTATGCAAAGCAAGAAATTGGCATGTGTAATGATGGTCGGGATGTTGGCGGGGATGTGCTCCGTGGCGCAGGTCGGCGAAGATGGTTTTGTCGCGCTGTTTGACGGCAAAACCTTGAATGGCTGGGAAACGCGCGGCGGTAAGTCGACCTATCGGATCGAGGAGGGTGCGATCACCGGATGTTTCGGGGATGCCGGGCGCAACACGTTTTTGTGTACCAAGGCGGTGTATGGCGATTTTATTCTGCGGCTGGAGTTTAAGCTCGATGCCGGCAATTCCGGCGTGCAGTTCCGGTCTGCGGCGCGCAAAGATGCCAACGGGTCAGAAAAAGTCTTCGGGTATCAGGCGGAGATGGCGCGCGAGCCGGAGCGAGTCGCGCGCATCTACGACGAGGGGCGGCGCGGCTTCAAGTTTGGCCGGACGTGGCTGGACAACACAGAGCCCGAGCGCTTGGCGCTTTCGGCGGCGGCATATAAAAGAGGCGAGTGGAACAATCTTGAGATACAGTGTGTCGGCCCGTCCATACGCACCTGGCTGAACGGGGTGCCAGTGGTGGATTTCTTTGATGACGCCGATCTCTCCGGGTTCATCGGCTTACAGGTGCATGCGGTCAAAAAGCCTGACGGCAAAGTGTGCGCCCGCTGGCGCAATATTCGCATCAAGGATTTGGGCGCGAGCCAGTGGGCACCCTTCTTTGTCAAGGGCACCGAGGGCAAGTACACGCTCAAAGACGCACGTTTCGTGCTGCCTGACGACTGGTCTTTCCAGGATGTCGAAGGTTATTTGGAGGGGGTGCACAAACCCGGCGAGAAGCGTGACGGTCTGGTGGTTTCGGACAAGGAGTATCACGATTTCATCGTAAGGGTGGCTTACCGGTTTTTCGGAGGCAACAGCGCGTTATATTTCCGGGCAGAGGAGGTTGACACACCGTGGTTGCTCAAAGGGTTTCAGAACGAGATTGGCGGCAACAACCATGATTCGGCGCTGTGGCACACGGCGGGAGACAAGACCAAGGGGCGCGGATGGGTGGCGACCGATGACGAGTTTATTGCCAAGGTCCGCAATCCTGACGGGTGGAACACAACCTGTACCGTGGCGTACGGCGATCGCATCATTTCAATCCTGAATGGTCAGCGCACAGTTGACATCATTGATCCACTCTGCGAAAAGAGTGGCAAAGTCGGCTTGCAGTTGCACGGCGGCGCAGACGGCAAAATGTGGTTCAAGGATTTCGAAATCCTGGAAATCACGTCGGCAATGCGCAAATTGATTGACCGCTGAGGGTCTGCTCTCTGATCTACACGACCTCGCCCGCAAAATCCGCGCGGCGAAATCATTTCCGCACGTTAATTCGTGCGGCCCCATTGAAGCCCGAGGATTAGTGCGGGGTAGCGGGAGCGGATGGCGATTTCCGCACGTTAATTCGTGCGGCCCCATTGAAGCACGTTTGATGGGATTACAAATCTATGGATTTTGCAATTTCCGCACGTTAATTCGTGCGGCCCCATTGAAGCCAGTCCATATCCCAAAGTCTGTTTTCAGGGTTGATATTTCCGCACGTTAATTCGTGCGGCCCCATTGAAGCCACGGGATCATGGGATTCACCGAAGTCCAAAACCAGATTTCCGCACGTTAATTCGTGCGGCCCCATTGAAGCACGCCGATCCACGGCTGGACCCCGACCGTGGGGCTCTTATTTCCGCACGTTAATTCGTGCGGCTCCATATACGCCGTGCGGATATTGCAATTTTTTGAGGCAAACGCTATACTGTCACGAATAGGGAATAGACATGACAGACACTCAAAAAAAGGTCGTGCGTTGCGGTCTTTGTCCCAAGGACTGCCGGATACCGCCGGGATGCAGCGGGGAGTGCCGGATACGCGTGAATATGGACGGCCGCCTACAGGCTGTGACGTATGGCCGGCCTTGCGCGGTGCATGTGGATCCCATGGAGAAAAAACCGCTGTTCCACTTCCTGCCGGGTTCGCCGATCCTGTCGGTCGGCACAGCCGGCTGCAACCTGCACTGCAAGCATTGCCAGAACGCCGAGATCTCGCAGGGCAATCCCGAGGACGTGCCATCTTATGAACTTGCGCCAGAAGACCTCCCGGCACTGGCGCGCCGCCACAACTGCGGGTCGGTCGCTTACACCTATACCGAGCCGGTGGTGAGTTACGAGTACACTCTGGACTGCTGCAAGGCGGCGCGTCAAGCGGGTTTGCGCAATGTGCTGGTGACTGCCGCATACATCAATGAGAAACCTTTGCGCGCTCTGCTGCCGTATGTGGATGCCGCGAACGTTGACATCAAGGCCATGAGCGACAAGTTCTACCGCGAAGTCTGCTCGGCCTCGCTGGAGCCGGTCTTGCAGGCGGTGTTGATAATGCGGGAGGTGGGTGTGCATTTGGAGATCACTAATCTGGTGATTCCGACCCTCAATGACAGTGACGAGATGCTGGAAATCCTCTGCGAATGGGTCGCCGATAAAACCGGCGTTGAGACACCCTTGCACTTTTCGCGTTTCTTCCCGCTTTTCAAGATGACGCACCTGCCGCCGACGCCGATCGAGACCTTGTTGCACGCGCGGGATAAGGCGTTGAAATGCGGCCTGAAGCATGTCTATGTGGGCAACGCCGAAGTCAAGGATGGCGAAAACACTTACTGTGCCGGGTGCGGGGCAGTCCTGATAGTGCGGAAAAGGTATGTGATCACGGAAAACCGATTGACCGCGGACGGCGCGTGTCCGGAGTGCGGCAGAAAAACGCACGGGGTATGGGCATGACCGCGTCGGGGGCGCGAGGCTTTTATGCGCGGCGCGGTTTCTTGCGGCTGTTGGGGCTGGCTGCGGCGGCAGGCGGTCTGCCGTTCCGGCAAGGTTCTGTCGCGCTGGCCTTGGACGACTTTGAGGTCGGCAGGATGTCGAGGTGGGCTGGCTAGAATGCGGCTGGCCGGAAGGGGATGGCGATGAAGGGCTGGTTGATTGCTTTTTTGTCCTGCTTTGTTTTATGGGCAGGGTGTTCAAATGACAAGAGCAGTGTCGAGGAGGTTGAGATGGCCAAAAAGGTGATGGTCTCGCCGTTGGCGGGACAATGGTTCCAAGACAGTGAGATGGCTTTACGCGACGACATCGCGGAACGCTGCAAGGGCATCTCGGTCGTGCGCAAAAAAAGTGTCTGCGCAGCGGTCGTGCCGCACGCGGGTTACCGTTATTCCGGATGCGTGGCGGCAGGGGTATACATGCGCATATCGCCCGAACACCTCAGCCGGATCATCGTAATGGGCCCGAGCCATTATGTCAACATGCGCAACAAGATCAGTGTGCCGGACGCCACACATTACGCCACGCCTTTGGGCGAGTTGAAGGCTGACACGGAATTCATCGAACGTCTGCGCGGGCTGCCTTTCATTGTACACCAGCCTGAGGCGCACGCGCGGGAACACAGCGACCAGATCCAGTTGCCGCTGATCCAGGCATGTCTGGCCACCAACATACCGGTGGTGTGCATGGTTTGCGGACAGTTCGAGGCCGGCGTGTTGATCGAGGCGGCCAGTGCCTTGAAGGGGCTGATGGACGAACGGACCCTGTTCGTGGCCAGTTCTGATTTCACGCATTACGGGGCAAACTACGGTTATGTTCCGTTCACGGATGACGTTTTCGATAAGCTCGAGACTTTGGACATGGGTATATTCGATCTGTTCGCGCGCAAAGACCTGGCTGGTTTCATGCATCATCTCGATAAAACCGGCGCCACGGTCTGCGGACGTGATCCGCTGTCGTTTCTGATCGCGATGATGCCGTCTGACGCGAAGGTCGAGCGTACCGCGTATGAGACATCAGGGCAGATGACCCACGACACACGCAACTCCGTGAGCTACATCGGCGCTTTGGTTACGGGCGTGTGGTCCAAACCATCCGCGCCGACAAAGAACGGGTTTTCAAAGAACGGCGAAAAATTGTCCGATGAGGATTGCGCGCGTCTGTTGGAGTTGGCGCGGGCAACCATCACGCAGGCACTGAAATCCGGCGAGCGTGCCGCCGCTTTGGCGGTTCCGGAAAACCTGACTGAAGGCATGCAGGCGGTAAGAGGCGGATTCGTGACCTTGCACAAGCGCGGAAATCTGCGCGGCTGCATCGGCGAGATCGTGCCACGCCGCGAGATATGGAAGGCGGTGCGGGAGCAGTCGCTGAACGCGGCGTTCCACGATCCGCGCTTTCCGCAGTTGCGCGAGGACGAACTGAAAGAGATCGATATCGAAATCTCGATCCTCACGCCGCCCAAGCCGGTCAGGTCATGGCGCGCGATTGAGGTCGGGCGGCACGGAATGGTGCTCAACAAGGGCGGGCGCAGCGCGGTTTTCCTGCCGCAGGTGGCGCCGGAGCAGGGGTGGGGCATCGAGGAGACGCTGACGCATCTGGCTTTGAAGGCCGGACTCGATCGGGAGGAGTGGCGCGAGGGCGCGGAGTTTCTGGTTTTCGAAGCGCAGGTTATCCAAGAGTCTGAATGAGGGATCGGGTGTGATTCAACTTTGTTGAAGCGCACCCGGAAGTCGGAAGTCGGAAGCTCAACTTCCTGTCTTCTGAATCCTGTGCGATTGCAACATGTTGCAATCGTACCCGTCAGAATGTTTTCACGCAACTTACGCTTGCGCCACGGCAACAAGGTGCTATGATATCAAGTTGTTTTCCGCCAGACCGTAAGGTCAATATGCTGCTTAGGCATGCGGATATTTTTCTAATCAGGAGTATACGGATATGGCCAAGATTGACTTTGGCGGTGTTGTTGAGACCGTCGTGACGCGTAAAGAGTATTCTTTGAAGAAAGCCCAGAAGGTTCTGAAGAACGAAGTCCTAGCCGTGATCGGCTACGGCGTCCAGGGACCGGCGCAGTCTTTGAACATGCGCGATAATGGAATAAATGTGATCATCGGTCAGGACAAGCGTTTTGCGAATGACTGGAAGAGGGCGGCCAAGGACGGCTTCAAGCCGGGCAAGTCGCTGTTTGATATCGAGGAAGCCTGTGAGCAGGCCACGATTATCATGATGTTGATTAACGATGCCGCCCTGAAGCAGGTGTGGCCGCGCGTCAAGCCCTACCTGACCGCAGGCAAAGCGCTGTACTTCTCGCACGGTTTCGGTTGGGTGTACCGCAATTTGACGGGTATCAAGCCTAGTGCTGATGTGGATGTTGTGTTGGTAGCTCCCAAAGGCTCCGGCACTTCGGTCCGCCGCAATTTCCTCGCGGGCGTGGGCATTAACTCCAGCTTTGCTGTGGCTCAGGACGCGACCGGCAGGGCGCTGGACCGTACCTTGTCGATCGGCATCGCTGTGGGGTCGGGCTATCTTTTCCCGACCACGTTCGAACACGAGGTCACTTCTGATCTGGTCGGCGAGCGTGGTGTGCTGATGGGTGCGCTGGCCGGCATTATGGAAGCTCAGTATGACGTGCTCCGCAAGAACGGGCACAGCCCTTCCGAGGCTTTCAACGAGACGGTTGAAGAACTGACGCAGAGCTTGATCCGTCTGGTTGACGAGAACGGCATGGACTGGATGTATTCCAATTGCTCCGCCACGGCTCAGCGCGGCGCTCTGGACTGGAAGCCGAAGTTCAAGCAGGCGGTCTTGCCGGTGTTCAAGGATCTCTATGAGGCGGTCAAGAGCCAGAAGGAGGCCAAGCGCGTGATCAAGGTCTGCGGCACGGCGGATTACAAGCAGAAGCTGGACGCCGAGCTTAAGGTGATGCGCGAATCTGAAATGTGGCAGGCCGGCAAAGCGGTGCGTTCCCTGCGTCCGCGCGAAAAGGCCAAGGCCAACGTCTCGAAGGCCGCTGGCATCAAGGGTCGCGGCGTGAACTGAAGGGCGCGTAATTTGTGAACTTGGAAAAGCCCGGCTGGTGCGCCGGGCTTTTTTTTGCGCTTTCAGATTGAAACCGGGATGCGTGACCTTGTAAGCTGTATGCATGAAGAAAAAGTATTTGCGTTTCGAAAGCGTGGGCGGAGCCAGCGGCGACATGATCCTCTCGGCTCTTGCGGGATTGGGCGCCGACATTGCGGTTATTGAAAAGACCATCAACAGCTTCTTGCCGGAACAGCTTCATTTTCATGCGGAAAAAGTCGCTGAAGCGGGGTTGAACGGCATGCGGGTGGAGGTGCGTGGTCACGGTCTTCAGACTCATGACGACCGCGAATGGCCTGATGCACACGTACACAGCAACGAGCAAGGGCGCGGCGAAGGTGATCATGCGCACGCGCACAAAGCGCATGTGCATACACAAAGTGACCATGTGCATCGTGGATTGAAAGAGATCGCGGCTTTATTGGAAAGTTCGTTGCTTAGCGAAGCCACGCGTCGTCTGTCACTGAAGGTTTTCACGGAACTGGCTGTTGCCGAAGCCAAGATTCACGGCAAGACGCCTGAAACGGTTCAGTTTCACGAGGTAGGCGCTTGGGACTCGGTGGCGGACATTGTAGGCGCGTGTCTTGCGCTGGAGCAACTAGCTGTGTGCGGCGTGTCTTGCGGCCCCTTGCCGGCGGGCATCGGCACAATCAAATGCGCTCACGGAGAAATGCCCAATCCCGCGCCAGCAACACAGGAGCTGCTGTCCGGCATGACGGTTACGCAGACCGACGAGCCTTTTGAATTGGTCACGCCGACCGGCGCGGCGCTGTTGCGTGTTCTGACCGGAACTATGGAAAAGGTGCCTGCGGAAGTTTGCCTGATCAGAAACGCTTTCGGCTTCGGTCACAGCAAGCTCAAAGGCAGGCCCAATGTGTTGCGCGCCACTCTTGCGGAAGACGGGTGCAGCGATGCCGGTCAGATAGTGGTGATGGAGAGCAACCTTGACGACTGTAATCCAGAGTGGCTGGGCGCGCTGACCTCAGAACTGTTGGAAATGGGCGCGCTTGACGTGTGGCACACGCCGGCTGTAATGAAGAAGGGTCGTCCGGCCACGGTATTGAGTGTTTTGTCGCGCGCGGGCGACGCTGCTGATTTGCGCGACAAGATATTCCGCTCAACTACGACATTCGGTATCCGCTGGTATCCGGTAGAGCGTGAGACGCTGGAGCGACGCAAGGAGGATGTATCAACGCCGTATGGCAAGGTGCCGGTGAAAGTCGGTCTGTTGCGGGGAGAGCAGGTCACTGCAACGCCGGAACATGACGCTTGCGCGGCGTTGGCGCATGCTGCCGGGGTGGCACCACGGCTGGTGCATGAGGCAGCACAAAAGGCATTTTTTATTTCGGACGCGGGAAATGGATATCAAAGCGTTTGATATGTCCAGTTTCGTCATTCGCCAGCATCACGACACGTAAAAGGTAGTCTGGCGGATTCTGCACTTCCCATGCTTTTTCGCCTTGGTACATTACCTCTTTGATCAGCACCGGGTCAGGCAGCGTTATCGTGAACTTGTCGCGCACCATTTCAACCGCCTCGCGCAGCGCCACGGGCTCTTGGGGGCAGAAATACATCTCTTTCACTTTGCCCTTTTTACCGGACGGGGTCAGGTAGCAGTCTGAAGCGACAAACTGCCAACCGTACATTGACAAAGCGTCACGTTCCAGAAACGCCAGCGTTTTGTCGTCACGGTCGTTATTGGTCAGGTTGGCGTAGGTTCGGATGATAAGGCGGCGCACCTTGCGGTATTGCTCCATGCGGTTGGTTTCCCGCATGGTGGCTTTGGAGAAGGAGAAGGTCTTGGCGGCTTGCTCGGGATTGGTTGCGGCGTCGATCCAGGCCAAATCGTCCGGCGACAGTTTCGCGCGGGTTGTGGCCACTGTCGAGCCGTCGGGACGGTTGAGGTAGATTTTGCCCTCCGCTTCCCGAGCGAAGGACGCCTGCACGGTGTTGCCGTTTACCGAGGTCCAGGTGCGCTCCGGGTGCGTTTTGGCGGATGGCGCCGGATTCTGGGCGCCAGCACGGTAAGAGCACCAGGCAAGCGCCATAATAAGGGCTACAGCGGCAATCGAATGGTTGCGCAGGTTTGGCATGCTGAGACTTTGTAGATGGTCGCTGGTTGGAAACTAACCGTCTGAAAAGCTTAAAAATTTAACAAATGAGTCAAGTTTTGTAAAGAAGGTTTTGTTGGTGATGGGTGCGATTCAACTTTGTTGAATCGCACCCCAACCATTGGTCTTGCCGAAATGGCAGGGCGCGAGTATCATATGAGAAAATTTGTCACTGTGAACAGGTGAGACACATGAGTTCGGGATTTTTTGACAGACTGGTTGCGCGAATCGACAAGTTGGGGCCTGAGAGTCTTCAGGCGCAGATGTTGCGGTTGGCGCAAGAGCGCGGTTTTTTAGAAACGATCTTCCAGACGATTCAGGAAGGAGTGATCGTTATCGACAACGACGGTCTTCTGCTTTACGCCAACCGCGCGGCGGAGAAACTGGCCGGTTTCGAGTTTGCCAAGACCAAAGGTCGTTCTATCATTCGTTTCCTGCGTGAATGGGATTGGGAGCACCTGCTTGAAATGCCGGCGAATTTGGACGGTTGGGCCAGGATGGTCACGCGGGAGATTGAGATTTCATATCCCGAGCGCCGTTTCCTCAGCGTGTATGCAGCGCCTTTGGAGGAGGAGGGGCTGGTCGAGAAGGGGGTGCTTGTGATCTTGCGTGACGTGACGCGAGACAGGCGGCAGGAGGCGAGCGCCCTGGAGAACGAGCGGTCGAATGCCGTCAAGCTGCTGGCCGCGGGTGTGGCGCATGAGATAGGCAATCCGCTCAACGCTCTCAATATCCATTTGCAGCTTCTGGCTCGTGAACTGCGCGAACTGCCTGCTGACTATCGCGGGAATCTTGATGAGCTGGTGGGTGTGGCGCGTGTCGAGGTCGAGCGACTTGACGCGATCATTACGCAGTTTCTGCGGGCCCTACGGCCCATCAAGCCGGTGTTGATGCCTGAACGCCCGACCGAGGTGCTGCAGGAGACCCTGAGGTTGCTGGCGACGGAATTCGAAAACCGGCGCATCGCGGTTTCCGTTGACATTCCCGATCAGATGCCGACGGTGCATCTCGACCGATCGCAGATCAAGCAGGTTTTTTTCAACCTGATCAAGAACGCTCTGGAGGCCACGCCGGATGGCGGGGCACTCAAGGTGGTTTTCAGCGTGGGAGACGTTTTTGTCGACATCGCCTTCATTGATTCCGGTAGAGGCATCAAGCTTGAAGAGATGGGCCGCGTGTTTGAGCCTTACCACACCACCAAGACGCAGGGCACCGGCCTGGGGCTGATGATCGTGCAGCGCATTATCGAGGATCACGGCGGCGAGATAGATCTCTCCAGTAAGCCGGGCGAGGGGACATGTTTTAAAATAAGGCTGCCGCGGAGCGAGCGGCGGGTCAGGCTTTTAAATACGGGGAAATGATATGACAGGTAAACCTGTGGTGTTAGTGGTGGATGACGACAAGAACACGCGCGACGGTCTGCAGCGGGCGTTGCAAAGGAACTATGCGGTCAAGACCGCGGAGAGCGCCGAGGCCGCGCTGAAGATACTGGGTGAAGAGACATCTGTGGATGTGCTTCTGTCGGACTTGCGCATGCCAGGCACGGACGGGCTGGGGCTGCTGCGGCGCGTTCACAGCCAGAGCCCGCAGACCGTCTGCATTCTGCTGACCGCCTACGGTTCGGTCGAGACGGCGGTGGAGGCGATGAAGCAGGGCGCTTACGATTTTCTGACCAAGCCGGTCAATCTCGATCATCTGGACATGCTGGTGGCGCGCGCTATCAAGGCCAGAAATTTGGAGAAAAAGGTTGAGACGCTGGAGAGCCAGCTCAATGAAAAATTCGGCATGGAGAATATCGTCGGCGAGTCACCGGCTATGCGGCAAGTTTTCGAGATCATCACGCAGACCGCCCCGACGCAGGCATCGGTGCTGATACAGGGAGCCAGCGGCACCGGCAAGGAGCTGGTGGCTCAGGCGATTCACCGGCTCAGCCAACGCAGCAGGGGGCCTTTTGTGGCGGTGCATTGCGCGGCGCTGTCGGCCACGCTTTTAGAGAGCGAGCTGTTCGGACATGAGAAGGGTGCCTTCACGGGGGCCACTACCTTGCGCAAGGGTCGTTTTGAGATGGCTGACGGCGGATCCTTGTTCCTCGATGAGATTTCCGAGATTGACCCGTCGGTGCAGATCAAACTTTTGCGTGTGCTGGAAGATCGCACTTTCGAGCGTGTCGGCGGCGAGGATACGATTGAGGTTGATATACGGATTATCGCGGCCACCAACCGTGATCTGCGAACTTATGTGGGGCAGGGAAAGTTCCGCGAGGATCTCTTTTTCCGGCTCAACGTGGTGGACATCACTTTGCCGACATTGGAGGAACGCACAGGCGATATACCTTTGCTGGCCGGACGTTTCCTGCGGGAGTATTGCGAAAAGAACAACAAGCGGATTGACGGGTTCACGCCGGACGCGATCAGCCTGCTGTCGGATTACATCTGGCCGGGCAATGTGCGTGAGTTGCGCAACACGGTCGAGAAGATGGTGGTGTTGGCGCGTTCCGACAGGCTTTCCGCGCGGGATGTACCCGTCAACATCCGTGAAGCGGTCAAGGGTTCAGCGGCGGTTTACGGGCGCTCTCAAATCCTCACGACGGGGTCTTTGGCGGAGACCGAGCGCCGCAAGATTATGGCGGTCTTGGAGAAGAACAACGGCAACCGTACCCGCGCCGCCGAGGAACTGGGGATTAGCCGCCGGACTTTACACCGAAAACTGCGTGAATACAAAGAGCAGCAGATGTCGGATGCAGCGGATGCGTAGGAAGGGACGAGCAGTTCGCGTTTTAACACGGATTTTTCAAGTGGCGCATTAGTACGGCGATAAGATTCGAAAGGTATAGGCTTATGCGAAAAGGTTGTTTTGTGGCTTTTGCCGCCATGGTATTTTTTGCCGTTTCACTTTGGGCGCAAGGGCTGGTCATTTGTCCGGCATGTGGGCGTGAGGTGGATGAAGGGGCTGCGGTTTGCGGCCACTGCAAAAAAAAACTGCCCAAGGCTGCCGCAGAGCAGGCCAAACCGCCTGCCGCTGTTGAACCGGACAAAGATGCTGTATTGGCGAAGTTGGCTGCCGCGGCGGTAGAGTCCAGTGCCGTGCAGGCGCGTGAACTGGAAGAGCGCTCGCCAGAAGTGGCGCTGCATTATTATTTGAACGCGATGGCGCTGATGAGGCTGTTGCCTGAGGGGACTTTACGGCCGGGTGTTGGCGAAGCGCTGCTGGCAGGCCGCGTGCGCGTCATGCGGTTTTTGGCGCGCGGCCGTGACCAATGCCGCCGTTGCGGCGGAACGGGGCGCTATCAGGTGAACCTCGGCAAAGTTGACGGCAAGAGCGGTGTCAGATCGGCCAGCGGCGTGGCCTGCCCTGACTGTAAAGGCTTAGGCAGTCATGCGGGATTTCGAGAGGTTGATAAATTAAAAACGGCGATTTTGCAGGGAAGGGATGAGTTCGAGCGGAGCCGGATGGTGGCGGGCGAGGTAAGGGTAGGGCGGGCCTTCATGCCTGCCGCGCTCGAAGCGATGCTCAGCAACCGTCAGCGGGCACTGGTGATGACAGGCATGCCGGTGCCGTGCCCAGCTTGTCAGCTTACGGCCAGGCAGTCTTGCCGGGCGTGCCGCGGGACCGGTTGGGTGAAGTGTGATTATCCCGGCTGCCGGCAGGGGGTGCTCCAGAAGGAGCGTATGACTGGAGCGCGGCCCGAGCGCAGGCTCAATGAGGAACAAAACAGGCGTTGTCCAAAATGTAATGGGCTGGGCGAGATAAAGTGCGCTGTTTGCCAGGGCAGCAAAGGCGTGGCCTGCGACAAATGCGGAGGCAGCGGTTTGGCGGCGCGCTGTCAGCGGTGCATGGGCTCGGGGCTTATGACCTGCACTAAATGTCGGGGGACAGGTGCAGTCAAGGGTGTGCTGTGCGCTGAATGCAAGGGTGAGGGGGTTATCTTGTGTACAACCTGCCGCGGGGAAGGGGCGCGGGCGCGATGATGGATGCGATCAGTCTCTCTTTACCGAACCTTAAACTTGCGGGCATTATCGGTCGCGGCGGCATGGCCTCGGTATGGAGAGCCTGTCAGTTATCGCTCGAGCGCCATGTCGCAGTAAAGATACTCTCGAAAGATTTTGCGACTGATCCTGATGATGTCCAGCGGTTCCGTCAGGAGGCTAAGGCCGCGGCCAGCCTAAAGCATCCCGGCATCGTTCAGGTATATGACGCGAATTTTGCGGACGGGGTCTATTATTTCGTGATGGAACTGGTTGAGGGGTATACCATGGGGGACCTTTTGCGTCGCAAGGGACGACTTTCGGTTTACGATACCCTGACAGTGGCGGAGAGCGTGGCTGTAGCCATGGATTATGCATGGTCGCACTTCAAGATGGTGCATTGCGACATTAAACCGGACAACATCATGGTGGATGCCGACGGAACTATCAAAGTGACGGATCTCGGTTTGTGCCGTTCCATGACCTTGGCAAAGAGTGATAGCGAGGGTGTTGCCGATGAGATACTCGGGACTCCGGCTTACATGTCGCCGGAACAAATTTATGGCGGCGACAAACTGGACTGCCGATCAGATATCTACGCGCTGGGAGCAACGCTATATCATTTGTTATCAGGCAGGATGTTGTATTTGGAGAAAAGCGACGAAGATGTTATGCGTTGCCATGTGAACAATGCGCAGGCGCCGGATGTCCGGCAGTTTGCTGAAGACGCCGACGGTTTTTTTGCCTTGCTGCTGGAGAAGATGCTGGCTAAAGATTCTGGGCACCGTCATCAGGATTGGCGGCTTTTGCTGGCCGATCTCGGGCGTGTGCGGCGTGGCTATCCGCCTTGGCCGGCTTTAATTCCGCCGGGCGGCAGTTCCATGCTGCGCGATGCGAATTGAGTCATTCAGGCACTTGCAGGGGCACTAAATGCGGCATGGCAAATTGTATTGCAACGGAATCTTGTGGTCGGATTGTGTCGAGTGCGCTGAGACCATGCCCGAACGCGCGCGCGGTCTGCTGGGGCGCGACGCGCTTGCTGAAGGGCAGGCGATGCTGCTGGAAAGGTGCGGCGCGGTGCATACGGTCGGTATGCGCTTTGTGTTGGATCTGGTTTTTCTGGACCGCGCATGGCGTGTTACGCGTTTGACGCGTGATGTCCGTCCCGGGCGTCTGATGGTGTGGGGCGGCTGGCGCTCGGTGCGGGTTATTGAGTTGTCGGCGCGTGCGCGCATTCTGGACGGCCTCAAGGTCGGTGACCGCTTCGCATGGGAGCACGATGATTGAATGGCGCAAAGGCGGCACCGGCGATGTCGGCCCGGGTGCGATTCAACTTTGTCCTTTTCACAGAGCCGATTTCGGTCAAAAAAAAGTCCAAGCGGGTATTGACATCTAGGCTTAGTGATGATTTAATCCTGCGGTCTTTGGGATTATAGCAGACCAGTGGGGGTATAGCTCAGTTGGTAGAGCGCTTGAATGGCATTCAAGAGGTCAGGAG
>CAZKZI010000036.1:0-24085 GCA_964557205.1 uncultured Lentisphaeraceae bacterium
TGTGGGTGACAAGTTTCTGGGAGCGTCCCGCTTGGAACGTGGATGCCTTGGCCAAGTAAGACCACGCGCAGGGCTGAGCAACGATAAGGAGATCGTCAATGAAAGGCTCGTTTCACGCCAATTTATTTTTGTCGGCCATGCTTGTGTCGCTGCTGCAAAGTGGCGCATACGCCCGGCTCGCGGGGACCGCGCCGCTTCGGCCAGCTTCCGAAGATGCGCGGTCGAAGGAAATGGTTGCGGGCATAGACCGCTTCCTCGCGCGGGCCATTGAAGAGTCTGTGACCCTGCGCGCTGCGCTGTGGAAACGTGATCTTAGTTCCAAAGATGCCTATAACCGTTCGGTGGAACCGAACCGTGAGCGTCTGCGCCATATTCTTGGTGTGGTAAAGGAAGACGGACGCGTGCCATTCAGCGCCTTGGAATTGCTGAGCACCACTGAGCATGACTCAAAGCTTGCGGAGACCGGCGACTACACCATTCACGCCGTGCGTTGGCCTGTGCTCACAGGTGTGTATGGCGAGGGGTTGCTGCTTGCGCCCAAGGGAAAAGTGAAAGCCCGCATCATCGTCGTGCCGGATGCCGATCAAACGCCTGAAATGCTTGCCGGTCTTTCGGAAGGTGTCGCGCCTGTTTCCCAGGTAGCCTTGCGTTTAGCCCAGCTCGGCTGTGAGGTCGTTGTGCCAATGCTCGTCAGTCGCGATAGTGATGCTTCAGGGAATCCCGAGCTGAAGATGCAGACCGACGAACCGCACCGCGAATGGCTTTACCGCATGTCCTTTGAAATGGGGCGGCATGTGATTGGCTATGAGCTGCAAAAGGTTTTCGCGCTCGTGGATTGGATGGCACGGAAGAATCAAGCTGAAAGCGTGCCCATTGCAATTGCCGGTTACGGCGAAGGCGGCTTGCTTGCGATGAATGCCGCCGCGCTTGACACGCGCATCTTGGCGGTGCTGGTCAGCGGCTATATGCGCAACCGTAACTGCGTCTGGGAGGAGCCGATCTACCGGAACGTTTTCGGGTTGCTGCGCGAGTTTGGCGATGCGGAGATCGCTACGCTGATTGCGCCGCGAATGCTTGTGGTGGAATATAGCCGGTATCCGCAGCTATCCGAAAAAAATACCGCACAACCTGGCGTACGCAAAGTCGCGGCGCCCGGTAAACTGTCACAGCCCGATCTGCGGGAAGTTTCGGTCGAACTGCGGCGCGCCGGAATACTCACCGACAACAAATTCGCAGAGACCCGGCGTCTTGTTGCGGGTGCTCAGAATGCCGCAATGCCGGTATTTTCCGGCGAGGCTGTGCAGGCGTTGCTCGCAGGCTTGAATGTTTCTACGGCTGACAATAAAACGCCGGATGCTCCCCATCGAACCCGCACGCCGCTGCCAGATGTCTCACAAAGACAATGGCGGCAGGTTAAGGAGCTGCAGGACTTCACGCAGGGATTGCTGCATGTGTGTGAGCGTGAGCGCAATGAGCGTTTCTGGCAGAAAGTGCCGACAGACTCTGTGAAAAAATTCGCTGCAACGACAAAAGGGTTTCGCGAGGAATTCATCAACGAGGTCATCGGCCGTTTTAACGGGCCGTCTTTGCCAGTGAATGCGCAAAGTTGTCTGATCTCGGAGACTGAGGCATTCTCGGTCTATGACGTGACGCTTGACCTGTGGCCCGATGTTTTAGCATGGGGCTGCCTGATTGTGCCGAAGAACATAAAGAATGGCGAGAGGCGTCCCGTTGTCGTTTGTCAGCACGGGCTTGAGGGATTACCCGAAAACTGCATGAATGAAGACAAGAACAGCAGGGCGTATAAATCTTACAAAGGTTTTGCGTCGGAACTCGCCCGTCGGGGATTTGTCGTCTTCATGCCCCACAATCCATATCGTGGTTTTGACAACTTTCGCGGGTTGCAGCGCAAATTGAATCCGCTGGGTAAAACGCTTTTCTCCGTCATCAACGCTCAGCACGAGATTATTCTGGAATGGCTGGGTTCACAGCCCTTTGTGGACAAACGCAGGATTGCTTTTTACGGTCTCTCTTACGGCGGCAAGGCCGCCATGCGCACACCAGCCGCGCTTGACGGCTATTGTATGAGCATTTGTTCCGGTGACTTCAATGACTGGGTCCGCAAGGTCATCAGCGTGGATTTTCCCGGCAGCTATATGTTCACCAGGGAGTGGGAGATCGCTGAGTGGAACCTTGGCCGCATGTTCAATTACGCGGAAATGGCCGCCTTGATTGCGCCGAGGCCGTTCATGGTTGAGCGCGGCCATGACGACGGGTGCGGCATAGATGAGTGGATCGCGTGGGAATATGCAAAGGTTCATCGCCTTTACGACAGGCTTGGGCTGAAGGACAAGGATGCGATCGAATACTTCAACGGCCCGCACACCATCAACGGCAAGGGGACGTTTGAGTTTCTGCACAAACATCTGAACTGGACCCCGGCCTTAGGCATGTGATGCGCTACCGCGGGAAATCTATCGCCTTGCCCTTGCGTCCCTGAATGTACTCGACTTTGCCGAACAGCATCCCTTCAGGCGGCACGCGAATTAGTTTTTTTTCCGTATTGATCAGATCTTCGGCGGATTTGGTTTTCATTTTCGCGACAGTGGTGGCATCAATGAACAGCAGGGTGTCGGCATCCTTGGTCAGACCGGCCTTATCCGCCGCTGCGATCTCTTCGGGAGTGCGCACCTTCTTGGATATCCGAAAGCTTTCCAGACTGCCTCGCATCACCCGGGGGCTACCGATAATCAGCAGGTCTTTCGGGTCGATGACCGCCGTTCCAAAGATGGAACTCATCGGCATCGTGCTCTTCTGCATGCACTTCCCGTCAAAGTACAGGGACAACAAGTAATTGGTTCCAGTACACAGCCAACTGGCTGCAAAGCTATACCAATCGCCCGCTTTAAAAGGCGCACCGGTGGCGGTCTTAAAGCCACTGCTGAAATAATTAATGGCTGGCTGGTACGCGATCGGCCGTTCGAACCTCGAAGATGATATTGAGAGGTAATTGCCTGTCTGCCACTGACCGATCGACACCCTCCAGCTCAAACCGTCTTCCCCCCGGCCTGATGCTTTTGGCCCTGTAACGGATAACACGGAGAATGTCGTCATGCCGGAACCGGTTCCCATATTGTCGGCGGCGGAATAGGACGGAGAGAACACCATTTCGACGGTTCCCCGATCCGGGTCAAAGGTTCCTTTTGCCGGAAAGACGATTGCGGCGCTGCGCTTTGCCGCCGCCGCCTTCGTTACACCTTTTTGTCGCTTTTTGGACGCGGCCTCGCCGGTTAAAGCAAGGCTCGCGACCAGTGCTGAAAATAAAAAAATTAGTCTACACGTGCTCCGGGTCGTCATGGCCATTGATGTCTCCTTTGCGTGGCGGGCATCAGACTAAAGCTGTCTTTGCCAACGTTAAACACACAATCCTTTAGCTGAGTAATGTAACACTGGGGGTAGAGAATGTCGAATACTTAGACGGCGCCCGATCATCTCGCCGCGATGGACAGGTACGACTGTGCGGCGACCGTCCGGATGGCGAAGGAAATGGTGACTCCCCTTGACGCGTATGATCTCGAAGCCCAAGTGCCGGAGGGTCTTGATTAGTTGGGCACCGCTGAATGCGGGGAAGGTGCTCATACCATGACCGCTACGCGCTGGACGCCGATGAACCGGTTGGAGACCGGAGCGTCTTCCACTTCCAGACACAGGGATATGACTTCCTTGATGCGCTTCATCAGCACATCAAGAGACTTGGCCTGCGTGTGGCAGCCGCGCAATGCGGGCACGGACGCGACGAAAAACCCGTCTTCATCCTGCTCGATCACCACATTGAACTCTTTGGACATTGTACGTTTCCTTTTGTCGCACATTTTAGCATCTTGCTTCGGCAACAACCAAGCGGATTAATCCGGCATCGCAAGCGCAAGCGCCAAGCCGAAGTTAACCAGCTCGAAAAACGCACAGGCAAGGCCGCGAAACCCCCGTGGCGGCGGCGACAAAAAACTCACTGCCGACGAGTGGCTGGCCGATGAGCTGAAAAAGGGCAAGTGACACTAACTCCTAACTCTTCCCCTGTTTCCCTCTTCCCTATCATTGCGAGGTGGTTCGATGTCGCCCGTCTCGTTCCGGCAAGTCGATTTGCAGGGTCTTGATCTTACGAAAGAGCGTTGTCTTGTGCATGCCCAATTCCCGGGCAGCGGCCTGACGGTTACCGTTGTTCCTTTCCAAAGCCAGGCGGATGGCCTGCGCGTCCGCAGCGGCGCGCGCGTCCTTAATCCCGCCACCGGCCGGTAACGGGCTTGCCATCTCTGTGCTCGTCAGGTTTTCAGGCAGATGCTGCAGCTTGATGCTTTCCGCGCCACATAGTATGAACGCGCGCTCGATCACATTCTCGAGCTCGCGCACGTTGCCGGGCCATTCATGCGCCATCAGCAGCGACAGCGCTTCAGCCGAAACCCCTGACACGCGCTTATTCTGTACGCGGTTGAAACGTTGGATAAATTCTTCCGCCAACAAGGGAATATCCTCTTTGCGCCGACGCAGCGGCGGCAGCTCCACGCGTACCACATTGACACGATAATAAAGGTCTTCGCGAAAAATCCCCTCGCGGCAGAGCGCCAGCAGATCACGGTTGGTCGCCACGATCACGCGCACATCAGCCTTTTCCGAACGCGTGGAGCCCAACGGTTCGAATACCCTTTCCTGCAAAACCCGCAACAGACGCACCTGCAGAGCCGGACTGATCTCGCCGATCTCGTCCAGAAACAAAGTGCCGCCCTTAGCCAGCGCGAAGCGGCCGGGTTTGTCACGCACAGCTCCGGTAAAAGCCCCGGCCTTGTAGCCGAAAAGTTCAGACTCCAGCAGGGTGTCCGGCAGAGCGCCGCAGTTGAGCGCGATGAAGGGGGCGTCTTTGCGCGGGCTGAGAGTATGAAGCGTCCGCGCGATAAGTTCTTTGCCGGTACCCGTCTCACCTTGCACCAGAACTGTGCTGGGGCTGGCCGCAATCGCAGGCAACACCTCAAAAATCCGCTGCATCAAAGGGCTGCGGCTGACAAGTTCACCCGCGTGGAAACGGCCTGCGAGTTCATGCCGCAGCGCGTCGATTTCCGAGAGATCGCGAAAAACCTCTGCACCGCCGATAACTTGGCCGCGCTCATCCTTGAGCACCGCCGTTGAGATGCTGACCGGTATCCGGTCGCCGTCGGCACTGATGATATAGGCCGATTGACCGATCACCGGCCGGCCGCTATGCAGCGTCCGCTGCATAGCGCATTCCGCACCGCACAGGCTAGAACGGAATACCTCGGCACACAGTTTGCCTATAGCCTCCTTGCGTGAAACCCCGGTGATCTTTTCCGCCGCACGGTTGAAAGAAGTGACACGCCATTTCAGATCAACAGTAAACACGCCATCCGAAATGCTCTCGAGGATGGTTTCCGTTGCCGACACTTTACGCGGCTTGTTCGTGGTAACACTCCGTTTCATTCGTGGGCTTACACCGACAACCCTTATTCCGACCCTCTCCCAAAGGGGTGAGGGGGATAGCACCAATAATCAAATCGCCAATCCAGGAACGCGCTTACGCAATTCCGCCATCTCACCGCTGAACTTGATGATCTCCGGGTCTTTTTCAGGCTTGGCAACAGCATCCGCGTTCTGTTCTTTCCATTCGCGGAATTTCTTGTGTATGGCGTCATATTCGGCGCGTACACGGCCATCCTCGTATTTCATGGTGCGAAGCTGATCCTCCAGACGCATCTTGATCAGACCTGTCGCCTTGTCCCTCTGATCGATCAGTTCCTTGACGCGGTCAATATGACTCATAAGTTTTTTGTGCGCCGCTTCATATTGCGAAAAATAGGGATTTTTCGCGGCCGCGATTTTAAGCAGTTCGCTCTTCCGCTCAGCGATTTTTCCGTTTAAAACGTAATATTTTTTCAAATCAGCTATCTGCCGCCCCGAAAGCTTTTCATATGATCCCGTGAACAGCCGCAGTTCTGTGGAACTGACCAGCACCTGTTCTGACCTGCGTCTGTCCATGATCACGACGCACTCCACCATTGTGCCCTTGGACGACTTCTTCAGATCACAGTACTCCACCAGCGTACCAGCCACGATATTTCCGGAATAGGAGCCGTCGAGCTTGTAAACAGAAGCCCGCTGATGCGCCATGCCCCAACCTGGAGTATCACCGCGCCGAACAAAATATATGCCGTTGAGAGCCGGGGGCAGCTCGTCTACCGTCTCAATTCTCGGCAAACCCGCGCCGGATGTCTGTTCTGTAACCGTTTCTACCTTGCGCGCAGCCGGAGCTACCGATGCTATGTCGGGCGTCACCCGGCGCGGTCTAACCGTCTTGGCGGTGGACGGCACTATCTTCATCACCACGACCGGAGGGACGGCTGTATTGGAGTCCGGAGATTCAGGCACCACAGCGATCTTGATAAAATCAGGTACGTAAGAACGCGCCAAAGGCGCGGTCACATACACGCCGACAGTGCCTGCCACGGCTACGCAAAAATAAACTGGCCAGAAGAAACGCATAGGTTTTGCACTTGGAGGCACTTGCAAACCCTGCGGTTTGTGCAAGCGGAGAGTTACTCTAACAAAAGCGACCTTGGCTGTATAGTCCCGACTCAGCGCAGGGCGCGATGCGGATGCGATTCAACTTTGTTGCATCGCACCGAGGATTCAGGAGCCAGGGTTTAGGGTTCAGTATTGAGCCTCAATTGATGAAGGCGCGAAACAAGGCCTTACCGCGCGCTGCCAGTGGCGGCAACGGCGGCGTCGCGGCGTGCCCACATCGCGCGCACCATGGGATCGCCGGGCAGACCTTTGTTCAAGACCTCGGTGCGGATCTCGATCTGCCGGGGCGGCGCGGCCAGACTATACTCGCCGTTAAGCTGCTGCAGGGCGGCGCGCTGGCTCTTCAATTCCGCTTCCAACCAAGCTTCCAGCGGCTGCCCTTTTACCTTCACCGCTCCCGCCTTCGGAGCAAGCCGGAAGGCGATACCGCCTGCTATCAGCGCGCCACGTCCGGAAGAGGTCTCGGACAGCGCAGCGTATTTCTTCAAGAGGGCCTCGCGGCCTGCCAAGATCGTGGACAGGCGTGTCATCTGACGCGACAACTTGCCTGCATTCATCCACTGATTCTCCGGTTGACTGATAAAGGCTTCCAGCGCATCGATCTTCTGCAACAATTCACGCGCCTGCGTCAACATCGCGACGAAAGGCAAGTCAGACACAATCGCGGGGTTGACCGGCTCGGGCAACGCCGCCAGATATTCGTAAAACTCTTCCACTCCTAACACGCGGTCGTATTCACCGGAAGGCTCCTTACGGCTGCGCCGCGGCATCGGGCTGTCCAGCGTATCGCAAGCGAAAACCTTGTCCATAACGGCCTGATCCTGAAACACGGCCAGAATCTCAGGGCTGTCGCCTTCCAGCCCGATGCGTTTGGTAACCTCTCCGAAAAGCATATTGAGCTGGCCGGCCTTGACCTTGAGGTTTTTTTCGGCCTTTTCGAGCGTCTTGCGCGCCTGAGACAGACGCGGATCTATGGTACAGGCATCCACTGAAGGCAGCGATATGTCCTCGGACAGGGCTTTCGGTATTTTTAGCTCCCTGACATTCTGAGCCGCCGCCGCCAGCAGGTTGAAGCTCTGTGCCAGCGCCCGCAAAGGTGCCCTAACCACCCGCGCCCGGCGCCGCAAGGCATCCTCCTTGCTGTCGCAAGCCTCTCCCACCACCTTTGCGATATCATGATAAGGCGGCATCTCCTGAGTGAGCGAGTCCAAAGCCTCTTCCATCTTGTGGCTCTCGGCCAGCAGCACCGACTGCCGCGCCCTAATCTTTTCCAGCTCCTCCTTCAGCAAGGCCAGGTAAGACGGCGCCTCCGCGCCTAGCCCGGCCAAAGCCTTGACCACCGCGGCGTGATCCTCGGCTAACACGTCAAAGCGGATGTCCTCGCGATTGATCGACGCCTCAGCCCGCAGCAGCGCGTCTAGCATGGCCTTGGCCCGTAAGGCGTTTGCGTTCTCGTCCGCCGCCGCCTCGTTCCACTCCCAAGCGTCCTTTTTGGTGGCCTGTAACATGCCGAGATCACGGGAGACCTGGGTCCAGCGCCCCTGCTCCAACGACTCCTTGGCACTCCGCCACAGCGCCAATGTGCTCTCCCACACTCCCAGCAACCGGCGCAACTCTTCGATCGTGACTTGGTTATATGAAGCCCGGCGCGCGTTGGCGGCTTTATCGACCGTCTCTGCGGCCGCCGTGAATTTCTCTTGCGCCGCCAGCTTGCGGGCGGTGCGGATATAAGACCGCGCCGAGGGCCGGATGCCCTGATAAACGCGGTACATACCGATGCCGGCAAGCAGTGTCGCCACCAATATGCCCACCCGCAGCCAGGTCTGCTTATTGGACCGCTTGACAGAACCGTCGAGAAAATCAACCTCCATATGCGAGAAACTGATGCGGTCGCCGTCCTTCAGCAGGCGCTCCTTGTCATTGCGCAACGGCATGCCGTTCACCGATGTGCCGTTCGTGCTCCCCAGATCCCGAATCCAGCAACTGCCTTCCTCCTTGACCAATATCTCCGCGTGACGCCGCGACACCAGCATGTCCAGAAAGACTAGATCTGCAGAAGGGTCAGAGCCGATCACAAAAACCGGCGGCTTAAGTTGCTTGCGTTGTCCGCGCGCCTTGCCGGAACGCACCGCCAGCTCCGAGAAGGCCTTATCCTCGCTGCCGCGCTCGGTCTCGACGCACAAAACGCAGTTGCCCAGGCCGATCTTGTCGTTGACCGCCAGTTTCTTTTTTTCAATCTTCTTCCCGTTATGGAATGTGCCGTTGGTGCTTTCCAGATCTTTGAGCCAAACCGCACCGCCTTTAACAAACAGTGCCGCGTGGCGAGAGCTGGAGACCGTGTCCTCTTTAGGCACAGGCCACATACAGGAGTGACTCCGCCCAATAATGATCTCGCCGGAGATCGCACCAGAGCTGATTTCGTGGATAATGCGCCCGTTATGCTCAAGTCGAATCAACATGGAATCAATACACCTTCCATTTTCTGACAGTGAAATAACGCTGATCTTCCATATTGGAAAAAACCGCCTTGGTGAACTCCGCGATCTTGACCGCCCGGGTGTTTCTGCCCTGCATCAAGGCCGCGTCGAAAGCCAACTGCTGGCTGTTGAACCAGAGCGTCTGGCGCTCACGGAGTTTCGTCAGCAGGCGCTGCGCCTCGTTTACGCACTCCGCGTTACCCGCCAGCGATGCCTTGGTTAGCACTCCGGTAAGCTGATTCTCCAGCGCCACCCAGGTGGCCGGAGCGATGCGCTCCAGCTCTTTGCCGATCTGAGCCAACACTTCGTTCTCGGAAAAAGCCGGCACCATAGGATTGTGCTCCCAATACGAATACTCGAACTCTTCCGAAACGCGAAGCATCTTGGTCGTCAACATGCTCTCAGTCCTCACACGCTCCGTCACCGGCACTTCCGCGCAGACCGTGATCCGGCGGCAGCCGTGCCTGACCACGCTGGCCATACCGAACCAAGATCCGCCGCCATCCCGCATATAGGTTACGCGCGTGTATGGCACACCGTTGCGTTTACCGAAAAAAGCGACAACAGGTGAAGGCTGTTCAAAGTTCCAACGCCCGCCGCTGGCCGAAACCTGCGCGATCCAGTCATCCACCGTCTCGGCGCGGCTCATGCCGGCCAGACGCGCATCGTACTCCTCCTGCAAAACCACCCGCATCGGTATGTCCAGCTTGCGACCCATGCGGCCTTCCAGCACAAACCCTCCGCCGATAACACTCTTCTTGAAGCTCTTGTTACCGGGATACATCACATCGTATCCGCCCTCTTTGAAGCCGCCGCTCAAGGCAGATATATAATCATCGAGATACTCGCCGTTTTTGTCGCGCGTCCACTCGATCTCGGTCTCGGGCGACAAAGACCGAGGACGGAAGATCATAATCAGGACCAGCAGGGGCAACGCAACCGCGACCATGATCATAATTTTCCGCCGCGCGCGTTTCTGTTCGCCGACGCGCAACAGCTCGATCTCTTCCGGGGTCGCGCCGCGCGTCTGCATCGCGTGCGTCGCGCCCTCCTCCTCTTCCATGCCAGGCTCAGGCGGCACGAAAGCCGCTGTCATTTCCAGATCGTCCATGGTTCCCGCGCGGGTGGCAGCCTGCGTGCACTCGCCGGCCTCCGCCACCTCGGGATCAAGCCCCGGCCCGGTCGCCGCCTCCTGCGCGGCAGCGACATCCTGATTGAAACGCAAGACCGTGTTCTTGCCCAACTCTAACTGCTGGCCGTCCGAGAGCGCCACCTCGCCGCTGGCCGGCGCACCGTTGACACGCGTCCCGAACTGGCTGAGGTTCTCCAAGAAAGCCGTGCCGCCCGCGACACGGATACGTGCGTGCACGCCCGACACATCCAGAGACGCGATGTGAACCGTGGCAGACCGCGAACGCCCCAGCGTGTTCTCGCCAGGCTTCAACTCATATACCTTGCCCGCTGCCTCGCCCTTTTCAACAGTCAACCTGAACATGACGCGCCCCTCCTCAATTATTGAAATACTGACCCATGCCGGACTCCATTGCCCGGATCATAATCGGCACAAAAATGACAATGAAAACCGCAGGCAGGATGAACAGCGCAGTCGGGATCATCATCAACGAAGGCGCGCGCGCGGCCTGGCGTTCGGCACGCTGATAACGCCTGCGCCGGATCTCTTGGGCTTGTATCTTCAAAGTCGCCGCGATGCTGGCGCCCATCTCGCTGCTCTGAATGACCGAAGTCACCAGCGAGCGGAACTCGTCAAGCTGGATGCGTTCGGCCATCGCTTTCAAAGACTCGACCCGCGACTTGCCCAGCTCGGTCTGACGCAAGGTCACGCCAAACTCGTCGCGCAACGGCCCGTGCGGACCCTCGTTCACCAGATTGCGGACAGCGGCGCCGAAGTCTTGTCCGGCCTCCATCGCCACCGTTATCAGGTCAATCGCATACGGCAGTCCCTTGGACATCTTGTCTTTGCGCTCGACAGCCAGTCGCTCAACCCACGATACCGGATAATACCAGCCCAACAGGGTGAAGAAAAGACCGGCCAGCAAGGCATAAGCCCAGTTCATCGTCATGATAAAGGTCATCAGGCAGGCGACCAGGCCCAGCAGCCCGCCCGTAAATCCCTGTAACCCGCGTATCTCGGATAGTTCCAGCGGCAGCGCCGCTGCGGTAAGGTTACTGCGTATACGTTTGACCTGTATCGGGAAGGCGTTGTCCGCCCAAGGCCCGGTCATGTTGCCGATGACCCCGATCTCGTTGTAAAAGACCCGGAACATCATCGGTTTCGGTCCTGACAAGGTTGTGTTCTCCTTACGGATAACAGCATGAACGCCGACCACCAGGAAAAGCACTGCAAGAAAAACCAGCATCTGTATGATCACTACTTCCATAGTCGCCTTTCAGTCAACCGCTGCAAGTCGTTATTCTCAAACATCGATCGACACGATCTTGTTGATGATCAGAAAACCAACCGTCTCAAGCATCACCACCGCGCCGATCGCGATCCAGCCAATCTTGGTATGCACCATCGGCAGCATCAGATCGCGATCCAGCAAAAACAGGACCAGGAAAGCCAATAAAGGCGCGGAGGCCATCGCTATCGCTTCGAAGCGGCCTTGCGCCGTCATGGTCATCAGTCGGTCGTGAAATTCCACGCGCTGCCGGACTGTGTCCGTGATGCGGTCCAGCACCTCGGCCAGGCTACCGCCGGACTGCATGGTCAGCCGGATGGCCGTCACCAGCAGGCTCAGGTCTTCTCCCGGCATCCGCTCGCAAAGTCGGCTTAGGCTTTCAGGCAGATCCATGCCCAGCCGGTACTCGTGCAGCACCAGCGCCAGCTCTTCAGTCATCGGGCCGCCCATGTCACGCGACACCAGCTCAAGACTCTGCGGCAGCGCCGCCCCCGCGCGTAAACCGTTCGCGATGCCCAAGGTCAGATCGGTCAGGCGCGATTCGAAGAGTTGCTGCCGTTTGCGGATGCGTGAGTTCACCCATTTCTTGGGTATCTGGTAGCAGAAGCCCGCCGCCAGCAGACCGCAGCCGATTAAGATGTAAAGATCCATCACATCCGCCGCGATCAGAATCGCGTCCATCAGCCCGACCCCCAGCAATGCACCGGACCAGCGCGCCTGCGCAAGGCGTTCCGGGGTCGTGAAGCGGTAGAGCGGCGCCAACTGCTGCTGACCGTCACTCTTGACATACCGGCCGGCCGAACGCTCCAGGCCGATCTGCGCCAGCAACGGCGTTACCACCCACACACACCATGTGACAGCGGCAAAAACCAGCACCAATACCAAAAAGTCCGCCATACGCTCTCCTAACGCGGGCGCAGCCCGCAACCCAAATCGTTATAATCCTCCCCGTCTCAAGCCTTGGGCACAAACACTTCCATCTTCAGCCTCAAATCACCCTTGGCCTTGAGATGCTCGACAAACTGTGGAATGTTGCCGGTGGCAACTATCTGACCTATCACTTTGCCCTCGGGGGTGAACCCCTGCTGCTCAAAAATGAAAATGTCCTGCAAAAGTATGGTAGCCCCCTCACGTCCGGTCACCTCGGAAATCTGCATGATTTTGCGGCTGCCATCGGGCAGGCGGTTTTGCTGCACGATCAGGTTCACGGCTGAGGCTATCTGTTCGCGGATCGCCGAGGAAGGCAGATCGAAACCCGCCATCATAACCATATTCTCCAATCGCGACAGACAGTCGCGCGGCGTGTTGGCGTGCGCGGTCGTCAAAGATCCGTCGTGGCCGGTATTCATGGCCTGGAGCATGTCCAGCGCCTCCGGTCCACGGCACTCGCCCACCACTATGCGGTCGGGCCGCATGCGCAGGGCGTTGATCACCAGATCGCGGATGGCCACTCTGCCGCGCCCTTCGATGTTGGCCGGACGTGCCTCCAGCCTCACGATGTTGCGGTGGCTGAGCTTCAGCTCCGCCGAATCCTCGATGGTCACCAGGCGCTCGCCGTGCGGGATGAACTGCGAAAGCACATTCAACAAAGTGGTCTTGCCGGATCCCGTGCCGCCCGAGACCACGATGTTCTGACGCGCGCGCACCGCCTCCTCAAGGAACAGCGCGATGTCCGCCGTCATGCTGCCGAAGGCGATCAAATCATCGGTAGTCAGTTTATTCTTGGCGAATTTCCGTACCGTGACCGATGAGCCGTCCAGCGCCAGCGGCGGTATAATGGCGTTTACGCGCGAGCCGTCCGGCAGACGCGCGTCGACCATTGGGCTTGCCTCGTCCACATGCCGACCCAGCGGCTCGACAACACGCTGGATGATGGTTATCAGATGACGGTCGTCAAAAAACCGCGCGCCGGTCTCATACAAACGCCCTTTGCGTTCCACAAAGATGCGCGAGGGGCCGTTGACCATCACCTCGTCCACAGTCTCGTCACGCAGCATCGGTGTGATCGGGCCGTATCCGACCAGCTCATCCAGCAGCGCTTGACGGAAAAGGTCTCCGGCCAGCTCGCGCGGCAGCTCGTGCCGCACTTCGCGCAAAACCTGGTCCAGCGCCATCTCAAGCTTGGAGCGCATCTCCTCATCCTCAATCTGCTTGGTCGCGATCTCCGGCAGGTTAAGCTTGAACAGCACCTGCTCGTGGATGCGCTTCTTCATCGCCATCATCTCGTCGGTATAGAGCGTAGCCATAGCGGCCAGGACAGGATCCTTGGCTATGACGCCATCGGCCTCCGTTTGGCCAGAAGATGGGGGGGCTCCCGTTTTGGCCGGAGGGGCATCGGCGAACTCCAAGACATACTCGCCGACCTGCAGACGGTCGCCGTTCTTGAGCGCCGCCGATCCGGTCAGCCGCTCGCTGTTCAGCCGCGTGCCGTATGTACTGCCCTTATCGTTCACCCAATAAACACCCTCACGACACGCGACCGACAGATGCAGGCGGGACACCGTATTGCCGCTCAGAACAATATGGTTGTCCGCCGACCTTCCGATCAGCGTCTCGGCCGCGGCGTCCAGCACAACCGCCCGATCCTCGCCCTGCCCGTCCGCGTTCTTTATCACAAACTTCGCCATAAGGTTGCCTCAGAAGAAAAAGAAGCGGCGCTTGTGTTTTTCGCGCTCGCGCTCTTCGACCGGCCTTTCGGACTCGCGCAACGTCGGCATGGTCTGTTCGCTGACCGGCGCTGTCACGGTAGTCGTGCCGGCGATCCGCGGGCTCAACAGGATCAGCACCTTGCTGTCCTCCTTCATGCGGTTTTTCTCGGAGAAGAACCAGGAGAGCGCTGGCACACTACGCAGGAAAGGCACGCCTTCGCTGCTGGATTGCTCGATCAGGCTCTTCATGCCGCCCATCACCATTGTCTGGCCCAACGGACAATTGATCGTAGTCTCGATGTGGTTGCGCTTCAGGTCATAATCGTTACCCACCGGCACCGGATAGCTCAGCTCGAGATCTACGTCTACCGCAGCGGTCTTTGCATCCAGCAAACCGCCTTTGATACGCATGATCAGGCCGTAATTGATATCTTCCAACGAGGTAGCGTCGCGGGTGGCCACCCGTACTTTCAGCGTGCCGCCGCTGTGGTAAGTGCGCCAGTCGGGGGCGTCGTTTTTGAAGGTCATGTGTCCGGCAGTCTGGAAACGACCAGGCCCGCTGCCAGCGAAAAACTTCAAAGCCCCCTGCAGGCCGCTGTTGATCGAGTAGGTGCCGCCCATGCCTGACGAGCGGTTGCCGAGATTGCCCTGGAAGCCGGCTGAAGTCGTGTCCAGAACAATCAGACCGGCCTTAGCCAGATTGACGCCGATCTGGCGTTCTTCAACATCCGTGACACCCACGAAACAAGCATCCATCTCGAGCATGGTAGGAACCACCTCCAGATTCAGAACCGCTTTGACGCGCGGATCGTCCGCCGCCGCCGTCGCCTCGGGTGCGCCGTCCTGCGCCTTCGGCAGTGTCAGCCAATCCTGCGCTCCGATAATCTGGATGATGCGATCTTTGTCCTTTTGACTATAGAGCGCGCCGTTAACGAAGATGTTGTTGCCGCTGAACTTAAGGGAGATCGTGCCCGGTGCCGGCTTTCCGCTATCCTGCTCCTGCACCGTGAGCCCGGCTTTTTCAAAAGCGGATTTCAGAGCCAGCATCACTTCCGGCGCCGGCCGGAAAGTGGTCAGGTTGGCGATCGAACCCTTGTAAAGCTCGACCACCCGCTGCAGATATTTCCAGTTGTTGATACTGCTGACCTCGCCTTTCAACACCACCCGTCCGAGGTTGATCGATATATCCACCTCCGGCACAGCGTCAAGATCACGCTTGACCGCCGCCAACACCGCGTTGATGTTTTCGGCCACCGTGACCGTGAACAGAGCCGAGACGTTCCCGTCGCCGGTAACCTGCAGATCAGTGGTGCCGACCTTAACGCCCACCACGCGCAACTGTTGCGCCCCGACAGTCTCGACCCGGGCAATAGACTGATCGGCTATACGGAATCCCAGAACGGGAAACGGTATGTTGATCAACTCCATCTTGCCGATACTGACCGTTACCTGTTCCGTGTCTGCCGCCCAAACCGTCAGACGCCCAGCCACCAGCAGCATGACTGCGGCCATCATCAAGGCGGAAACCCGTCCCGCCCATTTCATCGTCATCATCTTAGCTTTCATCTTGACCTCCGTTTGCTTATTGAAACATATGCGCCAGTTGCATTTAACCTAATAGCCTACAGCCTTAAATGCTAATATCCCAGCGTCCTATGGGACGCTAATGTATGCCTTTGTGTGAGAATTTGTTCATTTCGTTGCCGGGACGGCAGTCACAACGCCGGGCACCGGTGGCATCACCACAGCTTTTAAACCCTGCAAGAGTTTGTCGAAGGTTGTCTCATCCACCATCCCGGTATCCAGCCGGTTGATCGAGGCTTCGTCGCCCGGACGGCGCAAGGCGAGCGTCAGGCGCGCCTTGGCCTGCGCCGCCACCAGCACCTGCGCCTGCTGCGGCGGCAGAGCCAGCACCAGCTCGCCAGCCGTGGCCTCGCCGCCGCTGGAAAGTGTGCCCACATCCAAAACCCTGACCCGCGGGAAGAGCACCAACGTGGCTTCACGCGCGATCTCTTCCGGCGCCGCCGCCAAATCCGCGGTCTGCACCTGGCTCTTGATCTTGAAAGTGCCGATTACCGCGACCTCATCTCCCGGCTGCACGATGCGCGCGATGCCGCCGGCAGGCACGGTAAGCGAGACCGCCCATTCTCCCTCGCCTACGATATCGGCCATGCTGCGCGAAAGACCCACGTCAGAAAGCAGCAGGTAGTCGCCCTGCGCTATTGAGCGCAACGCCTTCTGTCCCACAACTATCTCCGAACGCGACCAGAAGATCGCCTGCGCCGGCCGCGCGGAGACCGGCACCCGCTTCTCCATGACCGAATCAGAGGTGAGCACCTCGCCGACCGTCACGTCGCGAGCCACCGCCAACACCGACGTGGTGCGCTCAACCGCCTGCTTGCGCGACTGCAACAGCCTGCCAACCGCCAACACCGCCGCCAACCCCAAAAGCACCGCCAACACCAGAGGAATGAAATTCTTCATCCTTTTTTCCTTTCACCTCACCGGCAGGCCACTGACCCGCCTGAAACTATTCCCTGCCTAACGCGAAGCCGCATTTACCAGCCTCTTTTTCCCACAACATCAACAGCACCCGCTGCCGCCGCCGGTTCCAGACCGTAAGACCCGAACGCGCGGAAAGTCTACCCATCATGATTGTCTTGTCCAAACCCCAGCCGGCCACCCGCAGCGACACGGCGAACTCCTGCAAAACCGCCTCCAGCGAACCGCCAATCTCGCCGCTCTGCTGCCAGGTCTGACCGCTGGCGTCCGTGGACACCACCTCAGCCAAAGGCGGCAACGGCACCTCGGCCGCGACCGATGCCGCAGACCGCAACGCGACCACGCGCCAAACCGGCTGCGTTGCCTCCGCTTTGCCGCTCAGACAAAAACCAACTGCGGCACAAAGCAACATGCATACCCTAATCATAAGGCCACTTCTCATCGGTTATCTCTTTCCACTGCTTGACCACCGCAGCCGACGCGTCAACGCCGTAGCGGTTCCTGATATAGCCCTTGTCAGCCTCAGCTTTTGTACGCATGACCACCTGATGCCTCTGCCCTTCCCTTTCGCGCCCGCGCACCTCGGCGGCTTTGTTCACGGCTCCGCCGCGGTTGTACACGACTCTGGCGGAGTTGATCATGGCATACACCCAATCCGGCATCTTGACCTTGGCGCTGGCCTGACCCGCCGCGGCATGGCTCCAGTCGTACTGCTTGGTGATGTCAGCAAACAAAACATTCGGCGTGTGCCCCGGCGTCACGGCGCCGCTCTTGTCGGCGAAAAACAGCCGTCCCAGTGTGCCGGCATCCGTCTGGCCGCGATCGTCATGCCGCATACCCTTGTTCCACGCCAGATAGCGGTCGGCCAGCAGCAGCTTCTGTCGCGCCATGGTCAACTCGCCGATCCAGAAGATCCCGCCGAGCATGACCATGAACAACGGTATCACTATCACCGTCTCCATCAGCACCGCGCCTTCTCTGGCTCGTCCGTCCGCGTCACCGTGCCCTGTTATCCGCACATTCAACATCTCGGACTCCTTGCCGCCATACGTAAAATAATACTCACGAACCGCCAGCTTCGACAAGTAAAATCCTGTTTTACTTGCTCCAGGTGTTGTACTTTTTTTCTCGATCATACTCTTTGTCGGTTCCAGCGCCCGCGCCCGGCATCTTCCCTCCGCCGCCGATCCCCTTCATGGCCGCGTCGCCCTCCTCCTCTTCGTCATCTTCCTCGCCTCCCTTGCCGCCACCGCCTCCGAACAGACTCTTCAAGCCGTCTTTGACTTTGTTGGCCACGCCGTTCGCAACGCTTTTGACTATGCCTTTGGCCAGCTTGGGCGCGGCCTCTTTCGCGATATAACTGGTCAGCTTGTCGGGGTTGTTGGCCATATCGGTGCTCCAGGCGATCAACTCGTCCAGACTGGTGAACCCCAGATTTTTCATCAACTGCTCAGTGTCGACCTCGGCTTCAAAGTACATGCCCGCGCCCAAGCCGACGGTGGCGCCCATGCCCGCCTTGATGTGGACCTTGCCGTCGAAGCCGATGGTGACCATGGCCGTGGCTCTGGCCGAGGCGCCGGCCTGGCCCTTGACCGTGGCTTTTACCGAGGCTTTGGCTCCGAAAAGCGTAAGGCTCATGTTCAGCGAGGCCTCGACACTGACCATAGCCTCGGCCTTGGCGTCAAACCCGATCGTTAGCCCCTTGTCGTCCAAGTACGCCCCGATCTTGACCTGCGCCTTGAGGATAGCCTGCATCTTGGCCTCGGCATCCACGCCGGCCCCGAAATTCTCGTTGCCCGCCTGAAAATTCGCCAACGCCTTGAGTTCAGCCTCGAGCCCGGCCTCGAACTCAGCCTCCACGCCATTGCTGCCCATCTGCATCTTGCCGTTCACGCCGGCCTTGATATTGCCGCTGACATTGGCGTTCTCGTTGCCGACCTTAAACCCTTTTTGGACATTGGCCCCGTCTTCCCAAACGGTCTGTCCGTCCTTAAGCTCGCCGCCACCCATTTCCTTGTCGCCGGCGTTGCTGTAGGTGGTGGAGGTGCTCGAACTGCTCGAACTTTCGTTCTTGGCGGTGAAGGTGCCACCCTGCGAGTTGCGCGTGGCAGTGCCGCCGTCATACGACTGGTCGCTGCTGCTGCTCGTGGTGGTTGTGGTCTGTCCGCCACCTTTGTTCTGCGTGGTCGTGGTGGTCGTGGAGGAGCTGGAAGTGGTCTGCGCCGTACCACTCACCGCCACTGCCGTCACCAACAGAGCCGCGACAATACTTATTCCTGATTGCCGAATCAAACGCTTAAACGCTTTTATGATATTGGGGTTCATGGTTCACCGCCTTTCTTACAGACTCTTGTCAGCCGCCTTCCATCCCGGATCAACGCCCTTAGCTATCTTCTCAAGGTCGTCGATGAACTTCTTGGCCCGCTCGGCGGCCTCGCCGCGGCCTTTGGCCGCACTGAAAAGCAGACGCACGCCGCGCTCGTGATCGCGCTTGCTGATCACCAACGCGCGACCCAGGTTGTATTGGGTCTCGCTGTCGAAAGGATCGGCCTGCACTGCGGAGGTGTAGCAGGTCAGCGCGGTCTTCTCGTCGTCGCGCTTCGCAGCCAGTATACCCAGATTAGTCCATGCGCCGGCCAGCGTACGGTCTAACTTGATCGCTTCGAAATAACTCTTTTCGGCAGCCTGATTCTGCCCCAGCTTTTCCTGCACGCGCCCCTGCACGAACCACGCCTTCGCGTCTTTCGGAAAAGCTTTTATGGCCTGCCGCGTCTGCTCTTCGGCTTCGGCGGTTTTGCCCGACCGCAGCAACAGCACCGCCAGATCGGTCCGCACACCCGGTTCCTGCGGCAGCAGCGTCAGCAGCTCACGCAGCTCTTTCAGCGCCTCATCGTCATGCCCCTGCATGGAACGCGCGCGCGCCAACTGCAGCCGCGCCTCGGGCCAGCCGGGGCGCTCCGCCAGCAACTCGCGGAAAACTTTTTCGGCCTGCGGAAAAATCTGCGCTTGCAGATACCATGTGCCGAGGCGCAGACGCTCCTCCGGCGAGCCGTCGGTGGTCTTGACCATCGCCTGCCACAGGCCGGCCTGTTTCTCCGGCTGGTTGGACATATGATAGAGTTGCGCCATCATCTGCCAGGTCTGCTCGTTCTTGGGATTCAGCTTCAGCGAAGCCGCCAAAGCCTTGGCGGCGCGCTGCAGTTCTCCGGCATGCAACAGCAGCGAGGCCAGATTGTTCAGCGCCATGCCGTGCTGCGGATCAACCTCGACCGCCTCCGAAAAGGCGGCCACGGCATCGCCCAGCTTGCCCTGCTTCAACAGCGCGGCGCCGAGGTTGTTCAGCGCCATCGCGTGCCGCGGATCGGCCTTGAGCGCCCGACGGTAACTGGCCTCGGCCTCTTCAAGCTTGCCTTGCATAAGCAGAATGTTGCCCGCGTTGTTGGCAGCGGTCGTCATCAGCACCTGCGCCTCCTGCTCTTTAACACTCCCGGACGCGTCCAGCACCCGGTTGAAAGCCGCCAGTGCGTCTTTGTAAAGCTCCTTCTCCAACAGCTCCAGACCTTTGTTGTAATCGTTCATCATCCTTTGCACCGCCACCGGTAACCGAGCCTCCTCCTCAGCAGCCGTTGCTACACGCAGGCCGCACATCAAGAGCGCCGCCATCACGGCACTCACATATACTGTTTTTCTCATGATTCACCTTCCTTAATACTGGTTGATAGTTGATAGTTGATGGTTGATGGTCTCTCATCCCAACTCCTAACTCCTAACTCATTGATGCGATTAAACTTTGTTGAATCGCATCAATGTACCACCCAAGCCTCCGCGCCGTCGTACGAGACTTCGCCACTGCCGCCCATCAGCTTGGGCGCACCCTGCGCGCCCAAAGCGCCGCCACCACCGTACAAAGGCTGCCAGAGACCACCCTTCATCTCATCCAAAATCTGCCCGGCGGTCTCGCCTTCCAGTTTCCGCCCCTTCTTCCCCTGTGCCCAAGCGCGGTGCAGCGGCAACAGCAAGGCGTCCCAGTCGCTGGTCTTCAGATTCCAAAGCTTGTCTTTGCTGTTGTCTTCGTAGGTGACCTCGTAACGCCCCTTGGCGTCTTCGCGCGGTTTGGGGTTGTAGCCCGCGATCGCCGCCGAGACCGTCCACATGTAGCGGTTGCCGCCGTCCAGCGTGAAGGGTTTCATCACGCCTTCGCTCTGACCCGGGAACAGGAACTTGAACGGATTGTTCATGCGGCGCGTCAGCCCCACCACCAGACTGCCGCCCTTGACGAAAAACTCCTCGCGCAGCACCTGCGGCTGGGCGTTCTCCGTGATGTAGTATTTTTCGTCGTAGATATCGCCGTCGTCACCCTTGACCGGCCCCTTGAGAGGTTCGCTGTCATTAATCTGCCCGACCTTAACGCAGCCCTTTTTGGTCTGTATCCATTTAGTGCTCTTGTAGTCCCACTCTGCCACCAGGATCGGATGCCCACACTTGTATTGCCGCTGCACACCCGGGCCTTTGTCTTTATACTCTTTTACGAACCAGTCGTCCGTGCCGTTTTTGAAAACGTCTTTGGCATTCTTACCTTCCGCAGGTATGTAGTCGGAGTGCCGCAAAAAATCCTCTTCGTCGTTAAGCTCCAACACCCGGAAGTT
This sequence comes from uncultured Lentisphaeraceae bacterium, assembly GCA_964557205.1. Lineage (GTDB taxonomy): Bacteria > Verrucomicrobiota > Kiritimatiellia > RFP12 > UBA1067 > JAQVQN01. The sequence continues at coordinate 21,282 of CAZKZI010000036.1, forward strand.
TTTATCCCGCGGCTGTTCCTCCTGCTTAAGCGCATACATGAGGCCGCCACCGCCTGCGAAACCGTCGTTCCAGGTGTCCGCGGTGTTGGCCCGCATGGTCTCCTCGACTGTCTTGCGCACCCGTTGCGGCAGTTTGACTATCATTTCTTTTTCTTTGTCGTTCATGGCGCTGATGCGTTCGCGGCACTGGTCGATCTTGGGCGCCAGGATGCTGTAGTTACGGCCGTTGCCCGCCGCCGTCTTTCTGGCGGCCTCAATATCTTCCTTGGTCACATAATGCTGCTTGTTCAGCAAGATCTGCTTGTGGACGCCGCCTTTGCCGGTCGAATAGTGCGGCAGGCCGATGTTGCAGGTGCCGGTCCGGTTGAAATTGCGCATCACGCGGTTGTCCTCGTTCCAGCGCTTGAGAGTCAGCCATAGCCACTTGTCGACAATGTAGTCCATCTCCATGCGCACCATCTGCACGTAAGTCCACGACATGGCGCGGTTGACCGCCGCCACGCGGCTCAGAGTGTCGGCCTGCACGATTGCGGCTGAGTAGGCGGCGGCGTCGGCGGCGTTCTGCAGCTCGATGCGGCTGCGGATCGTCTCGCCGCCCGAGAAAATCGCGCTGGCCATCATGAAGAGCGTGAGAAAGACGATCGTCGACACGGCCAGCACCACGCCGCTCTCGTCCTTCCACAATCGCACCACGGCTCTGTTGGCTGATTTAAACATGATCACCAACCTTTTACAGGAAGCCCTGTTTTAGGCAGAGTCACATAAGGCTTAGTCAGCACCGCCGTCTCCGTGAAGCGCACATGCGGCCATTTCACCATGTCGCCCGCGCCGATGTTTCCGGTGGCGTCGGCGTGCTGTTCACGGTACCGCTGGGTGCTGTCCCACGGGTTCACGCCCCAGCCGATCATGGGTCCGACCAGCGGGAACACAAGCGCGAAGTCATGCGTTACCGTGGCCTTGACATTCCATGTGCCGATCTGCTCCATTTTCACCTTAGTCTTGCGCTTGACCGCACCAGAACCGGGTATCACGCCCCATCCCGGAATCTTTTTGTCCTGCTCGCCCGCGTTCTTGCCCAGCACGACCCAAGCACAAACCTGCTCGGCCGCCTGCTGCCCGGCGCGCTGGTATTCGCCTCTCTCGCACACCAGCGTCGCGCGAGCGGCACAGAACGCGGCGTACTGCACCACCTGCCGGGCCATCCACATGTGCGAGAACTGCATGCAGGCCAGAATCAAGGTCAGTATAACGGGAAAAGCCAGCACAAATTCCAACATCACGGAACCCGCAGAGCTTCGGCCAGCCTTCCGTTTACAAACGTATGTGTCGGCTGTCACAACCACAGCAAAGTCCCAACCTTTTTACCTGTCACCCGATTAACGCCCCAAACACGCCCGCGGCTATCGGCACGCTGAACGGTATGCGGAAGCACGCCGAGTCTTTCGGTGCCAGCGTTGCCGCACCGGCCTTCCGGTCATATCGCCAATCAAAAGCACTACGCATGAAATGCCTTAGACGCGAGCCGTCCAGCACGCCCGCCGCCAACATCAGCACACCCATCACCACTCCCGCCAGCGAAGTCATCAAGAGCATGGTCAACACCCTGTCCCAGCCCACTATCGCGCCAGCCGCGAAGAGCATCTTCACGTCCCCGCCACCGGCACCGCGCGCCAGAAAAGGAATCAGTAAAAAAAAACCGGCCACAACGGCAGCCGCGAAACCGTCGATCAAGCAAGGCCAACCGCCGAAGCCCAGACGTCCGACCAGAGCCACAGCGGCCCCGCCGAGCGTCAGCCAGTTCGGCAAAACACGCCACCGTAGGTCATAATACGAGAGAGCGAGGCTCCAGACCGACCCCAACACGAGGGGAATGAGCATAAATAACGGAATCTTGGAAGAATGGAATACTGGAATACTGTTTGAAAAGAGCTGACTCGACCTTATCAAACCGCATTATTCCAATATTCCACTGGTCCATTCTGGTTACAGGCAGCTGCCCACAACCGGGTTAAGCGCCTCTAACGATCCGCGTGCTCTTTGCGGTAGGTCTCGTTCTCCGACTCCGCGCTGGCCGCGTCGCCCTTGGCCTTCTGCGAACTCGCCGAGGCTTTGCCGGATTCACCCGACATCGCGTGCGTCGAGGTCGAGAGGTTGGTCACGATGCCGCGGCCGAAATACATCACCGCCACCACCGCTGCGGCCGCAATCAGCACCGCCAGAATCACGTATTCCATCATCACGCCGCCGGCGCGGTCACCCGCCAAACGACACAGCGTCTTCTTTAGCTTACTGTTTTTCATCATTTTTCTCCTTCACATACGGGGCGTCATTGCCCCAAAGCGTTTTTTTGCCTTACCTATAACTTGAACGTTGAGCGTTACCGTTACCCTCTCGTTTCTTCACCGCCCGCGTCACGGCAACGGCAGGCCGATCCCGCTCATGATCATCCTGTACCTGTCCACAAAAGCGTTTCCCAGCAGTCCGAAGTCATCGCCCTCGACCGCCCCGCCTGGTGAGAAAGTCCGCTTCCCGCTGACATTCACCAGACCCACAGAGACCCCCACCAGCGGCAAAACAATAATCATAGTCAGCAACACATACTCCAGCAAAACGTCGCCGCGCACACTCCGCGACGGCATCCCTGCCGCGGGCACAGTGCAACGTTTTTCAGTTACTCTTGATAGATACGCCATTTTTCCTGCCGCCAGACATAATTATGCCATTTACAATGTCCAAAGTTTATCTCCTGATAACAATACAAGCAATAACAAAATGCGGGGTGCATTATAATTTATGAAATCAGT
>CAZKZI010000037.1:0-24071 GCA_964557205.1 uncultured Lentisphaeraceae bacterium
TGTACAAAAGTAACGATTTTGATGCGCAAAACAAGCAAATGCGCCTTTTTACACAAAATACCGTTTGCTTATTGAAACATACGCGCCAGTTGCATTTAACCTAATAGCCTACAGCTTAAAATGCTAACAACCTAGCGTCCTATGGACGCTACCGATAATACAAGATTAGAGTCACACTTTCTGTGACGCGATAGCAACACGGATAGTGTGAACTCATTTGTTGAGAATGCTTTCCCGATAATCACAACAAACATATCGCCTTTGATAATCAGCGGCAAGCACAATAATAATTAGTTGTGCGGATCCTCGATGGGTGAAGTGTAAAATGTCCGCATAGCCGAGACATCAAATGCGAATGGAAAAATGAAATAACTTTGCTGTTCAACTTCTGCATTCCGGGTGCGATACAATAAAGTTACATCGCGTCCGGAATGACACAATTTTGATCCAGTTGCCCATCGGATGGAATTTGTGTAATATACTGACTGTGAAAACAACCATTTACATCAAGACCTCCGTCATCAGCTATCTGACCGCGCGACAAAGCCGGGATCTGCGGGTCGCGGCGCGGGAAGAATAGTTTGACGCGGAACGCCCCGCCCACAATTCCCCCTGACCAAATCCTGTTTTTCAATTCTTACTTGGAGGATTCAGTGTCCAAAGTCATAATCATCGGTGCCGGCGGTGTCGGCGCGGTTGTTGCCCACAAGTGCGCGCAAATGCCTGAAGTTTTCACGGATATCGTCCTGGCCTCACGCACCAAAAGCAAGTGCGATGCCATCGCGGCGCAACTCCCCCGTCCTGCAACCACCGACCAGGTGGACGCTGACAACGTGCCGCAGACAATAGCCTTGCTGAAAAAGCACAAGCCCGACCTGGTGATCAACGTGGCCCTGCCGTATCAGGATCTGCACATTATGGACGCCTGCCTGGAAGTGGGTGTAAACTATCTGGACACCGCCAACTATGAGCCGCCAGATCAGGCCAAGTTCGAATACAAGTGGCAATGGGCTTACCAAGACCGTTTTAAGCAGGCCGGACTGATGGCGCTTTTAGGTTCTGGTTTCGATCCTGGCGTCACCAGCGTTTTCTGCACCTATGGTCGCAAACATTTCATCCCGAACATCGAAGAGATCGACATCATCGACTGTAACGCCGGCAACCACGGCCAGCCTTTCGCAACCAACTTCAATCCCGAGATCAACATCCGGGAGGTTACCGCCCGCGGCCGTTTCTGGCAGGACGGCAAATGGGTCGAGACCGACCCGCTGTCGGTCAAATCGCCGTTCATCATGCCCGAAGAGCTTGGCAAACTGAAAATCTACCTTATGTATCACGAAGAATTGGAGTCGTTGACCAAACACATTCCCGGCCTTAAACGCGCCCGCTTCTGGATGAGCTTTTCCGAAAACTATCTCAAGCATCTGGAAGTGCTCGGTAATGTCGGCATGACCCGCATCGACCCGGTCAAGTTCAAGGGTGTTGACATCATTCCCCTGCAGTTCCTGAAGACCCTTTTGCCGGATCCAGCCTCTCTTGGGCCGTTGACCAAGGGTAAGACTTGCATCGGCTGCCAGCTCAAAGGCAAGGATACCGCAGGTAACGACAGCACGGTCTTCATCTACAACATCTGTGACCACGAAGCCTGTTACGACGAGGTGCGGTCGCAAGCCATCTCCTACACCACAGGCGTGCCTGCCATGATCGGAGCCAAAATGATGCTGACTGGCAAATGGGCAGGACAAGGTGTCTTCAACATGGAACAGTTCGACCCCGATCCCTTCATGTCCGACCTTAAGCTTTGCGGCCTGCCCTGGAAGGTCATGCGACAACCGGTCTTCACAGCCCCGCCCCATTAATGTTATGCATTCTTATCAACCCAAGTTTCCAATTCCAATTTTCAAGTTTTGTAACGAAGGTTTGTTACATCGCCCCGGGGATTCAGGCGCCAGGGTTCAGTCGGGCCGTGCGGTTGCATTACGAATGATCGAGGGGGCTATGCGGATGCCTCGGGGATGCGTCCCTCCCCTACCGTGCGAACCACAGATCCTGGTAGGGATGGTTCCCTAAACCGTCCGCCGAATCGAGGTACGCGGGATCGAGTAAGCAGGTTGACTAAGTGTACCCGACGAAGTATGGGACTAAGTGTAGGCGAAGCAGGAGTATATGCCAATGTGTTTTATTAAAAGCGAACGATCTTGGGTGGCGGCGCCATTGTTGTGGCTGGCGGGTGTAATCGTGCTTCTGACCGTCTGGGTCTATGCCACTCCGAAATGGATCGATCTGCATTTCGACCAGAACGGCGGTTCCCCGCTGGAAATCGCCACCGTCGCCCTGCTATTCTTCCAAATCGGTTTCTTGTGGCTCGTGCCTCCGATCCGGCCTGACCGCCACCGGTTCTTTTGGGCCACTGTTTTTTCCGTTATCACTTTCTTTGGCATCTGCCGCGAGATGGACTGGCATAAGCTGTTGATCACCGCGTCGGGACTGCCCGAGGCCACACGCGGAACGCCGTTCAAGATGCGCTTCCTGACCAATTCCGTCAACCCGCTCTCCGACCGCCTGATCGTATTGGCTTGTTTCGTCCTGGTCATCGGCATCTGCGCAGGCACCCTGCTCTATTATCTGCCGCGTCTTGTCAAAGGCCTTTTCCAACTACACCCGGTATGCTGGTCCATCGCCTTCATCGGCGGCACCACCATCTTGGTACAGCTGTTCGACCGCGCCCCGGCGGTATTGCGCAAAGATTTTGGCATACGTCTTTCCGACCAGACAAGCGCGCTTTGCACCGCATTGGAAGAGGGCCAGGAACTGCTCTTGCCACTATTCGCGATCCTGGCCATCTTGCAGGCCCACTTTATCTACAACAACGCCAACACGGAAAACGCACCGCTAGACAAACACCGCGATCTTTAGGCATCAAACTGTGCGGAAACCACATGAGAATACTACTGATAGAAGACGATGATAAAATCCAGGCTTTTGTGAGCAAGGGATTCCAGCATGAACGCTATACTGTGGACATTGCATCGTCCGGCAATGAGGGTCTGGAGCTTTGGCAAAACCACCGTTACGATGCCGTTGTGCTAGATATAATGTTGCCCGGCATAAGCGGCATCAAGATTCTCAAGCAAATGCGTAATAAAGGCGACATTACGCCGGTGCTGATACTCAGCGCCAAAGCCACAGTGGACGACCGTGTCGTAGGGTTGGAGGCAGGTGCCGACGACTATCTGATCAAACCCTTCTCATTCACCGAGCTGGCAGCGCGCCTCCACGCCATCACGCGACGCCGCAATCCCGGCCAACACAAAGGCAAAAACGCCACCACCCTTTACGCCGGTGACGTACATATAGACCTCCTGCGCCGGACTGTTTTCCGGGGCAACAACAAAATCGAGCTGCAGCCGCGCGAGTTCGCGCTACTGGAACTGATGATGCGTAACCCTAACCGCCCGCTAACCAAAACACTTATTCTCGAACGCATCTGGAATTACAATTTCGACCCGCAAACCAATATAGTCGATGTGCTGGTCTGCCGTTTGCGCAACAAGATTGACGCCGGTTACGACAAGAAATTAATTCAGACCATGCGTGGAGTAGGCTATGTCTTCAGGGCGCATGAATAAAAGATTCCGTTCTTTCGCTTTTTACCTGGGTGTAGGGTACTTGACAGTGTACGTCATCTGCACAGGCATGTTGTACCTCTTGAGCAGCCGAGTCATAACCACCACCACCAGAAAGTTCGATCGACAGGATGTTCGTGCGGAAAGCGAGGAGCTGGTTGAATTGCTTAACCAGAACCCGGAAGGCAACTGGCTGGCGGAACAGGTGACTACAGGACGTTATCCGCCCTCCACCGTTTTTATCGTGCGCGTGATCAACCGAACTGGCCAAGTCGAATATACCATTACCTGGCCGCAAAAGATCGACTTGCCGGAATGGGAAAATTATGTATCGGACGATGACGCAAAAACTGATGTCAATGGGTTGAGCGAATACTATATCCGACCTTTACAACGGCATATCCAGATCAAAACCACCCGCCTGAATGACGGGCGTCTGTTGCAGGTCGGCAAAGGTTCATTCCTGGAGGTGGATCAGAAAAAGATGATGGTTCGAATGCTGCTGGTATTTGTGGCGCTCTCCACGCTTTTCTCGGCTATCTCAAGCGTGTTCATGATGGCCGTCACGCTGCGCCCCATCCGGCACATCACCGAGTCGATGTCGCGCATCATACGAACAGGAGCCTTCGAGGAAGGAGCGCAATCCGTGCCCAGCATGATCACCGAGATCAACAAGTTAGGCAATTTTTTTGCGGTCATGACCGAAAAATACGCCAACTTGATCCAGGCAATGCGGCAGACCATGGACAATGTGGCGCACGACTTCAGGACGCCACTGACCCGCATCCGCGGCGCAGCCGAGCTGGCGCTTAACAGCCATCACCTGCCCGAGGGCGTGTCTGAAGCGCTTGCCGACATAATCGAAGACTGTGACCGCGCCAAACTGCAGCTCCAGAATATCATGGACGCGCGTGAGATGGATTCGGGCTTTGTCAAAATCAATATCCAGACCTTCAGCCTCTCGAATCTGATCACGGAAATAGTGGAAATGTATTCGCTGGTGGCTGAGGACAAGCACATCTCCCTCGTCATTGACCATCCTGCCGAAGCGATCACCATCGAGGGCGACCGCCAAAGGCTCGCGCGCGTCTTCGCCAACCTTATCGACAATGCACTGAAATACACCGGCAAGCACGGCGAAGTGCTCATAACCTTCGAGGTTCACCCCGATACTGTTGCGATCTTTATAACAGACAACGGAATCGGTATTCCCGAAGCCGAGAAAGAATTGATCTGGCAAAGGCTGTTCCGCGGCAATCAGGCTCGCGAATCGGAAAAAGGTCTAGGCCTGGGCTTGAACATCGTGCAGGTGATCGTAGCCGCGCACAAAGGCAACGTGACCGTCAAAAGCGCCACCGGTCAGGGTTCCGTCTTCTGTGTCATCCTGCCACTGCATCACTAGCCGTCTTAACGAGATTGAAAGCTGAGCTGCCCATTTGAATATCCAAGGTAAGAGCTGCTTCGCTCCAAGAGAGGTTACGAACTGTGTTCAGCAGAAGCATAGTTTAAAAATGGGTGCAGAGGTGCGTGTGCATTCGTGATTACAAACGCGAAGTGTTCCCTTTTTCTACTTGTTCGGTTGGATATTCCTTGTTTTCCTTGGCTAAAATTCTCGATCACTGCCGCCCACCAAAAAGCGAAGCGGGTGTGGGCCAGAGAAACAGAAGTCAGGAGTCAGGACGCAAGACCCAGCCTAAATCGCCCGACTCCTAATTCCTAATTCCTAACTCTTCACTCTCCTCAAAGACACTCCAGCCGCCGCCCAGCGCCTTGTAGACACGGATCAGGCTGCCGGTAATCTGCCCATCGCTGAGCACAACCGTCTCTTCAAATGCCAGCAGGGAACGTTGCGCATCCAGCACAGTGTTGAAATCCACCAGCCCGTTCTTATACTGCTCTTCCGCTAACGCGACCGCGTTCCGGGCCGCGTGCGCAGCATCTATTAGCGCCTGCCTGCGTTCATATTCACGACCGTAGGCTGACAAGGCGTCGCGCAGCTCGGCCACAGACTCCAGAACCACCTGTTCGTATGCAGCTAAAGCCTGCTCATGCAGGGCGCTTTGAACCTCTATGTTGGCGCGGATCGAGCCCGCGCGAAAAATCGGCCACACCACTTGAGGCGTTATGCCGAAAAAGCGGCTACCGTATTCCCCAAAATCGCCTTTGTCCAATGACTCCAGACCTACCGATCCAGTCAAACGGAACGTCGGATAAATATCAGCCCGGGCCTCGCCTATGCGGGCGCTCTGCGCAGCCAAACGTCGCTCTGCAGCGCGCACATCGGGACGACGGCGCAAAAACTCTGCCGGTATGCCAACCAGAATGCGTGGCGCAGCCGATGGTACAGGTGCGGCCACGGCCGTTTCTTCACGCATCTCACCAGGCATAACACCGGTCAACACCTCCAGCGCATTCAGTGCCGTCTCCTCATTACGTTTAAGAACCGGTATCGTCGCGCGCGTGCGTTCCAAATTATAACGTGCCTGCTCTACCGCCAGTTTATTACCCAAGCCGCTGTCGAAATGCGATTTCACCAGTTCCAACGTCTGCGACTGGAGCTTGAGATTGTTATGCGCAACTTCCAAACAACGCCGGGTAGTCTGAAGTTCGACATACACGCTCGCGGTCTCGGCCGCCAAGCTTACCCATGCGTGCTCCAGCGTGGCGCACTCGGCTTCAAAAGTCGCCTGCGCCGCCTCAATCGCCCGCCGACGGCGTCCGAAGAAATCAATTTCCCAAGCGGCGTCAAACCCTACACGGTAGTGATCGCCCTGCCCGGGAGCGGCGACGTTGTCACTGTTGCGATAACGGGTATAGGCGCCCCCCACATCAACTTCAGGCAGCAGGCCAGCCCGGCTGATCCCCAGACGGGAACGCGCCTCTCGAACCCTCGCCACCGCCGCACGCATGGTACGGTTTTCGGATAAGGCGCGTTCTACCAACTTGGTCAGCCGCTGATCGCCGAAAACTTTCCACCATGCCGCCGCCTCTTCCGGCGTCAGTGACGTGCCGTCAGCAAAGGTCTGCGGCAACGCGGCACCCGAAACTGCCGTGTCAGGAGCCTGATAATCCGGCCCTACAGCCTTACAACCTGCCAGCAGAAAGAAGATCAGCACCACCGAGATGCCTTTAGCGGCTCCGCCGCCGAGTCGCTTGCGAAGAGCCGAACCTTTCTCACGTACAGTCTGGAACAGCGCGTAAAGCCCCGGCACCAGCACGATTCCGAAGAATGTCGCAGCCAACATGCCTGACATAGTCGTCACACCGATCGACCGTCGGCTGGCGGCTCCGGCACCGGTCGCGAAGACCATCGGCAGCACCCCGAGAATGAAGGTGAAAGCTGTCATCAGCACCGCCCGATAACGCTGTCCGGCTCCGTCGGCGGCGGCTTCCACGATCGACTCCCCTTCCTCGCGCTTGGCTTTGGAAAACTCGACAATGAGAATGGCGTTTTTACTGGCTAGCGCGATCAGCAACACCAGCCCGAGCTGCGCGTAAATACTCAGCGACATGTGTGCCAATCCCAAACCGAACAATGCACCGGCCATCGCCACAAAAATCGAAAACATCACCGGCAAGGGAATCGTCCAGCTCTCGTACTGCGCCACCAGGAACAGATATCCGAACACCAATGCCGCGATCATCAGCACAACCGTCTGGCCGGAAGCGCGCTGCTCTTGGAAACTCAAACCCGACCACTCCAAGGCATAGCTCTTGGGCAGTATCTCTTTAGCCACTTCAGCGATACGGCTCATAGCCTGACCGCTGCTGGCGCCGGGCAGAAGTTGCGCCACAATCCCGGCACTGGGGAAAAGGTTATAACGCGTGTAGAGCCGTGTCCCCAACTGCTTCGATAGCGAAACCAGGCTGCCGATCGGCACCAGGGCGCCGCGCTCGCTTTTGACATACAGACGCAAGGCGTCCTCCGGTGTGCCGCGCGCTTCCCAGTCGGCCTGAACGATGACCTGATTCACCTGGGTCCCGAGGTTGAGATCGTTGACATAACGCGATCCCAAATAAGTCTGCAAGGTCGCGAATACCGAAGATACCGGCACATCTAGCATCTCGCTTTTAAGCCGGTCAACCTCGACATGCACGGAGGGAGTCTGCGCAGTGAAACCGCTGAAGGCGAACATGACGCCGGGAACACGGTTAATCTCGCCCAATAAACGCTGCATCATTGCTTCAAGCTTGGCAGGATCATTCTCTATCAGCGCCTGCAGCCGTATGTCCAGACCGGAGTTGGCCCCCAGTCCGGGAATGGAAGGCGGCATGAAGAAGTTCAGCTCCGCGCCGGTGATTGAAGCGCACCGCACCCGCATTTCTTTCATGATCTCGGCAGCTTGCCTGCCGGGTTTCTTGCGCTCATCCCAGTGTTTAAGCCCGATGATCACAAACCCGACATTCTCGGCGCGCCCGCCCATCATACTGAAACCGACAATGCTGTTCACGAAATGGATGCCTTCAATCTCTCGGGCGACACGGGTAATCTCTTTTACGACCTCTTCCGTGCGGGTCTTGACCGCCCCTTCCGGCAACCGCACATCGGTGAAGACCACACCCTGATCCTCATCCGGCAAAAAAGAGGTGGGCATTAGCTTTAGAAATTGTAAAGACAGCATGACGGTGGCCAGCAGCAAGAGAAAGGTCAACCCCAGACGGCGTGCCAGAAACACAGACATGGAAACATATCCGCGCCGACTGCCGTTCAGGGTGGCGTTAAACCAGCCCAGGGGGCCTCTCTTATGCGGCTTGGGCACTCCCAAAACCGTGGCGCAGATAGCCGGACTCAACGTCAGGGCGTTCAGCGTGGAAAAACAGATCGCGATCGACATCGTGACAGCAAACTGCTGGTAAACCTTGCCGGTGATGCCCGGAATGAAACCGACCGGCACAAAGATCGCCAGCAACACCAAGGTGGTGGCGATGACTGCGCCGGTGACCTCCTTCATGGTCATATACGTGGCGGCCTTGCGGTCCATACCCCGCGTTTCCATCAGGTACTGCACACGCTCGACCACCACAATCGCGTCGTCCACGATCGAACCGATCGCCAACACCAACCCGAAAAGCGTCAGGGTGTTGATGCTGTATCCCAAAGCCTTCAAAACCGCGAAAGTCGCGAATATTGAAACCGGAATGGTCAAGGCTGGCACCAGCGTGGCGCGCCAGTCCTGTAAAAAGAGGTAACAGACAAACACAACCAGAAGGAAGGTCACTATCAGCGTGGTCGTGATCTCCTTAATGCTAGAGCGCACGAATCTGGTGGCATCATAAGCGGTAACAAGTTCCATGTCCTCCGGCATTCGGCTCTGCAGCCTAGCCATCTCCGCCTGCACCGCGTCCATGGCCTCGATGGCATTGCTGCCAGGTTTCTGCGCTAAAACCATCGCCACCGATTCCTCGTTGTTGAAAAAACCGCTGAAGCCGTAATTGCTCTCGCCTAGCTCCACCCGCGCAATATCCTTGAGCAGAACCACACCGCCCTGCGTTTCGGTACGCACCACAATCTTCTCAAAATCCTCGATGTTGTTGAGACGGCCTTGCGTCTGCAACGTGAACGACTGCATCACGCCACCCTTGTTCGGCGCGGAACCGACCGCCCCCAAAGCGGCCTGCAAGTTCTGACTGCCGATCGCCTGGATGACATCATCCGCCCCCATGCCTAAAGCGGCCATGCGCTCCGCGTCCATCCATACCCGCATGCTGTACTTGGGGCCGTAAACCGTCACCTCGCCCACCCCGGCAATACGGCTTAACACGTTCTTGACGTGGGTATGGACATAATCGGCCAGCTCCACACGACCAAAACTGCCTTTTGGCGAGCGCAGCGTCAGAAAGCCCAGAATGTCGGAAGAGCGCGTGAACACCGATATCCCCTGCTCGGTCACCTCTTTCGGCAGTTTCGGCACCGCCTGCTGCACTCGGTTCTGGACTTTGACCATGTCGAGATCCAGATTGGTGCCGATCTCAAAGGTCACGGTCAAGACGTAGTTGCCGGAATCGTCACAATCCGAGGACATGTAGAGCATGTCGTCAACACCGTTGACCTCTTCTTCGATCGGTATGGCGACGGAATTGGCCAGGTCACGAGCGTTGGCGCCGGAATACCGCGCGCGCACCATCACCTGCGGGGGGGTGACCTGCGGATATTGCGTGATCGGCAGCGTCTTGACAGCCAACGCGCCCATCAGGGTCAGCACGATCGAGATGACCAGCGCGAAACGCGGCCGCTGAATGAACACATCGGATATCATTTGTCAGCAGCCTCCTCCGGCATGCCCCGGTAATCTTCGATCGCCTCGACCGGTTGCCCGGGCACCACCTTCTGCACCCCCTGCACCACAACCCTCTCTCCGACATTAACACCGGTTACAGCCACCACACCGCTGCCGATCGCGCCCGGTGTCACTCGCCGCGCCGCTGCCTTGCCCTCATCATCCACCACATAAACCACGGTGCCTTCACGGTCTGTGACCAGAGCCTCTTGCGGCAACAACGCACCCTTGACCGGATCGGCCAGATCAATCAGCACCGTCACATATCCGTTGGGGATCAGCAACCCACTCTGGTTGCTGAACTTTGCCCGTACCAGCATCGTCGCCGTGTCGGCGGACATCACGTTGTCCTCAAAATCACGCTCGCCAATGAGGTCCGGCACATTGCCGGTCGGCAGGCGCAGGCGTATGCGCAAAGCCTTGCTCACCTCTTTATCAGCAAGCTCCTCGCGCATCTTCAAAAAATCCTTGTCGGTCACGGAGAACGCCACCCGGATCGGATCTGTCTGCACAATCCGCACCAGCGTTTCCAAAGCCGGCGAAACATAGTCACCGACATTAGCGACTGTGCGCCCCACCCGCCCCGCGATAGGCGCAATTATGCGCGTGTGCTTGAGATCAATCTCGGCCAGAGCAAGATTGGCCTTGGCCTGCATCACCGCCGCGCGCCCCTGCGCCACTTCGGCGCGCGCCTTGTCGAAATCATTTTGCGTGATCGAGCGCACATCGGACTGCTCCAGCCGTTTGAAGTAACTCTCGGCCCGTTCAAGCTCCGCCGCGGCCTGAACGATCTCCGCCTTGCGCAGATCCACCCGCGCCTGATAACGCTCCGGGTCGATCGTGAAAAGCGGATCGCCCTGCTTCACAACCGAACCTTCGCTGAAATGCACCTCCAAAACATACCCGTCGATCTGCGCCCGCAGTTCCACATCCTGCACCGGCTCAACCAAGCCGATGTACTCGCAGAGCGGATTGATCGCACCTTCCACAACCTCTTTAACAACCACTTTCGGCGCTCCGCCGCCCTTCATCGCCGCCAGCGCCGCAGGCGGCATACCGCCCGTCTTTCGCTGCGGCATGAACCCGCGCGCCATCCATCCCAACCACAAAAGACACAAAGACGTCAACAGCCATCCCGACCCTCGCGCCAGAGGATGTTCCTTGCGCACTGCCACCTTGTCTACTTGCTCTTCCATAAACGCGCTACTCCTTTAAAAGCAAACCCCTTATACATCAGCCCTGATACGGGCAAACACCGACTCAAACCCGAAATCCACCGCCGAACCCAAATCCGTGTCAAGACACGCCCCCACCTCCAGCTTGATCAATCCCAGCCACATCGCGCCCAGCACATCCCTGACAGCCAGCACGTCCACATCAGGACGCACCACCCCCCGCACCTGCAAATCGCGCAATGTTTTCTCGATAATGAAAAACGGCCCGTTCTCCAACTGGCGCAAACGCTGCCTGAGTGAAGCGAACTTTGCCGACGGCAAGTCCAGTCGTATCATCATGCAGAAGAATTTCCGGTTGTCCGGCGCACTTACGACAAACTTGGCGCGGGCAACCAGATACGCCTTCAGGCTTTCCAGCGAATCCACAAGCGGAAGCATCTTTTTAAGCTTTCCCACATGCAGCGCTGACATGTGCTCGACCAGCGCCGAGAGCAGGTCCGACTTGCTCTTGAAATGCCAATAGACTGCCCCTTTGGTCAAAAGTATCCGCCGCGCCACATCCTCGAACGTGGTCCGCTCAAAACCCTTTTCAGCGAACAGACTCAGAGCCGCTTTCATTATCCGCAGTCTGGTCTGTTCCGCCTCAGCTTTTGTCCTGCGCGCCATAAACATTGTTCCCTTTGATCTGCGTAATATACATACCTCCGCGTAGGTATGCAACTGAAAAAGACTTAGCTTCGCCGATTTTCATGCTTTTGTCGGTTTGAGGCGCAGCTCCTATCGCTATCCTACTGCGCTCACCCGGCCTCTCGCAAACGCCTAACCTCCGTAAGATCTACCGGATGCCCCTTTTCCGGTTACGCTTCGTCGACTCGCTTCGTCGATGGTTGCATTTCATATTTTCGCACGCTTAACCGTATGATCATGATTGACAAGCTGGGCAAACCGTGCAACCCTTTACGCATGAAAGTTGCACTTGAAACACTCACGCGGATGTTGGATAAAACCTTGGCGGTGGACTCGTTCCGAGACACCTCTAACAACGGGCTGCAGATCGCCAACGAGGGTACGGTCACCCGGGTTCTGGCCGGGGTTGACGCCAGCATGCGGCTGCTGCAGGAGGCGGCGCACCTCGGTGCTGACTGCGTCGTATGCCACCACGGGTTAAGCTGGGGAGACTCCCTAAAACATATCACCGGCCTCAACTATCGCCTGGTGGCGTTCGCAATCAAGAATAACATCGCCGTTTACGCCGTGCACCTCCCACTCGATGCCCATTCGCTATACGGCAATAATGCGCAGATATGCAAGGCGCTCGGCCTCTCAACGCCTGAACAGGCCTTCGAATATCACGGGCAGAAGATCGGTTTCAAAGCCTGCTTGCCAAAACCAATATCACTTTCAGCTTTCAGCGGACGTGTGCGGGAACGCATCAATACTGAAATCAAGCTTCTGGATTTCGGCAAGAGAACCATAAAGTCCGTGGGGATAGTTTCCGGCGGCGCGGCTGACATGCTAGACCAGGCGGCCGCGATGGGCGTTGATGTCTATCTAACGGGCGAACCCAGCCTGCAGGGTTACAATCTGGCGGAGCACCTGTCTATAAACGTGATCTTCGCCGGACACTACGCTACCGAAAAGTTCGGAGTCCGGGCCTTGGCCAGTCTGATCAAACGCCGTTACAAGATACCGGCGGAGTTCGCTGATTTCGGGATAGATTACTGACCCGTAACCGGCAAGGATGCCTTGCCTGCTGCGCATTGGTGGTCGCACCGCTCACAACCGTGCGTGCAGCCGCCGGGTTTGGTAATGTCCTCTCCCGACCAGCAATATGTGCATAGATTCTCCCGCGGCAATCCGATGGCATCGACCAAATCATCCAGCCTTTGATAAGCCAGAGAAGACAGACCCAAACGCTGGATTATGCGCCCGGTCATATCCTTGAAAGGCGTGCCGTCAGGATCAAGGTAGGACGCTATATCGGCATCGTCGCCTTCTATCTCGCGTATGATGCGCCGTGTAACCAGATCCATCGCGTTCTTAGACCGCGAGAAGTTAAGGAAACGGCACTGGTAAAGCAACGGCGGACACGCGATACGCATATGGATCTCTTTGGCGCCGTGGTCATAAAGACGCGTGACCTGATCTTGCAACTGCGTGCCGCGCACGATCGAGTCGTCACAGAAGATCAGCCGCTTGCCTTTAATCAGTCCCGGTATCGGTATAAGCTTCATCTGAGCGATCAAAGCTCGCTCTTTCGGATTGGACGGCATGAAACTGCGCGGCCAGGTCGGCGTGTATTTCACAAAAGGCCGGGCATAGCGTATGCCTGCCTCCACCGCATAACCCAGCGCGTGAGCCACACCCGAATCAGGAACGCCGCCCACCGAATCGGCATCGACAGGGTTGCGCCGCGCCAACGCCCCGCCGCATCGGTAGCGCGCCATCTCCACGTTGCGCCCCTCGTAGGAAGACGAGGGATATCCGAAATAAACCCAGAGAAACGAGCATACCGCCATCTGTCTGCCCGGCGGCAAAACCGTCTCGTAACCTTCACATGTGCATCGTGTCATCTCGCCGGGGCCGAGTTCATGCACCGGCGCATAACCGAGGTTGGCAAAGCTGCAGGTCTCCATCGCCGCCGCCAGCGCACCCTTCTTCATGCCTAGCACCACCGGCGTGCGCCCGTAACGGTCTCTGACCGCATAGATATCTCCGCGCTCAGTCAAAATCAGCATGGAACAGGAACCTTCGATCTTCTCCTGCGCATAGCGCACACCGTCTTCCAGTGTTTCCTGCGAATTAATTAGAGTGGCGACCAGCTCGGTAGGGTTAACGCCGCCGCGGCTCATTTCCGAGAACTGCACCGAGTGGCGCTTAAACATTTCCTGCACCAGAATATTCAGATTAGTCACGACTCCCACTGTCGTGATCGCGTAGAGTCCAAGATGTGACGAGATTATCAGCGGCTGATCCTCGTTGTCGCTGATCACGCCGATACCGCTTTTCCCCTCAAACTTCTTGAAATCATCCTCGAACTTAGACCTGAATTGGGCATTGGAAATATCGTGTATCGCACGCTGGAAACCCTTCTCGGACAACACGGCCATACCACCGCGCATTGTGCCCAAATGCGAATGATAATCCGTGCCGAAAAAAAGATCTGTCACACAGTCGTTGTCAGAAACCGCACCGAAAAAACCGCCCATAACGTCCTCCGCAAAAAATAACGCCTTAAAAAATCACAAATCAAACGCAACGTTCGCAAAGCATACTTGATTGCAGCCCCAGCGTCCAAATAAAACCTGCATGCTCAACGCCCTGGAAGCAGGACCCAGGACCCAAGACCCAGCCTAAAACGCAATTCCCAAATCTCTCTTCCCGTGGTTTCCGTGGTTAAATTCCCGGCTCCTTGCCTATAACTTTAAGTTTTATCACCGAATTAAGCTAATTATAATTCGTCTCATTCGTTTAATTCGTTGATAACCGTTACCACCTCGTTCATTACCGGAACCACGGGCGGGAGCTATTCACTCTTCTCTCTTCCCTCTTAACTCTTCTCTAGGGTTCAGGGTCCAGAACGAAAACCTCGCGCCAGGTCACGGCATTGTCTTCAGTCAGGGTCATCGACAGCGGATGCTCGCCGTCAAAGCTGAACGCTGTCCACCAGACCGCGGTCACCGAACCGAACATACCCTGTGCCTGCGGATCTTTAATTTTCTGCATTGCGCATAAAATATAGTCGCCCGGCGGCAAGCCGAAATGATAGACAGAGCCGTCGGTGATCGCCTGTGACCGTATGCGGAAACGTTTACGGAACAGCGTCTCCATGAAATTGACGGCACTTAGCTCCGCGCCCCTCCGCGCATTCTGCTTGTCACGTTTCGACACCTGTACGACCGGACTGAAGTTGCCGCCGACAGCCCTGGATCGCACGCGCGGCACGCCCTGAAACTGCACGTCCGCAGTGTCGGCATCGACTCTTGCAGCCAACGCGGCATATTTTACGCGCAGAGCGTGAAGCTCTTCTGCCAGCGGTTGATCATAAGGCGCAATGCCTATCAGCGGCACCTGGTTGATTTTAGCGGGATGACGTAAAGCAACCTCAAGCTGTGGCGTAACCCGGTCTATAGTCATGACAGCCTGACCTACTGTAACTTTGGAACCGTCAATATACGGAAAAGGCCCGTAGACCGTATCCGGGTTCTGCTCGGAAACCAATTCAAACTGCCGCCCGCCTTCCGACAGACGCAAGCGATACGGAGACTGCTGGTTGCCGACCAGCGCATTTTCCGCCAGCTCGTAAGGCCCGTGCCTGCCGCTGGTTCCGAAATCAAGGTGAAACTCCGGCGGCCGCATAAAAACAGGCAGTTCCGCCATGCGCAGTTGCTGCCCCGCGGCCGGTGGCTTCGGTGACATGACCACGGCGCTACGGCCGGACACACCGCCGCGTCCCTGCCCTATATCCAGCGACTGTGCCAAGACCACCCCGGCCGCAACGCAAACCAAAACAGCTATAACCCGCGCTTCCATCATGCCGAACCTCCCCTTTCAAATGCAGTAACGTTCGAGCAAAACAACAATAAACGAAAACATGAAAATCCCCCTTTGACGACCTGCCAAGTTTTGGTAATCTGTTTATCACTTTTGCGGGCGTAATTCAATGGTAGAATAGGAGCTTCCCAAGCTTCACACGTGGGTTCGATTCCCATCGCCCGCTCCATTTCCCGGTTTTCGCCCCTCCCCCGTTCACGTAACCCCCATACGTTTTCTTTGTCGGCTTTGTCGTACGCCGCCGCATGTGTTAGACGGTTAGGCCGTTTTACTCACGGGAAATTCAGGCGGTAAAACTTTGCCGGAACCCCGGAGGATGCGGGATCCGTGAAGTTTAAGAAACCGTTACCGTCCAGCGCCGTCTCCACCACAGTGTCCCACACTCCCGTTGACAGGTTTTCGACGGCTTCAATCAACAACGGTATCCCGGCTGTGCCGGCGACCTTAAAACCGAAACTGCCCGCGCTAAAGCCGAAAGTGGCCCCGGTCTGAACCTCTGGGTTCCAGCACACAGCCGACCTCCCGCCGAAAGTGCCGCCCCAACCGTCCGTGCCCGGCAGATAGTAAACAATGACAGACGTGCTGCTAAACAGAGTGCCGGATGCTGTCGGGGCGTCGCCCGCGAAAAAGGCCCTCTCCAACGCATCCGATCCGGCAAAAGCGCCAGCTTCGATCCCCGTCACTGAAGACGGCACCAAGACGCTGACCAGACCCGCGTTGCTGATCGCGCCCGTCGCGATCCCCGTCACCGTCATGCCGTCCAAAACGGCAGGCAACACCAGCCGGTCACCGGTGACCGCATAACTCGTGATGGTGACGTTTCCGCCGCCTTCCTCGCGGTAAGTGTAAAGCGGCTGCACGTTCAGCACAAAGGACGGCCCGAGCGCATGCTGTGTCTCTGCCGTATCTTCAATCACTGCAGCCAGCGTGTAGCTTCCCGGCGAAATATTTGTCAGTGACGTGTAATGCACCGGCTGATATTCGCCGCTGCGTGTGGCCAGCGCCGTGTCTTCCGTAAAATCCACCCATCTGTGCCATGCGCCGGAGGAGAGACTCAGATCATCCAGCCAGACGCCACCGTTAGAATAATAAGAGCCGCTGCTGAGTTCAAAACGGATTAGTATGCGCTGACCCGCGTATGCGCTGAGGTTGACGTTGGTTGATACCCACGCTAAATCCGTATGAGTGTTCCACTGTTGCTTCGACGTGAAGGTGTCGCCTCCGTTCGTTGAGACCGAAACCGTGAACGTGGCTGTGCCAAGCTTATACTTCATCCAAAAATTGAGTTTCGTGTCGGCGGCAGGGATAAACTCGTCGGTGAGGGTCATGCCGGTGTAGCCGTTCGGACCGGTGTACCAACAGTTGCCAGACCGCCCCCCGGATACAAGCGACCAGCCGCTGGACGTTGTATAATCAAGACTCTCGGCGGACGAACTCCATGTGCCGCTCTGCTGCGCCAAACGCTTGATTAACAGGCTGGACGCCTCATCCGCCCGTTTGACCGGCAACAGCCAATTGAGTTCAATAGGCATACCTTCCACAGCGTCAACCGTCTGCTCCGTTGGCAATGCCATTAGCATCGGCCTGATAGAGGTGCAGCCGTAAGAAATAGGATCTCCGTCCACATCGTCGGCAGGCCACCAGCCGTTGTTGTACCCGCCCCACCCGTAGTTGATGTGGTAGGAAATGTCGCCGTTGTCGTCCAACAACCCGTCCGCCACGATCGCGTGTCCGGGAATCGCCACCACTGCCGGATAACCGTTCTGCAGATCTGCGTCCAAGGCCGTCAGCAGTGCCGCCTGATCGTTCGTGTAAACCGGTTGCTCAAAATAAAGATATTCATGAATACGCTCGCCTAGCGTTTGAATACTCGATCCTGTCCCGCCGCTCTCATAATCGGCATCCGCAGCAACGCCCAGACGGTACATTAGATCCGCCACAGCCGTGTCCCCCTCTTGCTCATCAAGCCAAGGATTGTAGTTCGTCTGCATCACGCTCCAGTCGAAAGGATCTGAAAAATCCGCACTGTGCGCATTCGTGATACTGCCCTCATTATCGGTGTAGCTGTGTAAGCCGTGACCGTAAAGCGGCCAGCGGTGATAATAGAGCACCTGCGCATAGGCCGCGGGTGTGCAGCCAGTCGGCGCGTTAGTGCCATATCCGGGCCAATAATCCGGGTCGAAAGGACAATCAAGATTATACGGATTGCATTGATCCCACTGTGTTTCCAAGTAAGGCCCGTATTGCTCCACGCTTTGCAGCCCCGGCTTTACGGAACGCAGATAGGTCAGGTCGGGACTGCCAGCGGAACCCATATCGTCCAATTTCTGTCCTGTCCGCTCGACATGCGTCAGCAACGCGGCACGAAAGCTGTTGTCAGGGCGATCGGCCAGACTGACTGCGGTATCCGCGCTGAACGTCACCACCAGCCGCAGCCGGTCGTCGCTGTTGAGCACCGCATATCCGCACGGGGCAAAAGACACCACATAAACCCGATACGGCTCATCACCGGAGGGGAAAGCCTCCACCCGCTCGACCGTTCTTCCTGCCGCCGCCCCCATCACGGGATGACCCTGCATCCAGATGGACATCCTGTCGAGTGCCGCGCGTTCGGAAAGCGGCGCGCCAAGCACCGGCGAGAGACCGCAGACGACCATGACAACCGTGAGCAAGGCCATGCGTAACGCGGCAACATTCGTTCCGAACACCGTCTTTTTCATATTGATTCGCCTTATTAAAGTGCCTCTGAATTTTCAATCACCTCACGTCACGCGGTTTGAGCACGATCAAGCCTTTTGTCATGGCCCACGCCTGGTCGAGCGGCAGACGTTTCAACGCATGGCGCGGACCCCAAGAGTCGGAATAAAGCAGTTCTTCGCGCTTATCGTTGTATCCGACGATCAGGCGCACATGGCCGAAAACTCCAGGCTGCCCCAATTCCGGCTCTTCCTTATACATGCCCACCAGACAGGACCACAACAACGGCACTCCCTGATCAATATAATTCTTGATGTCTCTGACAAACCGATTCATTCCCTGACGCTGACCGCTTCTGGCCGCCAACAGAATTTCAGGATCCATCTCATTCCACAGAGCCTGTATGTCCACAACATAATTGCTCGTGTAATCCTGCCAGTCTATAACAACCGCCTTTTTCTTTTTAGCCACGGAGTTATATTTATCGATCTGCTTCGCATGTTCGCTGCGCTCGAAGCTGCCACTCGAATCCAGCGATATCAGGTCACGCTTGTCGAGTTGGAACTGCCTGCCGACTTTTCCGATAGCATTGGCCATGCCTTCAAGCGTTGTGCCGCCCTCCGCCGCCGTTTCAGCAAGCTGCGCGATCTGGTGCTGGTCGATATCCAGCCCGTAATACCTCAAAACGCGCTCTGAGGAGGCTGCCGCGCAGTATCCTTTCTGCCCCTGATCCACCATCGGCACATTTTCGATCCAAACATCACCGTTCGTATCACGCTTCACGTTGGTCTTGATTGCCCGTCCGCTTTTGGCTTTTGCAGCCGCCATGCCGCCCGATACGGCCGTAACAGGACTCCCGCCAGCCTTAAGCGGCAACATTACGACCTTGATGAACTCCGCTCCGTATTCCACACTCTTGCCGCCAGAGCGGTGCGGTTCGACATAAGCCCACTCCAACTGTACCCCGGGTGTGTGTTTTACCCACTGATGGCGCTTGACCACATAATTGGCCCGCTTGCTGTAGGTCTTGCCGGTCATGCCGTTATCCTGCAAAAACCCGGCAATGTCTGATTTGGTCTTATCCACTAAAGTTTCGAATGTCTCACGATCTTTAACGCCGGCGTCGCCCTTGTTATAGATAGATATTTCCATGCGACGAAGCGCGGACGCGTCAAAATAAGCGCGCACCTCGAAAACCTGCTGACCGAAAAACCGCAATTTGTCTTTATCGGCCGACATCGCGCTCCGCTTGCCGCCTAGAAACCGGAATCCGTAAGTCTGGTATTCCACCATAAAGGTATCGGCATCCAATTCCCATTGGACAGGTTCGGCAAAAACCGTTCCCAGATCCAAGGTCTCCGTCCGCGCCAGCGTCGCGCCGAAAGCGCCCAGTAACGTCAAAATAATTCGAGACAAGTGCATAAGAACTGCTTTCATCACATCAACCCGGCCACCGCTGCGCCGATCACCGGTGAATCATCAATGCGCACCAGTTTATAAGTGACCTTGCGCGGTTCCAGCAGATCTTTCAGCTCACGCCGCACACGGTTTTGAAGATCGGCCGTTAAAGTCCGGTAATAAGTCGAGCCGTCAACATTCACGCAGACCGGCCGCGCCGGATCATTGCCCTCACCGGTCTTGATAATCGCCGAAGCCAGATTTACCGCCGTCAGCACGGCCGCGCGCTCATATAACGGTGTGCAAAGCCTGACGACCGTCTCGCGGTCCGCATCGCTGAAGGCCTTGTCACCGAAGGGATTGTCGGGCTTGGGGGCATTGCCGCAGAAATCATCCAAGTGCTTGTTCGAGACCTTCTCCCACTGCGCCAGCCGGACCGCCGCCGCCGACGTGAAAAAGCCCTCTTTGACTGCGGCTTTCATGACGACATGCCCAAGCTTGCCAAGATAAGCTCCGGAGATCATCTTCTCGAACATGTAATATCCCGTGTCAAGAGTGTTGTCGTCCAACGTTTTGTCAAAAACCGTCTGCCGCACACGACCGAAAGAACCTGACTCCACGTTGATGGCCATCGAGCCGTTCCGGTTAAGATCAGAGCGTTTGGTGATGCGCGCGTTGTGCTCGATGTAGGCCGTGTTCGTGCCTGTTCCCAAAATGAACCCCACATACGCGGAATAACCGCGCGAGTCACCCACGCTCTTGCCAGCCAGCAGCGTGGCGACCGTGTCGTTCAAAATCACCACATTACGCTCATACCCGCGCCGGGCCAGCTTGCGTTTGAGGCCGGCGCCGATCAGTTGCCCTTCAACTTCCGGAGCCTTGATCTGCTTGCTCCAACGTATTAGACGCGCGTCGCAATCCGGCGTCACCTCTGCGGCATAGGAGAAGCAGAAGCCGATATTCCCGGAACGTTCAACAAACGGCAACACGAACTCGGCGAACGCCTCGAAAAAATCCTCGGCCCCGATCTCCTCCCTGGTGCCGGGCATCTCGCTCTTTCTGAACTCTCCGATCTCGGCCTTGCCTTGCCCGTCCAGCGTCACTACGGCCGCGCGGAGATTCGTGCCCCCCGCGTCCAGCACCACCACCGGCATGTTAGTTTTAACCGGACGGTCGATCGATATGAAGGAAGGTATCATCATCAGCGACGATTTCCGCCCCGCCAACCCGGACTCCATTTCCTCTTCAAACAGGTTAAGCAGCTCCTCGCGGTCGATCCCGGCTACATCCAAACCGTTGCGTCTCAAGAACTCTTCTTCACGATTAAGCATCATCGTCTCCCCCTTGAAGTTGCAAACCTATTGTCGTTGCATATATCTTAATTGTCAATCCTGACGTTCTTTGGATATGTTTCACAATAGTTGAATCACACCCAGGATTCAGGAGCCAGGGTTCAGGGTAGTCACAATTTGGGATTTGGTGATTTTGGCTGGGGCCTGGGTCATGGGTCCTGCGTCCCGAGCAATGCTTGCCCCGCCGCGCACCACCCCCTCAAAAAACTTTGCTTTGCTTTCACCGCGACGGTTTTCTATCATGCACCCCCATGAGTTCCAGACGCGAAGCAGTATTCATTGTAACCAACTGGTTGCAAACCAATGCCTTCCCGGACCGCCTGATCAGCGAATCAACCGACCGGGCTTTCGTCACCGATCTGGTCTACACCACCGTGCGCCGCTACCGCACCTTGGACTGGGCCGTCCGGAAATTCGTCAAAAAAATGCCGCGGGGCGAGACCGGTGCCGCGCTGCTGACCGGCGCCTGCCAGATCCTGTTCATGCCCGACGTGGCTGATTACGCCGCCGTGAACGAGAGTGTCGAGGCTGCCAAAATATCCTCACGCAAGACCGCCGGACTGGTCAACGGCGTACTGCGCAACCTGCTGCGGCAGCGTGACGCCATGTTAGCCGAGCTTGCCGCCCAGCCGCTCGGCATCCGGCTCTCTCATCCCGACGCGCTGATCACACGCTGGCTCGACCGTTTCGGCGCGGACGAGACCGCCGCGCTCTGCGAGTGGAACAACACACCCGCCGAAACCTTCCTCGCCTACCCGCCGACCGCCTCTGCCCCTTTACCTTCGCCATTACAACCATTTGCCTGCCCAGAGCTTGTCGAAGGACGTGCTTATAATAACAGCGAACTTTTCACCCCGCTTCCGCACGGCAAACGCGTGGAGGAAGTGCCTGGCTACGCCGAAGGCGCCTTCATCGTGCAGGATCCCGCCACTGCCGCCAGCCTAGACCTGCTAGACGTCCGCCCGGGCTTGCGGGTGCTGGACGCCTGCGCCGCCCCCGGCGGCAAGACCGTGCAGATCGCCTGGCGCATGGGACCGCCAGCGACGGAGAACCATAAGCTGGTGGCACTGGATCTGCACGATGACCGGCTGGCGATCTTACGAACCAACCTTGAACGCACACGGCAGACATGGGTCACTACTGATAAGGCTGACTTAACGGCAGACCCGAACAGCCTTCAGAAGAGGTTCGGACTCTTCGACCGCATCCTGCTTGACGCGCCTTGCTCTAATACCGGCGTGTTGCGCCGCCGTCCGGACGCCCGCTGGCGCTGGACCACCAAACGTATGAAGCAACTGGCCGCCATGCAGTATCAGATGCTCGAAACCATGTTGCCTCTGCTGGCTCCGGGCGGACGCCTTGTTTACTCCACTTGCAGTCTTGAACAGGAAGAAAACCGACGCCAGATCACCCTCCTGCGCAAAGCTCACCCTGAAATGTCCTGCGTGGCAGTGGAAGAGCGCATACCGATCCGCTCGCATACCGACGGCGCCTTTGTCTGCGCTCTGGAAGCTGCGCCTCAAACCGAAAAGTGACGTGTAGCCATGCTGGTTGATGGTGGATGATTACTGGTTGCTGATCTTTCATTCTGACTTCTGGCTCCTGAATATTGTGTGATTGCAATATTTTGTAATCACACCCCCCGCTCCCCCCCTACCTTATCCGTCCGGCGCGCGGCGAGGTGAACGGCCAGTAAACCACGGTGGCAGGCCCCAGCAGATTGCGTTCCGGCACCGGCCCCCAGTAACGGCTGTCAAAACTGTTGAACGAGTTGTCGCCCATCGCGTAATACTGGTCGCTCTTCAACGTCACCATGTCATTCTCGTCCGCCAGCGACTTGCCCGGCAAAAAAACCTGCCGCGTACCGCTGGGGTTGAAACCGGAATATGCGGGTCCGCCCGCCCTGACCGGCTCGCGGGCGGCTATCTGTGCCATGCGCCGCGGCTCGCGAATGACTTTACCGTCAACAATCAGATCCGGCGCCTTGATCCTTATCGTCTCTTCGGGCAACCCCGTCATGCGCTTGATGTAGTGCGTGCCCTGCTGCAGCGCGGTGATGCCGTTCGTCGAAAAGACCATGATCTCGCCACGGCGCGGATGCCTGAAATTCCACAGCCAGCGGTTGACGAAAACAAAATCGCCAGAGATCACCACTCCGCACCACAGCAGGTCATCCGCCTTCACCACCTCACCATTGCTGACCCCGTTTTTCAGTCTCAACGGCCGCCGGTATTCATCGGTCTCCACCGCATCGCTCGGCACATAGTGCGGTACGCCCGCGACAACGACCGGCACATACCCAGGCTTCTTGCTACTGTTACTAGGCATAAAATGCACCGTGCCGGAGACTTTTGCCCTCACCACCTTAAGCGACTCGCCAGTCACCAGCCACTTCGCGAATTTAAAGGGTTGCCGATCCAGCAACGTCGCGCTTTCCGGCACGCACGTTTCGGAATGAATACCGTAAAGCGTCGGCTGCATAGATCCCGTCGGTATTTTGAAAGGTTGATAAAAATAGGCGCGGAATGCCATTGCCACCGAAATGGCCACCACCAGCACATCAAAGTTTTCGCGGAAGCCGGAAAAAGATTTAGGCGGGTTAAGTTTGTTCATGCAGGCTTCAAGTTTCGTGCCGGCCGACTCCATAGCCGCGCCGTCAGCCCCGCTATACGCATCTTGAGCCTTCTGTAAATGTTCATCCAGAAACGCCAGCTCGCCGGCGTTCATTATGTCCTCACGGCTATACCGCAAAGTCCGCGCGCTATGCAGCACGGCTTTCAACTGTTTTCTGATCTTCCGCCTCTTCAAGTAATTCATGCTGGTTTCTGTTTTCTGGTTTATGGTTGATGGTTACTGGTTGCTCTAATGCTCAGGACGCAAGACTCAGCCGCGCACCGCTCTTCCCCACTAATTCCTGACTCCCAACCTTTCTCTATCTCCCGGTCCCTGCCGCCCCCCAAAAGCGAAGTGCATACGGGCAGGGCGCACTTT
>CAZKZI010000038.1:0-23596 GCA_964557205.1 uncultured Lentisphaeraceae bacterium
CCATATCCGAGAAATCTACAGGTTGTGGCTGGTTGAGTCAACTGCATACCCAGTATTTGTAAATGTGCTTGAGGGCGGCGCGGTTATCGACACCAACGGCAAAGACATTTCGATCAAGCAGTCACTGTATGCCGGAGCCGCCGTCGACGGCGGCCTGACCAAGCAAGGCGCGGGCGCGTTGACGCTCATGAACACCAACACCTACACCGGGGTGACTGTCGTTGAGGGCGGCACACTCAAACTCGGAGGGGCTGACGCGCTGTTGTCTACCAATACGGTCATGGTGTCATCCAATGCGGTGTTTGACGTCAACGGCAAGGCGCAGACACTCGCAGGCATTGGCGGCGGCGGCATGGTGACCAACATTAGCGCATTGACCGTGACGGATATTGTCTCCCCCGGCGACACGGAGTCTTACGGCACGTTGACGCTGGCGGGGTCTCCCGCCTCGCTGTCGGGTTGCACACTCGCAGTGAAGGTGTCAACTCAAGGTCCATGCGACAGTTTGCACGTGCAGGGCGACCTTGACCTTTCGGCGCTGTCGCTGAGTGTGGAAGACACGGCACAACTCAACCAGTTCGTGAAGTACACCGTCGCGAGCTGCACCGGCACACTGGGAATCCCATTCGCCGCTGTTCCCCCGCTGCCGCGGCGCTGGGACATCATGTATGACACCAGTAGCAAAACGGCGACTCTTGTCTATAACTTCGGCACTATTATTTTTGTGCGGTGAAGACTGTGCCGCGACTGAACGTTCCAGCCGATAAAGGTGTCACGCGGCTTGATCTGCCAGGCGGTCGATCCACAACGGAACAGGAATCAGGACTGGACATTGCAGTCGGCTGAGGCCAGTAGTTCGCGGGCGTGGCTTTCGATGACGCTGGTAAGGCCTTTGCCGCCCAGCATGCGGGCAATCTCGTCGACCCGTTCCGCAGCATCTATTTCGGCGATCTGCATCCTGGTGCGGCCTTTGACTACATCTTTGGTGACCACGAAGTGCTGCCTGCCGTAAACAGCGGATTGCGGTAGGTGGGTGATGGAGATAACCTGGTGGCTCTCGGCCACGCGGCGCATCTTTTGTCCGACTGACCGTCCGATCTCGCCGCCGATGTTGGCATCGATCTCGTCAAACACCAGCACGGGAATGCTGTCGTGCGATGCCAAAACAGTTTTCACGGCCAGCATGACGCGCGAGATCTCGCCGCTGGAGGCGATGGCCTTGAGCGCCCGCATCGGCTCGCCGGGATTGGGCGCGAAGCCGAAGGATACGATGTCCGCGCCAAAGGCCGCGGATTCGCAGGCGGACAGGTCCACAGCGAAACCGGATTTCAGAAAGCCGAGCCCGTGAAGTTCAGCAGTGATAACGCGCGCCAGTTTACCGGCGGCTTTCGTGCGGATGTCGGTGAGCGTGGCTGCTTTGTCGGCCAGATGCTTTTTTGCGGCAGCGCTCTCTTTCTGCAACCGCTCCACCTGCTCGGTGCGGTTAGCGAGGTCGTTCAGGCGTACCTCGTGCTTTTCGCGAGTGGCCAAAATCTCTTGCACCGTGTGGCCGTATTTGCGTTTTAAGCGCTGTACTGCGGCCATGCGCTCTTCCAGCCGACGCAGGTTCTCGGGGTCGGCCTCTATGCGGCTGAGCAGTTCGTTGACGGCCCGGCCGGTTTCCTGAATCTGGATTGCCGTGCCCTGCAGGTCGGCGCGCCATTCGGCGGCGGCCGGCAAGACCCGCGCGAGTTCTGCGAGCTGCGTCTGGATGTTCGCGAGCAGGTCGAAGACCGAAACGTCGCCGTCGGTCAGTGCGGCGACGATATTGCCGCCCATCGACAGTATCTGTTCGGCGTTGGCGGCTTCGGCATGCAGCCGGATCAGGTCGGTCTCGTCAGATTCAGTCAGTCCGGCCTGGCTGATCTCATCCACGATGAACTGCAGGCGGTCGATCTCGGCCGCGATGTCGGCACTGTCGCCGGTCAAGGCCTGCAGCCGGTTCTCGGTATCCTTAACATCGCGCCAGACACTCTGATATTCTGCGAGCGCAGTGCCGCAATGACCGTAGGCATCGAGCACATCGCGTTGGAAGTTCTGATCCAGCAGGGACTGGTGGTCGTTAGGCCCGTGGATATCGACCAGCAGATTGCCGAGCTTGCGCAGGGTCTGCACTGTGGCGGGTGTGTCGTTGACTAGACAGCGGCCTGATCCGGCGACGGCGATGGAGCGACGCACCAGCAACGAGCCCTCCTCGCAGGGAGGCAGCCCTGAAGCATCCAGCAGCGCGTCAACGGCGCGGGATTCGGGCAGGCTGAAGCAGGCTTCGACCCAGGCTTCGTCGGCGCCTTCGCGGATGGCAGACTTGTCGGCGCGGCCACCCAGAACAAGGTCCAGCGCGCCCATCAGCACCGATTTGCCCGCGCCGGTCTCACCCGTGATGATGTTGAGTCCGGGGCCGAAGTTTACAGCGACCTCCTCGACGATGGCCAGATTTTTGACAGACAAGTGCGAAAGCATGGTTGGCAGTCTAGCAAATGGCATGATGCGGCGCAAAGAGGGAGTTTAAGGGCGGAGCGATGAGAGGCGGAGGAGGCAGACGGCGTGGCCGTGGATGGTGGTCGTGAAGTTGTTGGTGAACACGCCCAGGTCTTTTTGACGCCAGAGGTCGCGCGCGAGTTGCGGAGCGGTCAGGCCGAGGGTCTTGAAGTCCAGGGTCTGGTCGGCGGTCAGCATACTGCGGTTGAAGAGACCTACCGCGGTTGAGCCGTCGGACATGGGCTTGGCCCATATTTCCACACCATCATCGCGCATTACCCGCGCGGCTTGCCGACCGAGTGGATCCTGATTGACTTCAAGAACCTCATCATTGGTCAGCAGGTTGAGGGTGAAGTCATCCAGCGCGGACAAGTCGCAGCCGATCAGCAGCGGCGCGCTGAGCAGGCACCAGAGCGAGATGTGTGTGTACTGTTCGTTTGGTGTAAGTCGTGTCGGGCGCTGGTCGCCCCAGCCGACGGTGCCGACCACCAGCATATCGGGGTCGTTCCAGCCGCCGACGCCGGCGAAAAGCTCGAGGCCGTCCTGCGCATTGGCGATTTGGATCATACTTTCCCAAGTGTCCACGATGTCGTCAGTCGTGCGCCAGCAGTGTCCGCCTGCCTGGCGGCCCCAAGCCGAGACATGCGCCATGCCGTATTGGCAGAGGCTGTAGATAATATCACGCGGCTGCGCGCGCAACGCTTCGGACATGGTCAGATACGGACGCATCATATCTTTCAGCCGGTCACTGTCGGCCAAGCGGGCATAGCTGCACCAGTCATATTTCAGGTAGTCGAACCCCCATTCCACGTAGGTCCGCGCGTCTAGCTGCTCGTGTTGCCAACTGCCGACGCAGCCGCCGCAGGTGAGGGGGCCGGGTGAAGAATAGAGGCCGATTTTAAGTCCCAGACTGTGGACGTGTTCGCATAGCGCGTGCATGTCAGGGAAGCGCCGGTTGGGCAGGATGCGTCCTTGCGAATCGCGCGCGGGGCCCATGAGTGTCTCATCGTGCTTTTCGCCGGGAGCGGTCTGCCAGAAATCATCGATATTTATATATGACCAGCCGTGCCGGATCAGGCCACTGTCGACCATGCTCTGCGCGTCGCGTCGGATTTTGGCATCGGTGACTTTGTCGGCGTAACAATTCCACGCGTTCCAGCCCATCGGCGGGGTCAAAGAAAGTCGCTCGCCGATCTCCAGACGCCATTCGCGCCGGGCTTCGCCGTGGGCGTTGGAGGCTGAAAATGTCACTACATACGAGCCGGGTTTAGAGACCGAGCCCGAGATGATGCCGGAAGTGCGATCGACGGTCAGCCCCGTCGGCAGGTTGACGGCGCCGTAGGTGACCGGGCGCGCGCCGCTGGCAGGGATCGCGAACAAGACCGGGTTGCCGGGGCGCGCGCCGAAAACGCGCGGGCCGTTGATGCGCGGCGCAGGGGGCGCGGGAGGTGTCAGGATACCCAACTGCTCGCTGAGCGGGCCGGCCAGCGGCTTCAATGTAGTACCGTCTTTCATCACAAAAAATGCTTCGCACCAATCGGCATGGTCATGCGCGTTACCGTCGCCCGCGTCGGAAACGTGCAGTATGACGCGCCGCGCGCCGGCAAGGTCAGCCTTGATTTTTACCGGAGTTTGCCGTGCGCGCATCACGTCTGATTCGGCCGCGAGACGTTGGTCGGCATATACCCGGAAAATCACCGAGCCGTGTCCGCGGTTCAATTCTTCGTCATCCAGCCCGACAGTGGCCTCAAAGGACAAAGCCTGGCCATGAATGTCGAGAGCGTACCAGCTTTCCGCGTGCGTACCCACGCCGCGGTCAAAGCGCTTGCGCCCGATTTTGAAAGTGTTGCCGTTGACAGTGCGGTTGGTTTGCGGTTGTTCCCGACCGCAAGTCATGTTTGTAAGGTCAATTTCATCGAGCCACACGACCTGTTCCGCAATTGTCTGGAACTGGAGCAAAACCACAGATAAAACGGCAAGTTTCAATATGCGCATGTTCTTATTCCCTAGCGAAGATAGTTGATGGTTGATGGTTGATGGTTGATGGTTGATGGTTGATGGTTGATGGTTGATGGTTGCCTGCCGCTAGAATCATACATCTGTTCGGTGCCCCTTTTCAACCGCCTGAATGAATCAGTTGCGATTTGTGATTTAGGCAGGGTAATACCCCATGGCGGAGTGCTCATCCAACGGGTACGCACACAGACAGGCCGAACCGTCCGCCGAATCGCGCGTTATAGGATCGATTACGCAGTTGGAATAAGTATGCCGCCGCCTCAGGCTTCTTTCCAATGCGATCACGCCGACCATCTTCGGATATCACTTCCGCAAGGTCTGTGACAAGCATGTCCGGTAGCCGTCGCTTGTCAGACAGCTCGTTATCTTCCCGATCCTGCCCAAGGGATAGAGGCAGGTTCCATCAGAGGCGGTTATGCGATTTGCGAAACTCACTGATAAATACGGTGGGGGACAGGATAGGGATGGAGCCGGCAGCCCTGCGAGGGAAGTGTTTAAGATTGCCTGTCACCAATGGAACATCAAGACTTAGGGCAGCTTGCAGGAAAACAGCATCATCAGGATCGGGCAACGTGTCTGCATTGATTAGCGGGGTGAATGGCGCGAGAGTGGAGCAGATGCTGATGGAGTTCAGCAGATGACGTATGCTATGGACGGGAAAGCCGAACTTCGGTCGCGCGAGAACCTCTTCGTACTCGGCAAGAATGCCGTCGTTTATGGCCGCGCTGCAAAAGCCATCGACAATCGCATCCAAAACTTGTCCAGGTGCGCCGTACGGCGAAAGCATGCCGGAAACCAGAACGTTGGTGTCGATTACAGCGACTATCATTTGGATGTCCGTATTTGCCTGCCTTCAGCGCGGGCGGCTGTGATCTCGGCATTGATTTCGGCAAGCGAAAGCTTATTGGTGCCCTTGCGGCGACTGACGGTGCGAATCTCCGAGAGTGCCAGCCGCGCCCTTGCCAGACGGATGGCACATGCCAGTTGATCAGGATCTTCATCCTCGGCCAGGTCAACCAGCATAGCCATAGGCTTGCCGTTATTCGTGATCAAAGCCGTGCCATAGGCTGCTAGAGTTTCTCTGACCAGCTTGGGTGCTTTGAGATCTTTTATGGCTAAATAGTTCATGATCTGATGATAATCTGATAATAAGGTGATTGTCGAGTGCAAACGAACCCATGGGGGCGATGCGGGAACAATTCGACTTTGTTGCATCGCCCCGAGGATTCAGGAGCCAGGGTTCAGTCGGGCGTGCGGCTGCGTTGCGAATGATCGCGGGGGATATGCGGATGCCTGGTAGGGATGGTTCCCCGAACCGTCCGCCGATCCCGCGCTATGCGGACGCCTCGGGGGTGATTATTCAGCATGCGCGGATTTACACAGGCATGCCGTTGTGTTAATATCCGAGGGTTACGTGGACAAAATCACCCTTTCAAGGGGATTGAAGGAAAGCGGTTATGTCTGAATTTGACCATGACCTTTATAGAATCAACGGCAAAATAAACCGTTGGCGCACGTTCGAGCATTTCATTTTTGCTCTGGTGGCGTTTTTGGCGGCATGGGTCGCCATGACCGCGCTAGACGTGTGGTTGCGTCCGCGATTCTTCACGCGCGTGGTGCTGGCTTGCGTTTTGCCCTTGCTGGCACTGGCCGCCTTGGCTTGGCTCATGAAGGTCTTCAACCACAAACGTACCCCGGCGGCGGTGGCCGCGTTTCTGGAAAACAAGTTTCCCCAGCTCGACAACCATCTGATCAACCATGTGCTCTTTTCCCAAGAAGGCTCCGCGTCGCCTTGGCTAAAAACCTATCTGCGCGAAGGCGTTCCGGGGTTCGCGTCCCTGCCGCTTGAGGAGATCAAGAACCGTCGACTACGAAAAAGGGGCGGGGCGGCTTTTTTGACGGCGTTGCTTGTGCTGGCCTTGCCCGCGTTTATCTTGGGCAATGCCTGGACCGTCTCGATGCGTCGCGTGGTCAACCCCTTTTCTACCCTTTCCCCGCCGACTTTTGCCAAGGTGATCGCGGTAACCCCGGAAAACACCACGATTGTGCAGGGCGACGGCGTAAATCTGACAGTGAAGGCCAGCGGACGGGCCGGGCAGTTCGTGGACATTGACATTTTTCCGTCGGACGACCGTCGTTCCACGATCCGGGTGGGGCAGTTCAAGGCCACCGACAAAGAAGATGAGTTCACTTACCGCGTGTCCAAAGTCGCGTCCTCGGTATCGTACCGTTTCAAGGTGGGCGACGCCTATCCGACTGACAAGTACACCGTGGACAGCGTGCCGCCGCTGGCCCTGACCGCGTTGCGTCTGACCGTTACTCCGCCGGATTACACAGCGTTGCTGCCGCAAAGTTTCGAGGTGCTCACCAACTCGATAGCGATCCCGGTGCATTCGCGAACCGCGTTTCAGGCGGTCTGCAACCGTCCGGTGCTCACGGCCGAGCTGGTTTTCGACAAGGAACGCATGAGCTTGACCCCCGGACAGGATAGTTCGGTATGGATCGGAACCTCGGTGATAGAGAAAGGAGGCGCATTCCAGATTGTCGCCAGAGACAGATTCGGACTGGAAATGCGCGCCCCGTTCCATTACAAGCTGCTGGAAGACGGGGCGCCTTCTATCCGTCTGATAACCCCGGCCGGAAACAAGGCGACGCTGACGCCCAACGCCATACCGGTGATACAGTTTGAAGTTGCCGACGAATACGGTCTGGGTAAGGTGCGCATTGAGCGTGTGCCCAAAGGCGCCAAGCCTTCAGCGGAAGGCGAAGTGCTGAAAGAGTGGGATCTGCAAGGGCAAAAGCGCGTAGACGAAAAATGGACCGGAACACTGGAAGACCTGTCTGCGGCATCCGCCTTGCGCATCGTGGCTTACGACAACGCCGACGCGGTCGGGCCCAACCGTGCGGTCAGTCAACTGATCCAATTTGATGCGGTGCCTCTAGCGTCGCGCCTCGCGGACGATAACGACAAGCGCAATGCTGCCCGCAAAACGCTTGCGGAATTGATTGCCCGCCAGCGTGCTGTGCTCGCGGCCACCACCCGTTTGCGTGCGGAATTGCCAATTTTTGACGAGCAGCCTTGGTCGGAGACTGCTGCCAGTCAGACCAAGATCAGGCAATTCGCGGGCGTCTTGCTGAAGAGCCGGGATGCCGCCATCGGTACGGCCCGTGTTGCTTTGGCACGGGCCTTGAAAGAGCCGCTGCCTGAAGCGGTAATACGTCTTACGCGCATGGTGAGCGGGGCGTCTGATACGCGTGAAGAGAATGCCCAGAAGGCGGTCAACGCGCAAAATGCTGTTTTACGGCTGCTGGTTCAGGCTGATGACAGCATGAACAAAGGCGAGGTCTCACAGGCCGCCGCAGGCGTACTGGCCATGCTGGAAGGCATACGCAAAGGCCAGACAGCCAACCTTAAAGTCACGCTGAAATCAGCGCAGTCGGACGTTGCTGTGCCGGAAGCGGTGATTGACCGTCAGGATTATCTGGCGCAGGATATGGATGCCATGATCGGGTTTTGTCGTTCCGAGGCCAAGATGGACCGTGAGGATGAGGAGTTTGGGCGCCTGATGGCCTCAATCGCCGATAAGGCGGTGGAGATGCGGTTGCATCCCGTCATGGTTGATATCGCGGAGGTTATGGAATCCGACGGCGCGGCCAAGGCCGTTTCGCCGCAACACTCGGTAACCAACAATCTGGCGTCGTTAATGGAGTTTCTCAAGGAGTGGCGCGAGACCGACACCAAAGAGAAGACGGAAGACGCTCTGGCCATCATAAAGGACGCGCGCCAGTCACTCAAGAAAATGGAGGATTTGCAAGCCAGCGTTGTAGACGCTTTGCGCGAGACCGGCAGCCAAGGCGACAAGACCCAGAAACTTGACGATGATCTGCTGGAGGAGATTGTGGAGCTGAAGGCTAACATGGCGCAGGCTATGCTTAAAGTGGCTACCGACCTGCAAGCCCTGCCGGAACTGGATGCGGTCAACGAACTTGTGACAGATGTGTTCCAGACCTACGAGGAGATGAAGCAGGAAGAGGGGTCGGGAACAAATGCAGTCGTTGAAATCGGTCTCCAGAAAGAGGACTGGCTGCTGGACACAATGATAGCTACAGGACAGAAGGCCGACGAGATGGAAATGTGGCTGTTCAAACAATCCGACAACGTCAAGCGCAATATGGAGACCATCGACAAGGAGGAGATGAAAGCTCCTGTCGGGCAGGTGACGATGCCGGAAGAGTTGCAGGATATCATAGGAGATCTGCTGGAGCAGGAAGAGGAGCAGTTGGAAGAGGCCGACGATTCCGTGACCAACCAGGGCATGGCCAACATTGATATGGGCTGGGGTATTTCCGAAGGCGAGACTGTCAGCTACAGCGCGGCCGGCAAGTCGGGAAACGACCGGCCCGACCACAAGGATCAGGACGGGCGCTCTCAGGTCGGTCGGCAGGGCATGTCCGACGGCGAGGTCATGTCGCGCTCCGGCAAGATTAATGAGGGTGACAAGAATCTCGACAAGCGCCGCACTCAAGATTCCAACCAGTCCGGTGACGTGGAAGAGGAAGGGCATTCCGACGCGGTGGCCTCCGGCGGCGGCAAAAACTCCGGGTACTCTCAGGACAAAGGCATGGAAGGCGGCGAGGGCGCCACGCGCCGTGATACCAAGGTCGAGGCTGATTCGCCCGAAAGCACGCGCGGCCAACTGACCCGTAACGCCGAGGCGGTTTACGCGCAGGCACAGTTGAGCAACTTGAAGACTTATGATTTGAAAAAATACATTAAATTCAGCAGGCAGATCGATCTACTCCAGAAGCAGAACGCTTCGCCCGCGATGATTCTGGAGTTGCACAAAAAAGCCTTGCGGTCTTTGACTGTGACCTACACTTCCATTGAAAGCGGTATAAGCAATCAGGATATGGGTGCAGCAAGCGGGGGCGCCGACGGTTTGGATGCTGTGGCATCTTCTCCCGATGAGGCTCCGGCCGAGTATCGTGAAATGGTGTCGGAATACTTCAAGGCGATCGGTGAAATGAATTAGTGGCTTGTCAAATGGTTGCCCTGACAGGGCTATGTCGTTTGCTTGTCCAGTCTGGTTTCTCAAGTGTGATTATGATTAAAACTGTTTTGTCTTTAGGGGCTTTTGGCGCGATAGTCATGACGGCGGCGGGGCAGGAAACGCCCTGGGCGGTCAAAGACGCCGTGTTGCGCGTCGAGGCGCGTGTCATGAGAGCGCCAGACCATCCGGATCTGGGTGTGTTTGTGAGAATACCTCCCGGCGACACTCTGCCGGGCAAGCATCCGGTCACTGAGGTTCGGGATGAAAAAGGTGCGGCTTTGGAACACCTGCAGATCGGTTGCCACCCGCAGGATGGGCTGGGGATTATTTTCGCCCAGCCCGCCGAAGGGGACATAGTACACATATATGTCAAGGGGTCGGCGTCGCCGCCCGCGCGTCCGAGCAATCCACGCCTCATACCCAGCGTGTTTTTCTTCACCAAGAACGGCAACGCCAGCTTGAACGCGGCCAAACGCCTGTCCAACGGGTATCCGCCTGCCGCCGGGGCTTTTTTCAGCGAATGGCCGTGTGTTGGCTCGATGGTCAACCCGTTTGGTCCGGATGATGATTATTCATCCTGGTATGTCGGGTGCATCTATCTCGAGAAGCCGGAGAAGATATATTTCGCGACGGTTTCCGATGAAGGTTCGGAGTTTGCCATAAACGGCAAGGAAATCAAAGCTTGGCCCGGACTGCATACGCGTCACAGAGGCGCCCAGGGACAGCACGGCGAGTATGTCGACCTACCTGCTGGACTGCACCGCATCGATTATTACCATTTCGAGGCGCGCGGGCCGCAGGAAGCACAGCTTGTCTGGCGGCGCAAAGGTGTGACCGAGGGCGATCTGCCGGAACTGGTGACAGGCTTCGCCTGCTCCGGCGAGGCTTCTGTCCGCAGAATTATTTTCCGCGACGGACGGACCGGCGCGGTCATCCGCGGGGCGAACGAGCCCAACGGGTACCTTTGGCTGGGCGACCAGCCCTTGACGCTGTTCACGCTTTCTTGTTACGGGCTTGACAGGTCTGATCCCAACACATCGTTGGCATGGGAATTTGACAAAACCAAAAGGTTCGGGGAGCCGGCGGTCGAATGGCTGGTTTCAGGCGATCACGACTTTACGGCATATCCGGTCACCTTGGCGGTTTCGAACGCGGCCGGTGTGGCCCGGACTTCCGTGCGTCTGGTCTGCCCCTGGACCCCGGTCGCCCTTTCGCTGGAAAACTCCGCAGACCGGTTGGCTTTCCGTAAAGCTTTTTACAATATGTTGCGCGCGGTGCCACAGCAGATCGATCCTTGCGCCGACTGGAAGAAAGATCACTGGGGCATGCTGATCGAGTTGCTCGAGCCTTACCGGGCCGGGCCGATACTGGTTGAGCTGTTCACCCGAGGTTTCGACACCCTGCAAAAGATCCCGCCCGAGCAACGCTGGGCGCTGGAGGAACGTTTCATTGAAACTTTGCGGATGCAGAGTAACGACAAGCAGACGCTTGAATGGATCGGCCGCCTTGAAAACAATGAGCGGAGCAATGCGCGCAAATTCCGTTGGAAGGACGAGCGCGTCAGCTTCATGCTCTTTTATATGAGCGATCTGGATGGTGCGAAACGTGAGGCCGCGTTGCTCAAAGAATCTGCGCTGGCGCCGGATCAGACTCAAATCGCCGCTTTGCGTCTGGGCGATATAGAGCGCGCCCTAGGCAACAGCGATGCCGCACTGAAGTTTTATCAGGAGGCGCAGGAACGCTATCGCGGCCGCAACAAGCTCGGTATGGCAGGCGGCAGGCTGGCTTACGTCAGTCCGCGCAAGCGTGCGGAATCCGAAAAAAGCCGCAAGCCGCAAACACTCGCGGCAAAGATGAAGATTGACGACTGGAAAATTTACGCGGTACACGACGCTTCAATGTACACCACCATCACCAGCTATATCGAACAGGACGCCATTGCGGAAGCCTTTCAGAAACTCAGCGACTGGGAAAACGAGTCGCCGGTATCCAAACTGGGCGGGGAGTACGCGCTGGCCGAAGCCGCGCTGTACATTTATGTTGAAGATGTGCGGCGGGCGGTCAACACGCTGGCCGCCTACCGCAAGAATGTGACCATGAGCGCACAGCTTGCCGACACGATGAAGCTGGAGTTGGAGTGTCATCAGCGGCTTAACAACATGGCTGCGGTCAAAGAGGTCGCGGCGGATTTCCTGAAAAGTTTCCCCGGGCATCCCTTTGAGGAAAAAATGAAAGAGGTGCTGAATTAGTGAATAGTGAATAGTGAATAGTGAATAGGGAATAGTGAATAGTTAGGAGTCAGGAGTGGTGGAATGGTGGAATTGTGGAATAGTGTAATAAGATGGTGCGTGAGCGGACTTTCGGGCTCAGCCCGCATTTCTTTGATCTTGGTCACTGTTAGCGTTTCTGCTTCAGGCGGCATCAAGATCGATCCCGGCAACATGTCGCCGTACAGCAAAACCAAGGTCAGCGCAAACCTCTACGCCAAGCCGGAGCCCTCTGCTTTGGGCGGCATCAAAGGTGTCATTGCTGACGCGCCCTCGGAAGTTCTGGGGGTGCTGGTCATACCGCAGAAATTCCCTAATGTCTCGGCATTGTCAAACATCGAAGGCGGCCTGTCGGACAAAAATGCACGGAACATCAACAAGGACATTAAAAACGCAGTGTACCTGGCCGGGCTGGGCGGCGACAACTCTTTTGTGTTGTACGGGCTGCCGCCCGGCAAATATGATATTTTTGTTCTGTGTGAGAACTGCTTTTATGAAGGGTTGTTGCTTTCCCGCGCGGACAACACTTTAAAAGAGGCTGACCTCAAATCGATCAAAGACAAGATCAAAGAGTCCAATCCTTTTTTCAATCTCAAGCACCAGAACCGAATCGAAGGGCAGGCCGGAGTTTACGGTAAAGCCCGGGTGGTGGAACAAGAGGTGCGAACGTTGCCTGTGACTTTGCAGAGCGCGGAGGTTCTGACCCACATCCAGATACGCAGTATCAAGTTGTGTTTCATGGAGAGTGTCGGAACCGCGCGGCTGGGTACGCATTGGGAGATGAAAAAGACCCGCGAGATAACCAGGCAGGAGCTTGGTCCGCCGGAAACCAAAGGTCTGATACCCGGATATTTTCGGAAGTCGTTGCAGGGTTTCCGTGTTTCCAGCCGTCTTAAGGATATCGGCGTTATCAGTCTTGCCGTAAAATCCGCAGAGGGAGCAGAGGGGGAAGAGTGAAGAGTGAAGAGTGAAGAGGAAGAAGTTAGGAATTAGGAATTAGTGGGGAAGAGCGGTGCGCGGCTGGGTCTTGCGTCCTGGGTCCTGGGTCCAAAGCATTAGAGCAACCGGGAACCAGAGGCGCAGCTTCGCTAGAATTACAACAGGCAAACCAACACGTTTTTTTTGAAATGAAATGAGGAAATGACATGGCCAAACTGATTATCCAGCAACCTGACGGCGAACAGCTTTTGACCGAACTTGACGCTTCGCAGTCTTATGTGATCGGAAGAAGCGAGGATTGCTCCATTTGCATCCCGGCGGAAGCGGTATCAGGACAACACGCCAGCCTGACTCCTTCGGAACAAGGATGGGTGCTGGAGGATATGGGAAGTTCCAACGGCACCAGTGTCAACGGCCAGGAAATGACGCAGGCGCTGCTTACGGATGGTTCGCACATCATGCTCGGCGGGCAGATAGCTTTGCTTTTTACGGACGACCAGCCTGTTGCGGCCTCGGCAAAGGTGGCGGATGAGGTGCCGCCGCCGGACGAGAATTACAGGAAAGGCGACAAAGCGGGTCGGCGGAACTTCAAGGTTCAAGGCGCGTCGGAAGATGACCTCAAGCTGGTCAAGGCGATGTCGGCACGCTCCAACAAGATAAGGGCCGAAATCGCCAAAGTGATTATCGGACAGGTCGATGTGATAGACCAGGTTATGATGGTCATTATCGCCGGCGGCCACGGTTTGCTGGTGGGCATGCCCGGAATGGCGAAAACACTGCTTTGCGCGACAATCGCCAAAGTTTTGGACATGGAGTTCAAGCGTGTTCAGTTCACGCCGGATCTGATGCCGACCGATATTACCGGCACGGAGATTCTGGAACACGATCCGTTGACCGATAAGAAGAGTTTCCGTTTCATCAAAGGCCCGATTTTCACCAACATGCTGCTGGCTGATGAAATTAACCGTACTCCGCCCAAGACACAGGCTTCTCTGCTGGAAGCCATGCAGGAGAAGTGTGTTACGGCAGGCAATCAGACGTACAAGCTTGACGCGCCTTTCTTCGTGCTGGCCACGCAGAATCCGATCGAGCAGGAAGGCACGTATCCGCTGCCTGAAGCCCAGCAGGACCGCTTCATGTTCAACTTGTGGGTTGATTATCCGCAAGAGGACGAGGAGGAGACGGTTGTCAAGTCCACAACCGTTGCCCAGCAGCAGATGCCCGAGAAGGTCATATCAAAAGAGGAGCTTTTGCAGCTTCAGGATGTGGTGCGTAAGATCCCGGTTTCCGATCATGTGATCAAGTATGCCGTCCGGCTGGTGCGTGCCACGCGTCCGAATGACGAGAAAAGCCCGGATTTCATCAAAAAATATGTCTCAAACGGAGCCGGGCCGCGCGCCGGTCAGTTTCTGGTGATGGCCGCCAAGGCGCGTGCTGTGCTGGAGGGTCGCATTCATGTGAGTTGCAGCGATGTGGTCAAGGCTGCTGTGCCGGTGTTGCGCCACCGCATCATCGCGAACTTCGCCGCAGACTCCGAAGGCATTTCCACGACGGCGCTTGTCGAGCGTCTGCTTAAAACAGTGACGCAGCCGGACGACACAGATTATCAGGATCGGTAAACATGGCAGAGTTCAGGCGGTTGTGCGGTTTCTTATGACAGATGAATTTATTGTAGCGCTTGAGCGTCGTTATAAAGACTATGTGGATTCCTTCCGTGACGCGTCCGGCGTTTTACCGGAGATGCTCGAGCTGAAACTGCGGCATACGCGCGGTGTGGTCGATGCCGCCGCGCTGATCATGTCCGGCGAAGGGTGGCCTGCGGCGGATTGTGTCTTGGGCCACGCATGTGCATTGCTGCATGACACCGGCCGATATTCCCAATGGCAGGAGTTCGGCACCTTCCAGGACTCAAGGTCTGTCGATCACGCGCAGAGGGCTGTCGAAGTCATCACACGCGAAGATTGGCTGGCCGGGTCGAGTACGGCAGAGCGCAAGATGGTTCTGGCAACTGTGGCGCTGCACAACCGCAGAGATGTTCCGGATGGGCTTGACGCGGCAACCTCCGCTTATGCGCATCTGGTTCGGGACGCGGACAAACTCGACATCTTCCGGGTGATCGAGACGGCTGTCGAGGACGGGATGCTGGAACGTAATCCAGAGATGACTTGGAGATTGCCCATGGACGGGGCGCCTGCGCCGGAGATTTTGCGGGCGGCTGCGGCCGGCGACACCATGGATTACGCTCAAGTGCAATCCCTTGCCGATTTCATTCTGATCCAGATCGGTTGGCTGGCAGGCGGACTGAACTATCGTACGACGCTGCGGCTGGCCGCTGAGCGTAACGTGCTTGAATTCCGCGAAGCGTTCTTGGGAAGGTTATGCGGCCGGGATACGATTAAAAAATGTTGTGATGACGTAAGAGAGCGGATGAAGAGACGCTTGGCTGAAACGGAGACGGCATGAAGGCACTCTTCTTTGTGGCGCCTACGGTCGGCGAGTACGACCGCGAGACTTTGCGACTTGCGGCGCAGGCCGCCGCCGACGCGCGGGGATTCGAATTCAGCATTTGCGGTATTAAGCCCGGCGAGGACATCACGGAAACGGTCGGCAGGCATGATCTCTCCGGTGTAGATTGTCTGGCTGCGGTGGGCGGCGACGGCACGGTTTCCGCCGTGGCGCATGAGCTGGTCGGCAAGGAGATGGCCTTGGGTATTGTGCCTGCCGGCACCGGCAACATGGTCGCGCGAGAACTGGGCATACCGCTAGAGGTAGGGTCGGCGGTGGCCTTGATCGCCGTAGGCGCAACCCGTAAAATGATTGATGCGATGAGGATAGGGGGACGCATCTACCTCTTGAATGCGGGGGTGGGAATCAATGCCGAGGTCATTGACCAGACCTCGCGTTTGGGCAAAAGCCTTTTCGGCCGTTCCGCTTATTTCGGCACGGCGGTTTGGAAGGTTTTGCAGGCCAAGCCTCAACGGTTTGAGGTGACGGTGGATGACAACGCCAATGTTTACAATGCCACGGACATAGCCATTTCCAACTGCGGCATTCTGGCGCGGGCGCTAAACCCGAACGGGCCGGATATCCGTGTGGATGATGGCCAGATCGATGTCTGCATCTTGTGCATGAAAACCCCGCTCGAATATCCTTGGTACTATTTTCTCAAACGCATCGCGCCCGAACGCGTCAACAAGATTATACATGAGGTGCCGGTACGCCGGAGCGTGACGATCAAGAGTGGCAAACCGGTTATAGTTCAGGCCGATGGCGACATAATCGGCAACACGCCCGTGACGATCAAGGTGTTGCCGAGAGCCGTCACGGTGATGGTGCCGTAGAGCGACGGTTGATGCCGGTTGAGTCACTGTTCCACGCGGGACAGCTCCAGTTTGTCGATATACAAGGCCTTGATGCTTGATTCCGCGCCGCCTTTTTTGTCAAACTGGCCGGGGCCGATCCAGAATAAGTGCGCGGTGTCGGGAATCCATTCCGCCACGTCATACCATTCATAGCCATCGCCGACCTGTGATGTCTTGCGTTCGATGCCGCCGCACGAGCGTTTATTGTCCGCGTCATAGACGCCGGCCCAGAAAGCTTCGCCGTCCCGGCCAGGCTTTTTCTCCACGCGCACACGCATGCGCAGGCGGTATTTCTCTCCGCGGTCAAACGCCACATTCCGGAACTGCAGGGTCGTGCACCACTCGTAGTGGCTGTTGTATAACTTCATGGCGGAGCCTTCAGAGGCCAGCGGATCTGCCACGGTGTCGCCCCATTTTCCGCGGTTGCTCAAGGACAACAGCGTGTTCTCGATCATCACGCTGGCGGCCGCCGGCGGCAACGGCGGCGGGTCGGCGAGAGTCCGCCAATCGGCCAATATTTTGTCATGGCGCTCCTTGCTTTCCGACAGGCGTATGTCTTTGGCCTCGGCAAAACGTGCAAGCAGCTCGGTCGCAAGGCTGCGCGTTGTCGACGATGTGTCGTAATGTCTGGGATTCGCAGTGACCCATACCTTGTATGGTTCCTGACGGGTCTCACGCACCAGACGCGTGTAGAGAACGGGGATTGCCCCCATGCGCACGTTGTAGAGGTGTGCGGGTGAATCCTTCACTGCGGTCTCGGCCTGCTGCCACAAAAGAGCGGCGCGTGTATAGAACCCGTCAGGTATCCGGGTGCGGTGCAGGTTGTCGAAGATACGCAGCGGATGTGCGGCGGGATCGCGGTAGAAACTGTGCAGCGCGTCGAAATAGGTGCGCACGTATGGCGCGGCCGCGCCATAGTAGCCGTTGAAAAAGTCCTCGAGCAGCGGCTCTTGCGGCAGGTCGGGGTTCCAGAGCCACTTGGCGAGCAACCATGCCTTGAGTTCCGCAAAATCACCGTGCCGGCCTTGGTATGCGCCTTGTTCAAAGAGATAGTCCACGCGGTTCGTGTGGAAGAACCTCACGTTGTCCTGGAGGGCGAGAACGTTCGGGAAGGGGGAGATGTAGTCGCGGAAGTTGGTGGTGTAGTCCCACAGGTAGACACGCTCGCATATTGCACCCCAGCCGCTGATGTCGTCGAGGAACGACCGGTTCTCTTTGAACGCGCTTTTGTCAATGGGAAACGCGAAATCACACTCGATGGTACAGAGGCACGGCATCACGTTATGGCGTGGCCGGAGGTTCTTCGGCGGCTTGCGCGTATACTGGTAGGCGAGCGTTTCGATGATCACATCCGGGAACTCTTTTTCAACGGCTTCGGCCACCTTGTTCACAAAGGCGATCATTGTGCCTGCATGCGATTCCTCGGCATCGTCAAGGGCCTTGCACGCCGGACAGGTACACGGATTGTACCAGTCGTTCTGGCTCACGCCGTAGAACGACGCGCCGGGGTCTTTGCGGATGCGTACCAGCACGTTGGAGGTGACGA
Source organism: uncultured Lentisphaeraceae bacterium (assembly GCA_964557205.1). Lineage (GTDB taxonomy): Bacteria > Verrucomicrobiota > Kiritimatiellia > RFP12 > UBA1067 > JAQVQN01. Next base: position 17,699 of record CAZKZI010000038.1, read on the forward strand.
TCTTCAGCACATCGGGATTCGTGAGACAGAGCTGGGTGCGCTCTTTGATGCGCTTGCCGTCGATCTCGCTGAAATACTCGGGATGTTCATCGAAATATTGGTCGGGGGGACAGAGGGCATTAAAGGTATGGCAACTGCCGAGGCCGCCGCCGAAGCGATACGAGTGTCCTCCGTGCTTTTCTTTGAGCCGCATGGCGTTGCCGTTGGCTTTGTTGCGGGCCGCGAGGTCACCGTTGAACATATCGAACCAGAAGGGTTCGCGCAAGGCGAAGGCAGGCTTTTGCGTCTCGTCTATCACCGGAACTTCGAATGTTTCAAGTTGCGGGATCACGCTGTGCCAGGAAGCGTACCAACGGCAACCGCCGAAACGCTCTAGAATCTCATACACGCCGTAGAGCGTGCCGCGTACAGGTCCTCCGACGATCAGCAGGTGCGGCGGTTTGACCACTAGACGGAAACCGTCTGTGCCGAGCCCCGCCATATCGGCCGGTGCGCCCAGCAGCGCGGCGGTGTGGCGGGTATTGCCCAGCAGGATGGCGTTGGCGGGCAAGGGGCCCTCGTCGGTGACGACCGGCAGCTTGACACCGGTCAGTGTTTCCGTGAAACGTTGGAACTCCTCGGCCGCGTAGAGCTGTGAGGGCGATGCGTCGGCAGGTCTGACCACCGTGTATTTGGCCGGCTGACCGCGCACGGCTATAGGCAGTTGCCGCGCGTTGACCAAAGCCGCCGCCAAAAAGCTCGCGAATACTACAATAAGATTTTTCATTGTTGAATGACCCTTTCCCGTTGATTTTAAACTTGTTTCACTATGAAGAGCACGAAGTTTTTCTAAAGCAATCATCTCTACGTGGCCTTCGTGAACTTCGTGGCGAGGATTTTTGGTTGCGGGCTCCGTCCGCATTAGTTAAGTAGACATTGCATGAGACCGGAATGCCAATCATAATTTTGGTTGCGCATTTCAGTGAAAAAGGCGGTGTAGTCCTCGGGCGAAAGGAAGTGGAAGTGGTAACACCAAGTCTCGCCGACTTTATTCAGATGCTCGTTGAGGATGTTGAAGTGCTGGAGGCCATCCCTGCATTTGGCGCGGTTGCGGTTCGAGTCGTCCTTGTCTTTTTTGATTTCGACCACAAGGATGTCGTGACAACCGGCCACCTTGATGAAAAAATCGGGGTTGAAATGCTCGTTGGCAGTGTGAGTCTTGCCGGCTTTTGAGGGTTTGTAGGAATAAGGAAACGAATAAACCCCAACGTTAGGCATTTTGACGAAGGAGTCAAAAAGCGCCGAATTTTCAAAAAGCAGATCCGAGAAGCCGCGTTCGGGACCGTGACTAGCATAATGCACGTTCCACGGAGATTTGAAGGTTTCCAGAGTGACGTGCTGTATCCGCTTGGAAATCTCGCGGGCACTATCCGACAAGCCCGTTTCATCGATCCCCGCAATGAGTTTCCATTTCTTGTACTGTTCCCACAGATGAACTTCATGTCCGCCGAACGGTGCCGCGTCTTCCTTTACCGCCCAGACGGCGCCGTGCTCGCGCAGGCCGCTTTCGGAAAAAGACTGCGCCTTGATCTGCGTCAGGTCGACGGGTTCAAGAGCCTGCGCGACTTGACTGAAGCGCGGGCTTTCTTTGCCGAGTGCGCGGAAAAGGGGCGCGAAGCTATATTCGAGCAACAGGAGGTTGTCTTTACTGAGGAAGCTTTCGTCGTAGCCGCCTTGGCGCAACGCATTGATTACGTATTCGCGCAAACGTTTTTTCGGCCAGGCGACGGCGAGTGCGGGGTCTTTTTCCTTGAGATACAGCCGCATGATCTGGACCGCCTCCTCCAGTTCGTAAAGATCGCGGTGCGCGATCTCCATCGACAGCGTTCCGTTTTCTGAAAACTTGGCGTATTCGGTGGTCGTCCGCGCCTGGGGCTTAAACACCACCTTCGGGTCTTTGGCCTTCTCGCGCTTGGTCTCGACTGTCGTCTGCTCGGGTTTGTAGCGGAGATTGTAAAGCGGGAAAACATACTTGCGACGGCGCGGGTCGTAGCCCCACGAGAGGGTGTTTTCGACTTCTAAAACCTCCTTGAGCAGATTGCCGATCTCCGGTGACCATTTCTCATGGTTGTTGATTGTCAACAGCGGCTGGGCCGACAGCCCCGGCGGCACGCGCAAGCCGCGGCCCAAAACCTGCGCGATGAGCAGCTTGGAGTTGAAGGCTTTGGATTCGTGCGGCACGATCTGAAAGACGTTCTTAACATCCCACCCTTCGGAGAGCATGGCGACGGAAACGATCCACTCGACCGGGCAGGCCGGGTCGTCCACCTGTTTGAGCGCGGCCAGATTCGCCTGCCGACGCTTTTCCGGAGAGTCCTTGTCGCCGCGCGGCCCGTAAACCGCTTCCACACGCCGCTTGGCCTCGCCTGACGAAGGCACGCCGGAGGTGACCCAGATGGCCCGGGCCTCGGCCTCTTCGATGCTGATCTTTTCTTTGTCCGCAAGAAAATCCACCAGTTCGCGCCAAACCTCCACACACCGCGCGATATCCTGCGTGACGACAATCGTGAGGGGTTTCAGGAACTTACCGTATTCTTTCAGATTCTTCCGGTGGATCGCGTAGGTCTTCTGCCAGTCGTGCGCGGTGTAAGTCTCTTCCAGCTTGTAGTTGGGCTTCTTGATGACTCCATTCTCGATGGCCTGCTTCAGCCCGTAGCGGTAGATCACGTCCGGAAAATAGGTGTCGCTCACATAGGGGGTGCCGGTCACATTCACGATCATGCGAAAACCGAAATCAGCGTGCTGCAGAAACTTCATCCACTCTTTCAGCGCCCGTTCCGGCGCGTTGAACAAGTGATGCGCCTCGTCATTCAACACCAGCGTGCGGGCTCCGCATCCCCGGAAGCTGTCGCGGATGGAGGAGCCCGTGTTCTCGTACACCGCATGGATGTTCTCAACGCAAATGTCGCCCGAGCGGATGGTCTCGTCGCCGCGCTTGACGCAGGGTATGGCTACAACCGCGCCGAGTTCACTCATAATTTCCGCGAACTCACTGTTGCCTGCCAGCGTTGTGAATTTGTCCAGCAGTCCTTCCTCAATGGTCAGCGACGGGCATAGGACGAGCACGCGGTCGGCCAGGCCTTCCGCCAGCGCGATGGCGGCCAGCGCGTACATGACGAAGCTTTTGCCGGTGCCGGTGGCCAGATCCAGCGACACGGCCTTGCGGTCGCGCAACGGCATCAGGCCGAGGTAGGCGTCAACACCGGCCTCGTGACGCTGCCGGAGGGACTCGCGGGTGTTCCAATTTTCGCGTGCGAGACGCTCAAGGTCGGGATAGACATCCGAGACCAGAAAGCGCAGCGTGTCGCGGACCGCATCGCGCTGGAAGGAGTAGTCGTCTGAACAGAGCAGATTCAGGAACGCGTCGTACTTGTGAACAATCGCTTCGACAGCCTCGCTGGCGTCAGCCACCTTCAGCACCTGGTCATCGATCCGGAATTGAATGCTCATGACGGTTTCCGTCCTGTAGCTTTCTTTACGTTTGGCGTTTTTTTGGGCGAACGGATACGCGATGTATTTGCCAGCTTCGGGGAACCCTCTTCCGTAGGCTTCTTACCCGTTTTACTCCCGTAGGCAACGGATTCTTCACGCACAACTTTTCCGCCGAGCCACACTTCAGATTCAGCCAAGTCTAACTCGTCATTCCAGATGACAGCGTACCCGTGCGGGTCGGCCCTGACCTGGCCGAACAGGGCGTCATTGTCGCGGAGCGGTGCAAACGCGGGACTCTGAAGGATCTTGCCGCAATCGTACAATTTGGTCACGCCGTTGCGGAAACGCACCAGCAACTGCTTGCCCGGACGCACCTCAACCTTTTGTATTTTGGGGTAGTCTTCCATATTGCGCTTGCTATCCAAATACAGGGTGTCAGGGCAGATATCCTGGCTATTCGGCCAGACCACCGTACCATACTCAACTGCGGCCTTGCCGAAATACTGAACATCCGCCAATTCTCGAAAGACACCGAAAGTGAGCAACGGAGTGCAGTCGTAGACACCGACTTCCCCGTTGGCAAACTTTAGCCGGAGCCGATGCCCAGCCAGAGCGACAACTTCTTTGACTCTCGGGTTCATAGTTCTTTCCTCACTTCAACGGTTCGATCTGGTATGGCAACGCACCGCTCACAGCCAAGTTCCAGTCCGCAAGCAATTCTTCTCGGTGGATCTCGATCCATGCCACCACCAACCGCTTCTTGGCGGTCGGCAACGTCCCCTCAATCATCTTGCCATCAGGTATCGAGAACACAGCCTCCAATTCCTGATAGCGCACATGCAAATGCGGACGCTTATGCCGCCGGTTGTCCTGAAAATGAAGCAGCACGATGATACCGTAAAACATGCTTATAACCGGCATTTCAACGCCTCCTCTTACCGACATTAAAATCCACCTTGCCGAGCAACAGCGTCTTCTCGTTTCCATACCGGTCACAGAGGATCACCATCATGCGGTCACCGGTGAACTCCTGCTCCGAGAGTCGCAGTTCCAGCGGCGCGGCCTTTTCGAGTCCGCCCGCGGCCGTGATGAGATCCTCGCCCCAGAACACCCGCCCCAGCCGGAACACATCGCCGTTGTAGTCCGTGTCGACCATCGCCATGGAGAAGGTCTCGAAGTTTTGGAAGTCCTCCGGATCGGTCGCCAGCGTCTGCGCCCGGAATTCCGAAATCTCCAGCGTGTAGTCGGCGAACAGTTCGCCCTTGCGGCTCTCCTTCCTGGCCTGCCAGACGACCTGCGGCTGGGAGATGAAATCAAAACCCGCGGCATCGATCACGTCGTTGACGTCAGCCTCCTTCGAGGGCTGCTTAAAGGCCGCAGGCACTTTCTGCTCGATCAGGCGCAGCAGGAGCGAGAGCGGCACTTTCAGAAACACATAGGTCGCGCCGTCCCGGACGATCTCATCCTCGGCGAAATCCATGGCGACAACCGGGGCGATCACGTAGAACCGCTCGCCCGGCTTGCCGCGTAGCGTGGCGTGCAGGCTGTCCACGTAACCGTAATCCAGCGTGAGCGGTTTGTTATCGGGGTAGTTCCAGATCAGCGCGGAGTCCGTGCGGATATAACCGTCCAACGTCAGACCGTAACGCTCGTGCGGGTGCTCGCGCACGCCGAAGAGCTTGAGGACAAAAGGCCGGTACTCGGTCCACGGCAACGCCTTGACGGCATCCATGTCGTAGAGACCCGCACGGTAGAGCGCGAAGGCCTTGGCAGGCAGCGGCTTTCCCTTTTCGGTCTTGTCCTTGGCGGCGATGACGGAGATGCGGAACTCCACGCCCTTCACTTTGACGCATTTGCCGGGGCCTTTCTCCGGCTCTTCCAACTGCTCTTCCGGAATCCGCAGTTTGTCCGCCGGGCAGACCAGTGAGAGAGCCGAACCCTTTTTCACAAGGTCATGCTTCGCGGCCAGAGCGGCGAGGTCGTGCAGCAGGTCCAGCGTCACCTCGCACTCGCCCTTGCGAGCCTTCTCCGTGATGAGCAATACCCCCGGTGCGTTCTTCAGGTGATCGACCCAATCCTCCGTGCGTTCCGTCTCGGCGCAGAACTCGCGCACTAGTTGCCACGGCGCGGCGGGGGTCTGGGCGAGCACCTCCTCGCGCTTGAGCTTGCCCTCGTAGACGAGGCGGTATTCTTTGCCGATGGGTTCGGCGCGACCACTGTCCGGGAAGAGGCGTTTCTGCCAGGACACGGGCAGCGTCTCGCCGGCGGCGACGCGTCGGATCAGTTCTTTTTTTTCGGAATCGGTCAAAGGTTGCATGGATAAAATAATATAGCATTTGAAGATTTAATCTGGCTAGGCAAATATGGAGGGCCATGTAACCGCTCAGTTATTGGCAAGTCTGCCTTTGCAACGAATAAAGATGTCTG
>CAZKZI010000039.1:0-21517 GCA_964557205.1 uncultured Lentisphaeraceae bacterium
GCAGAGACACCGAAGGCAGGGACGTACAGCTCTCAAATGCGCTGCTGCCTATGCTCGTCGCGGACGGCAGGGACACCGAGGTCAGGGCCGTGCAAAAGTAGAAAGCGTACTGCCCTATGCTCGTCGCGGACGGCAGAGACACCGAAGGCAGGGACGTACAGCTCTCAAATGCGCTGCTGCCTATGCTGGTCGCGGACGGCAGGGACACCGAGATCAGATACGGGCAACTGGCGAAAGCGTACTGCCCTATGCTCGTCGCGGACGGCAGGGACACCGATTTCAAGGCCGTGCAAAAGAAGAAAGCGCTCGTATCTATGTCGGTCGCGGACGGCAGGGACACCGAAGGCAGGGACGTACAGCTCTCAAATGCGCTGCTGCCTATGTCGGTCGCGGACGGCAGGGACACCGAGATCAGGGATATGCAACTGGCGAAAGCAAAGCCTCCTAGCTCAGACATATTCTCGCCACCGGAAACCGTGGTTATGTTGGTGTTCCCTTGGAACACCGTCCCGAACCCCGTTACAGGCAGCCCGTCCAGCTTGTCGGGTATCACAACGTCGTTCGGCCCCGTGTACCCCGTCAGCGTGATCGCGGAGCCGTCCGAAGTCCACGTCCAGTTGGTCGCCGAGGCCGGATTCTGCCATGCCGACTGTATCAGGTTGGTTTGCGCCTCTACCGCCGCCACGCGCACCGACCAGTCGCCCCAGCCAAATGCGGTGTTCCAATCATTCGTACTGCCCCACAGCGTGGAAAACCAGCCGTAGTAAACCGTGTTGCTGGCGGATAACGCCGCCAGCGCATTTGTGTCGACCTCGGATTGCAACGCGCTGGCAATCAGGTTGGTTTGCGCCTCTACCGCCGCCACGCGCACCGACCAGTCGCCCCAGCCAAATGCGGTGTTCCAATCATTCGTACTGCCCCACAGCGTGGAAAACCAGCCGTAGTAAACCGTGTTGCTGGCGGATAACGCCGCCAGCGCCGTGGCGTCGGTCTCTGCGGTCAACCACGGCGGGTTTGTGACCGCCGTGTAATCGTGCGGCGCAGGCGTGAATGTGTCCGGCTTCCCAGTCAGCGTTTCCCATGTCGGGACAGTGTATCCGCCAACAATCTCCTGCCAAGTCAGCCCGTCAGCACCCGTGCTTGTGGTCGCACCGATGTTGAGCTGGCCGCTCCCAGTCCAGTACGTCGCCGTTTCGCGAATGAAATAAGCCGTGTACCACCATGTCCCGCTAGTCGTGTTCGTCCCGATCGTCGGCATCTGCACCAGATAGCCGTTGCCCGAGACGGCGTAGTTTGTTACAGACACCCACTGCGTCATGTTGGTTGCCGTCGGCGCAAATCTCACAATCGCAGTTACGTTGCTATCAGCGTCAACCGCCCGTCCGCTTCTGTACTGATCGAATGACAGCAGCGGAGTCGTCCCCTGCTGCCAGTTTAGCGCGGGAAGGCTCTGCGCCGCCGCCGTCTGCAGCTCGCACGTCACCCGCGTAGCCCACTCCCTATCATTGGCGGGAGTTGCCAGCCCCGTGTCGATACCGCATGTCAGCGCCGTTAGAATCGAAAGCGCAGTCAATCTCTTTTTCATAGTTCTCATTCTCCCATTTTAAGGCGCGTTTGTCGATAGCCATTCCGGCGTATACGGAGTCGGCTCGTAGGGCGTAGTTCCCATGTGGTCGAAATTCCAGTCGACCACGACGACGACATCCTCCAGCATATACATGACACGCCCAAGATTACTGTCTTCGTAAGGAGTTTTTTGCGACCTGTCATAGTCTAGCAAAAACTCCGTATGGTAATCCGACCCCTCGGGAAACACCGAGCTTTCCGCTCCCCACGACGCCTTCAGCCCGCTCTCTAGGTACTCAATCGTACGAACGCAGGAAAAATCAAAATCGGTAAATTCGGCCAACGACTCGGTCTCCGGTCCCGGAACCCCGACACTTACCCTTATCGGGTAACCCGTAGGGGCTTCGACATCCGCAATCTTGGTCAAACGCAATGTCTTGAAAGCCCGCGACCTGGCCTGGCCGCCAGGAGCGTTCGTAGTCGTGAAACGATCCAACCGCCGCGCTGACTCGTCCAAGGCCATGCTATCATGTGGCGGCCAGTAGTCCGACAATATAACCTCGTTCGCGGCAACCGCACCCACCTTCGCTAAAGTGTCCGTCGACGAAAAAGAATACCCGGAGTTCGCCGCAATGTGTTCGCTCCACTCGTGGTAGCCCGTCTCGCCCGAGACCAGCCCCATCAACTCCTCGGGGTCCGGATAGTCCAACGGGGGCTCGACAACATCACAAGCCTCGTTGGTCACGTCGTACGTAGCGTATGGCTCGGGCTCGTAGGCCACCGCATACTTTCGAAGCACCTCGAACACGGCGTACACACGCACACGCGCCACGAGCCCCTGGAGGATGGCGAACTCGGAAGGATAGTCGATAAAGGCATCCGTTATACAAGTCGTCCGCACCTTGTGCATGTAATGCCCGCACGCACCTTCGGACGGCGTGGAGCTGCTGTATGACGGAAAGTTAGACGACGCCCAAACACCGTCGGGGGCCTCCTCGGTATACTCCCGCCAACAATAGAGGGTACCGCTATCCTCGATGCTGAACGCGTCCCACCCTGTTTCACCCCAAAGGGCGTTCACCGACAGCAGCGAAATCACCCCAAGGGGATAGTCGACGCCACCAGTCACGACGTTCATCGAGTATGTGTTCGTGGAATAGGGCGACGCGCCGGTAAGCCACTCATTATACGCCCACCACTCCCGAGTCGCCACCAAAGTGGGTTCCGCGTTCGTCAAGCTAAACGAGACATGCCCCAACCCGGTAGTGGCGGAAGCCCCGCCAAAGGATAGACAACGCAACGGGACTACAGCCATCGAACGCGACATGGCCCCGGCTATAGGAATTATATCGTCCCCCTTGAGCTCCACCCTGTCATAGAGAATGGACTCGACCGGGTTGGTGCCGTCCAGCACATAGTCGAAATCCCGAAGAGCCCATAGCACATTGATGCCAAACTGGTCGCACCACCATCCGCAAAACCATGGAAACTCCGAAACCCCCACTCGAGTACCCAAAGCCGCCTCACGTCCCGTCTGCGCCACCAAGGAATACCCAGGCATCGACAAGACATGGGGGAGAAAAACATTCGTATAGCTTTCGGCATCGACAACCTCTACGCCATCCTCCCCCGGGGCCCACCCGAAAACATCGTTGGTAAACACCAGGACCCCCGCGTCTGCCGGCACCACGACCGAGTTCATCGTAAACAACGCGGGGGTCACGGTCGTGTTGGCCGCAAGCACCCCCCACAACACGGCGTTCGTAAACTCCAAGCCCTCCACCAAGTTCGTCCCGATCACTCTATACCCGGGGTCGCCAACGGAAAACAAACCCCCGTCATCAGACGCGTATTCGGCATCGAAGTCAACTTCCGCGTCAATCCACCAGATGGCTTCCCCCTGGTCATTCCACGGCGGGGGTCTACTCTGGTTCCTCTGGATCACAGCCCGCACACGCCGAGACAAAGCCGCAAAAGACGAATCCCGGTCCATAACGGGTGTCAAGTCGACCCGGTCCGGGGCCCCCAGGACGACAAAAGGCTGCGGCGCGTCCGCTAACTTCATCGGAACCTGTATCCGAGTGCCCGGAGAGTCGATCATGACCCGGCTGGCATACAGCTTCACCGCTCCGAAATCCTCGCCCGCTTCATCCCCGCTAGGGGGCGCGCGGCCGACCATGACGCGCATCCTCCCGGAATTGCGCTCGCCGTTGACCACGAACCCGAACTCGGCATACGAACCCACAGAAGCCCCGGGAGCCGCATAGACGAAGTTACTGGTTGTGTAAACGTCCCAAGTGTCCGCGGTAAATATGACCGGATTGTCCCCCTCCCATACAATATACCCCCCGGACGTATCGTCATACCTCACTACGGCGACCGTGGTAGCTAAATTGGTATCCCAATACATGGGACCCTCCAGAAACGCGACACCCCGTTCCATCGCGGCGGCGCGAATCTCGACTACGTCCTCCCCGTGGATATGCGGGTCGTCCCGCAGATACCAGAATGTCCCGGAGATCAGAATCCCCGCGGAGACGTACACCGGTAGCTTGATGGAATACTTTCGCCAGTTCATCAGACGTACAGGAAAATTCCCGCCCCCTCTCGATAGTCCACCAGAACGCGCACCGTCACGACATCACCGTCGGTCTCGCGCTCCGCCTTGTAGAGCAGCACCTTGTACCAGGCGCTATCGACGTTCACCGCCACATCCGTAACGCTCGCTATCGAGGCCCCGACCTGCGCCATAGCCTCGTAGGTGCCGCTATGCACCCACGCGGCTATGTAGTGCGTACCGTCCGACGACACCGTACCCTCGATGGAACCAAGGTCCTTGGTGACCGGGCCGCGGCGCGCCACGCAATTCGACAAGGTAAAGTCAGCCTCGTCGAACGTAATGTCGAACGGTTGCGCGTATCCCCAGTCCGATGATCCACCGTCGATAATCAGCTTCGGAACATTGCCGACCGACCATTCAATATGACCGCCGACTATCTCCATCTCCTCCAGCGCAGAGGCAATGCCGTTGATGCCTTTCGCAAAGCCATCAACGCTTATCGGCATTCCCTTTTTTATTTCACGTTTGAAAAATCTGCGCATTGGATATTCCTATGCCGGTTCATCCAGTTCAACGAAAGACCAGCCAGTGGTCGTCCTAGTAACCTTGGTCACGGTCATGTCATAGCCGTTCGTCACGTCGCTGGTCATTGAGTAGCAGACGTTCGCGGTGGGGTTCGCGGCAATATACGCTGTGATCGCGGCGTATGTCAGCGCGTACCATTTTTTCTCTTCCCGCACGTCGGAGAAATACGTCGTCAGCAGCCAAACCGAATTGTCCTTTTTCGTTATGGATTGCGAATACGAACCAATTTCCACGCCGCCGCCGACAACCTTCCCGTCGTCAGTAACTGATGTCGCAAGTGCCATAAATACTCCTAGCCTATAGTCATTATGATTTTATTCTGCTCTTCGATTGATGTCAGTTTTTTAAGCAGTTCCTTTAAGGTCCCGCTTTGGTCCTGAAGCTCTTTAAGCTCGGTTTTGGCCTTGGTCAATTGAGGGTCTAGCGCGTTGAGCTTCCCCTGCCCCTGTGCCAGTAAAAATTTGCCCTCCTTCAAAAACTCTCTGTCGCGCCTGCTTAAATGTATTCCGTGCTTTGTCTCGCTCTCCAGCGAAGCGACTCTTTTAAAGTCGGCTTCCCTGATTTTAGCATCCTTCTCTTTTTCGCGCTTGGCTTTGATGTAATCGCGTACCGACATTTCAGCAAGAGTTTTAGCCGCGTCCCGTTCTTTTTCCAGCGCATCAACTGTTTCTTCTGCCGCTTCCGTCGCCATCCTCTTTTTGAAGTCTGCGACCTGCTTCTCAATCTCCTTTTTCTCTTCCGCGTTTTTCTTTAAGTTTTTCTTTAAGTTTTCGGTGCGCTTCTTTTCCTCTTCGTCAAGCTCGCGCTTTCTCTTCTCTTCCTCTTCCGCTTCCGTCGCCATCTTCTTTTTGAAGTCTGCGACCTGCTTCTCTTGCTCTTCCGCGTTTTTCTTTAAGTTTTCGGTGCGCTTCTTTTCCTCTTCGTCAAGCTCGCGCTTTTTTGAGGCAGCTTTCATAGCGGCCTTTTCCTCTTCGTCCCTCTGGGCGGCTTTCGCCGCTTTCCGTTTACGGATTGCCTCTAGCCGCCTTTTTTCCTCAGCTTTAACTTCCTTTGGACTTGCGGGTATTGCCTCGATAGCTTCGTTGATGTTTGCTCCACTGGCAATCGCGCCCACGAATGACGACGCGCCAGTAATTAAAGACATGCCAGTGATCGTCCTAGTAACCTCGGTCACGGCCTGTCTCCACGCCCACACAGTCCTCATCTTTTCCATGTCTGGACGGAGACTGTTGATTGCCTTACGCACATTCTGCGCCCACAACTCAATCTTGCCGGATGCGATTAGATTTTCAATGCCCTTCGTGATTTTGTCGATAACCTCTTTGAACTCGTCTGTCTCGGCAATAGCCCCCCCAATCTCTTCCTGCGCGTCTCTGAACGCCGCCTTTAGCTGCATCACCCCGCCCATTGAATCGGCCATAGCCTTAGCCGTACCGCCGAATCGCGATTCAAGCTCGTTGAGAATAATCGTCTGCGCCTCTTGAATTCTGCCAGCTTCCTGCAAGGTCGTTATCTGATCTTTTTGCTTTTCCGTGAATTGAATCCCGACGCGGGTCAAAGCGGAGATTCCCTTTATTGGATCGTTTAGAGCCTTGCCAACTTGCATTACAGCCGTCTCGACATCGGCAGACCCAGCTCCGACCTTACCTAAAGCCGCGCCCATGTCCAGAACCGCCGATGTCGCCCGCGTGAACGTATCGCCGCGAACGTTTTTGAACGTAGCAAGCACTCCCTGCATCGAAAGAATCGTTTCGTCGCCAACGCCAGTAACTTTCTGAAGTTCAGCCGCCTGTTTTTTAAGCTCGCTTGTGGTGAACCCCGCTGCGTATCCAGTAGCTTTCAGTGTTGCCGAAAGCTTGGCCTCTGCCGCAGCCTGCGCTTGGTATTGCGACACCACGCGCTTCCCAACTGCGATTGCGGCCGCACCTATCAAGCCAATCGCCGTTGCCGCACATTTCGCTATATTGCCAATTCCGGCAAGCGCTCTCTTGACGCGTCCGGCAAGCGTCTTTGTTGCTCCGACCACGCTCTTGAATCCAGCCGCAACCATGTTGCGAGCCGTAATCACGATTGATATTTTTTGGTTTTTAGCCATTTTCTCCGCGCCCTTCTATTCGACACACGCAAGCGTCCAGCGCGTCCTCGGCCTTCAGCGTCTGACTGTCCATCGTACTACCACCTTCAGCCGCCGCCTGCTCGGATAGCGTTTCAAGAATCGTGCGCAGATAGTCAACCGACACGCGCCGCTCCCACTGCTCCGGCGTGCCGCCGCAACGCGCAACCATGACCGCAGACAAACGTCCCGCCGACATGCCGCCCCCAGTTTTCTTCTCGTCGTTCGGGCGCGTCAAGTCCGGCGAATCGTCCTGCTCCATGATCTCGTGCATCGCAACCACAAGCTGCGACATGGTGCAACGCAGACCGCGCAGCCACTTCTTCACCTCGCGCTTGGAAACAGTCGGCAGGGCTTCGTCCTCGCCGTGAGACATGGCATACCCGAGAGCCGCCCTGCCGTCGGACATAAAGCATCCCGTGTTGTCGAACCAGTCGGAAGCCTGCAACGTCAGCGGCCACAGCCAAGCCCCGCCGCAATGGACGGGACGGCCACGGCTTAGCTTCTCCGTGAACCGTCCCTTGTCCGCAACCTCGCTGGCGAGCGCGTTGATCTCGATCACATCGGCATCGGTCAGCTTGCATCCCCTGCCGCGCAAGTGCTCAAGCGTCGCCGCTCCGTAGTCGCATAGCGTGTCCCGCATCATTGAAAAGCCTCGCTTTCATGCAGGATTATGTCGCGTCGTTACGAGCGATTATGAACTCTGCCGCCGCCGTGTGCGTATGATACGCGGCCGTCGGTTCGGTGATCGCCGGAGCCTGCGTCACGCCGTCGTCCTCGGTGATCGTGTACGTTATCACGGGTTCCTCGCTGCCCCAGTCGCTGGAAATTGATCCGGTCGCACCAGATACGCCGTGAGCGGCTGGTTCGCCCAGCCCGTCCGTGGTCTCCGCGATCTCGCAAGAGGCTTCCAACGTGCATCCCGTCAGCCGCCCGGCTGAATACGTGAACCCCATTTCCTGCGCGTATTTATTCGAGGTTATCGTTATGTCGGGAAGCGTCCAGGTATTCAGCTGTCCAGTCGGCGCAACCATCGTTTCAAGTCCGGTTTTGCCCGTAACGGTAATTTTCGGCCAATCGCTGTTTGACGTAGACACGCTGATCGAAGTGACGCAAATGCCTGCCTCCAGCTCGCCGAGATCAAGCGTGTTGAGATTCAGCGTCCCGCTTTTCAGCAGATACTCGCATGTCGCGTCGTTTACGTCGCCACCGCCGAACCATGTCGCCACCGCATTGTCACCGTTTTCGTCAAGTTCGTCGGCGCGTGATTTAGCTACCGGTGTCAGCGACGAGTTGGTTAGTATCAGCGTTGCGGTAGCCATGCTGAAATGATCGGTTAAACCTCCGAAATCGGTTGCCATGATATACCTCTCTTCTTTTGTTCGTTTTTAATAGTCGCCTCGGCTGTAATGCAGCACCAGCGAAAAGCCCAGCGCATTGAAATCGGCTTCATTCATCGGCGTGATTCCCGCGCCGTAGGTGAATCCGCCAAAATTAAAATCATCTCCGCACAGATCGGTCATCGTGGCGTGGAACAATGTTGACTCGTCGTTGTCGTCGCGTGACAGCGCCCCGTAAAACAGCTTGTCTAAAACCACCTGGACGCTCTCTTCAATGACGCCAATCTGCGCGTGACTCTGATCATCGGCGTTGTTGGTGTATATCTGCACCTGCCCCTCAATCATGAGCGTGTGCTGATTGTCGTCCGTCTCCGGCATCCCTGCGCGAATGTCAACGCATGGCATGTGCCTGTCCTCGTCGGCCTTCCACCGGTGATCGAATCGCAGATTGCGCCACACTCGAATATGAGTGTCTGCGCCAATGACTGCGTACTGCCGTATGACGGTTGCCAGCGCAGTCTCGTATGCAAGTGCCACGTTCATTAGTATTTCCCCTCAAGCCGTTTGGTGATTTTCCTCGCCATGTTGCGCGAAGCGTTGCCGACCACCCCGCCCAGTGCCGCCTCGCCGCCCTTCAACGCGGTCATTGCGTATCTCAATTTGTTGTTGATTATCAGCGTCGGATTTACGCCGCCGATTCCGCGCCATACCACCGCGCCGATTATTCCGGTTCCAGTTTTATAATCCTGAATTGACCCGCCTACGCGCATACGCGCCTTTAGGAACATCCACGACCGCTTCGCCAGTCTGCGACGGCGGATTATTAAATAGGGATGTTTCGACATTTCGATTTGATCTTTGTCAGCTTTCCCTTTGTTTGCAAATTCAATGGGCTTATGCTCGCCTGTGGCCTTGTCCCAAACCATGACGCGCTTTGATTTGAGCGTTTTGTAGGTTACTTTTCCATGCGCGCCTCTGCTGTGAATCGGCACCCAGTATTTTTTTCCGCCGCTATATTTGTATGTGCCCCATCGCGCCACCCGATGATCGGTTAACCACTGTTTATCGGGCCGCTCGAAAATCTTTCTCTTCTTTTCGCTAATTTTTGTGATCGCCCCAAGCGAAATTACCATGTTTCGACCAGCCATTTGAACCGCCGCCTTTGTGCTCTTCCCCAAAACCTTTTCAGCGCGCTTTATCTGGTCGACAAGCGCAGCCATGTCAGCTTTCGGTATGCTCGCTGTAATTATTTCAGCCATTGACAGCCTCGCACATCATCGTCATTATGCCGCCCGTGTTCGTGATCTCCCGCAACCGCAGCCGCTCTTCGTTGCCCCAGCAGTCCACCAGCGTAACCACGTCGCGCAGCTTGATTTCCGCCGCATCGAAGTCATCATACAGCATACGGATAACCGCCGCCGGATGATCGCTCTCGCCCTGTTCGCTCGAAGCCCGTGACAAGCCAACGCTCGGCGCGATGACTTCATGCTCCGTGCCATCGGCCAGCCTGATCTTTGCAGTCAGGTCGCCAAGCTCGGCCTTCACGTCAGCGAACATTTCTTTAAGCGTGTCTTGCATTTCCCGTGCCTCTTAAATCCCGTCCGGCCTTATGTTCGACCGGACGGGTATTCGATTGCCCGTCCCTTACGCGATTACGTCGGTGAGCACGTATGCCGCTTCGGGGTTGTATTCCTCGATGGAATACCACAGTTCTGCGTCGTAGCAGTTCTCCTTCAGATTGTCGGAGTAGTAGCTCTCGACAATGAAGGGTTGTGTACCGTCGGGCAGATACTGCACCAAGCGGCCAAGAACCGGATCAAGCTTGTGGCTGAACTCGTCCTCGCCCGGCAACGCCAGAAACGCGACGTTGCACCCAATGCCCGACGCGCCGACACTAACGCCCCAGTGGTCATCGTCGCCGACCAGCACCTCGTCCACACCGACGATTCCGGCCAACAGCATTTTGAGCGCGTCCGGCCGACCTGCCAGCACCGCCTCGGCACTCGTCCCGCCAAGCGCGAGAGCCGCCAGCGAAAACTGGTTTTGGACTTCGGTGAACCCCATGATTCCGTGAAACGCGGATTTGCCGAGCATGACGGCGCGTCTGCCCGGATAACGCCTGATCGCGTTTAGCGCGGTCTGCGCCTCGGTCAGAAAACTTCCCGCGACATGCGCCCCGGTCTGGTGCGATCCAACCGCTTGCAGCTGCGCGGCCAGTGCAGTCTCAAGCACCCGCTGAACACTGCGCTTGGCTGCCATCCCGCCCAGTCGGTCGGCCTTCTCGATCCCGCCCATCTGCTTCACTTCGTCGCGGGGAATCGCATACCGCTTCTCTGCAGATGCGCAGGAATAAGTATTTGCCGTTTCGGTCAGTCGAACGGGAGTCAACGCGGTTCCTCGCGCGAGTGCCTCTTGAGCCGCAGCATCGGCGGTGAGAGTCGTGTGATAAACAGTTCCGGTTTTCTGCGTGGTCGTCAGAACCGGATAGGCCCTCGTTCCAATGTAGCCCAACACAGGGTTACACTCCAGCGCCTCCAGGTCTTGCCTGCGGCTGTTTTCAGTTTTGTACGCTTCCATGATTCGATTGCTCCTTTTTCTACTTCGTTTTGATTCGGCATCGGAACACTGTTCCGGTTGCCGTAGCCCCGCCGACGGTGAACACAAGACGCTCGCCCTGTGCCCTGAACCTGTCGGCAGTCGGTGAGTTGGTGACGGTCAATTCCGTCGCCCCGCCCATCGCGGCCTCTATGACTCGCGGGGTAAAGACAGTGTGAGCCGCCGCCGCCGCGTTCGTGCATAACACAAGCGCGTTGCCGGAATACGGATCAAGTGCCGCAATGGACACCGCACCCGTATTGCCCGGCGCGTAGACTGTCACCTCGTCGATATCACCCGTAAATGGATTGGCGTATGCCGTGCCGTAGTCGTTCGTCCCTATCGCTACAGTCCATGTCACGGCATCGCCTGAATGCGCGCAAGCCGCAACCAGCAAACTTGCAAATATGATTGTCAACTTGTGCATGGTTTTTTCTCCTTACGGTCCGACAGTTGTAGCGTTCGTCAGGATACCCTGCGAACTGAACCAAAGAACGTTGGTCGTATCCACACCGTTGAATGTGATCGAAACCGCGCCGAGGCTGTTCGTTGCAATCTTGGTTTGTGCGATTGCCGCCGCCGCGTTTACGTCAGCGTTGATGATAGTGCCGTCCTTGATGTCGGCAGTTACGACAGTCGAATCAGTAAGCGCACCTTCGGCGATTGTCACCGCTCCGGTCGTGGAAACCGAACCACCTGTTACCGCGCCAGCCGCTGTTAGACTGCCGACGGTTATGGCGGCGTCAACCGCATTCGTTCCAAGCTGATTCGCAAGAGTTGCAAAACCCGTGTTGATCTGTGAAACGAGAAACGGAGACGCCCAGCTTGAAACTGTCGGCGCGGCGGCGTGTGCCTCCAGCGCGACGGTGGCGGCGAACACAACAGCCGCAAAAGTGGACAGTAACTTCTTCATAATTTGACCCTTTCTTTATTTGCCGGCTGTTTGTTTATCAATTGCCCGCTGTGCCCGGTACACATCGGAAAACTGTTTACGCGCCTTTTCGTAGTTGCCATCGCAAGCGGCCATCGCCTGCGCCCACGTCTCTACGGACGGCGAAAACGTCAGACCGCCGGAAAGCAGACGCGTGATCTTCTCTGTCAATTCGTCTATCGCAACGGCGTTTTTTTCCACCGTCGCCCGTGCCTGGTCGCGCTCGCCCTGAAATTTGCGCGCCTCGGCAACGCTGGCATCAAGCTTGCCTGATAATTCCACCGCGTCGGCCTTCAGCTTCAGCAGCAGACATTCGGCTGCTTCGGCGCGTGCGACAAAAATCGCATTGACTTTTTTCTGTCCGTCTGCGAATCCTGCAAGTCTCGCTTCTTCGATCGAAGCTTCTTGCACATTGGACCCGTCGCCGCCGCCAGTGTCGCCGCCTTCATCTCCCTCGGCCCCTTCGGTGTCGCCATCATCATGGTCTGCCTCCTCTTCAGTTTCAGGAATCTCGGCCAACGCAACCGGCCATTTGCCAGCGGCGCGGATTTCATCTCGCACAGCCTTGTAGTCGTCCGGCCTGAACGGGTCGTTGATCTCTGTCACGAATCCCCATTCAACCGCCTCTTTCGGAGTCAGCCAAGTCTCCTTGTTCATAAGCTCGCGGATAGCATCCGGCTCCTTCCCTGTGCGGAGGGCATAGAATGCGACGGCCTCGTCCTCGCAATCGCGCAGCTCCTTAGCCCTCGTTTCCAGCACAGACGCGTCGCCCGTTGCGCTAGTCCATGCGTTGTGAATCAGAAACCGCCCGTTGGCCGCAATGCCTCTCTCGTCGCAGGCCTCCGCAAGCAGCGTGGCCATCGAAGCCGCGAGTTGAATGCGCGCCACCGTGTGCTGTTTCATGCCGCCGATCTCCTGAATAATTCCGTTGCCTTCCCACACGTCGCCGCCGGGGCTATAGATGTCGAACACAACCCGCTCGATTGTATCCGGCATCGACCGGATAATACCTTTCAGGTTTTCATATTCGACTTCCCAACCGATAACGCCGATAACATCAATCACGGCCTCGGTCGCATCAGACTCGATAGCCTGCAAAAAAACGCCTTGAGTTTTCTTCATTGATTTTCCTCTGCTTTCTTTTTGATTTGTTCGGGAGTTTTCGGCTCTTCAACTACAGCCGCGCCACCCGATTTCATTCCGAACACGGAGAGCGGGAGATTGTTTTCCCGCGCAACGTCCAGTTGCTCCGACAACGCCGCAAACTTCGTGCGCCATGCCGGACCCAGCAATTCTCCGTAGTCAGTCGTCCCGTTGCGCAGAGCGTTCTCCGTCGCCGCCTCCTCCCGCGCTTCGTCGACATGCGGCATTGTCGGCCACTGCCAAGACAGGCGGGTTTCCCATCCGTAAGGCAGTTTCGGGATTACGCCCTTGCCCTGCGCCCATCGCAAAACCTTTACGGCCACCTTGTCAGCGTAGCTGCGTTCAAGCCATTTTTGCAGCGGATAGAACGCGCCTGCCCACGTCAGAATCATGTCGCCTCTGAAAGCCGTGTATGATGAGTCGGCGCGTAGAAGTGTGTAGGCTCTCGCCAGTCCCAGCGACGATCCGGCGTAGCCCAGCACCGCCTCGATGAATGTGTTGAGCTGGACGTTCGGCCGGTCGATCTTCGGGAGTACAATGTCATCTCCCTTGTCCAGATACTCGAAGATGCCGCCAGTCAAAGCCTCGAACCGCTCGTAGTTCTTCTTGCCGGAATCGTCAGCCCCCGCTCCCTCGTCCGTCAGTTCATCGCTGGTCTTGTCGCTGTTTTCCGGCAGGTGGATCGCGTCGCTTCCCGGCACGTCCCAGTCTGTCACCGCGTCGCCGCGCTTGACGAACCCCGCAATCTGCGAAGCCCGTTTAGCTGACAACATCTCCTTGGAAAGTATCTCGTACAGGTCGAGAATATTTGTAGCCGCAGTTATCAATGCCGGAACGCCGCGTCCCTGATTCAACCGCCACGGGTTTTTCACCAGCCAAGCATCCTCCGGCTTGAACACGGTAGCGTCGGCGGCTTCGGATATTACCGTCATTCCGCGCTTGCCTGATACGACATAGCCAAGGACTTTGCCCCACTTGCCGCGAATGATACCGTTCTCCTGCGTTATGTCCGGCCCTGCCAAGCCCTTGACCTTCAGCGCGTCCTCGCTGAGTGGCGCAATCTGATCTCCCTCCCAGTGCAACAGCTTGCCCGTATTCTCAATCAGCCCGTCGTCAACCATCGTCAGCAGGTCGCCCT
Source organism: uncultured Lentisphaeraceae bacterium (assembly GCA_964557205.1). GTDB lineage: Bacteria > Verrucomicrobiota > Kiritimatiellia > RFP12 > UBA1067 > JAQVQN01. Next base: position 13,972 of record CAZKZI010000039.1, read on the forward strand.
CGCGTACCGCCGACGCTACAACGTTCTGCAGAGCGCTTGAAAAATGAATGCCGGGATCGCGGTAGTCGCAGTCTTTCGCCCACACGCCATTAAACCACCCTGCCCCTTGCTCGCTTCCGTCGTCCTTGGTTGATCCGGCAACTTTGTTGATCTGCAATTTACCCAGCGAGCCGACAACGTTCATCCTAATTTGGTGAAGCATTCCACGCGCCGGAGAATAGTTGCGCTCAAGATCGCGCCCGACATTCGTCCCAAGCGCACGCTTGCGCATCGGGTATATGTCATCCTCGGATTTCATCTCGCGGGTTGGCTGCCTGCGGTTTAACGACGGCTCGGTGGCATCGTACTTGGAAACTATCGCCGCCTTGCGTTTTGCCGCCGCAGTGTAGAGTTCAAGCCTAGCTATCTGTGCGCTGTCCTTTGCACTCTGGAGTCTTGTTTTAGTCATCAGCTAAACTCCGGATAGGTGCGCTTGCGCAGATTTCGGCTGGATAGACGACGGGCCAACTCGATCTCCCGCGCCTGCAAAAGAGTGAGTTGAGAAGCCTGATAAGAGACGGTCATCCCGTCAACGCTGATAGACACGCGGCTCTTGCCAGTCGTGGTCAGCGTCTGGATAGCTTCACGGACGGCTTGATATTCCTGCGCATGAGTTAATGCTGCCATGCCGCGAATATAATGCGGCATGAGCCTAAATGTAAATAGGAGCGATTATGCGGGCGTAATCATTTTTTAGCCTTGCGCCTCAGCCGTCTTTTGATATTGCGCTTCTGATTCACCAGCGGAGCCTTTATCTCCGGCGGCTGCTTTTTTGCAACTCGCGATTTATATTGGGTCTTTCGCCACGTCAACACCACCTGCTCCGCAGTCCGGTTGACGAAACCGCAACTGCAATAATAGCGTCGCTCGGTGACGCTCTCATTGCGCCCAATCGTATTGCCTGGTCGCACCACTCGCCCGCATTTTAGACATATCATGGTCATTGCTCCTTTTTTCAAGCGTCTGTCAACGGTACTTTGCACACCCTTCGTTTCGGTTTCGGTTTCGGCGCAACGTGTCCGGCTGTGCCAATACCCGCGAATGCCGCCGCCGCGTATGCCATGGTCAGCGCGTCCGCGTAGTCGTGCCATCCCGGTTTGGTCGTGTATCGCCAAAACGGCTGGCCGTCCTTGCCCGTGAACTTGTCCGTTAGAATCTTCGAGCACACCTGCTCTGCAAAGTCGTCGTGCTGTCCGTGATACAGCGTCACGCCGCCGGGTATTCCAATCGCGCCCTGCCATGCCTTCTGCGTAACCTCGCACCAGTAGTCAGCGTTGAAAGCAAGCCCCTTCCCGAGCGGCCACTTGTGAAAATGCACCTGCTCGCGCGGCCTGCCTATCACGTAGCTGCCCGAACTTCGATAGCGGTCGCCACTGTATCCGCGCATTACGTAGATCGCTATGCCGTGCCGCTGGTTGTGCTGTGTGACAAAGCCCTGCACAACGTCGTGCTGGTAGCCGCCGTCTATCCCCCACACGTCGGGCTTCACCGGCATCTTGAGGATGTCGGCGAGGTGTCCGGACAACATCTCAAATACCATCCGCTTAATTTCAGATTCGTTGCTGTGCTCCTTGACGACGATCTTATCATACCGCCCCCTGAAATAGATAGCCGCAGTGTGGTCGTTGCCGAATCCCGTCGCCACGGTGTGCAATCCATAGTGGTTGATATCAGTGCCCATCGTCTTTATCTGCGCCCACGGCGGTATCTCATACACGCCGCGCTTCTCGTCTATGTGCAGCAGTATCAGTTTCGGCTCCAACTTGTGGACGGATTCATTTTCTGCCAGCGGCTGGTTCTGCATCTCTGCGGCAAACCGCGCTGGCCCCAACTCGAACAAAAGATTTTCCGCCGTCTCGATAGCCGACAGTTCGCCGGAACGGATCCGGCTCGCCCATGACACAACCGCACCCTTGTCCATCTCCGCTCGGTTCGCCGCATAGAACTCCGTTGCAGCCGCCTTGCCCTCGTGGTCTGTCTCGCCTCCGCGTCTGACAGCATGGTATCGCACCCACAAAGTCTCTTGCGCATCCGGCCATTTCTGCACCATCGCCACGCGCTGGCCTTGAAATTCAGGATGCAGTTCGCGGTCTAGGAAGCGGTCCGACACGTCGCCGCGCCTCATGCAGGTGCACGGCATGAAGCAGGCAATCCTTTTTTTGTGTCCGGCCAGCATCATGATCGTGCCGACCACCTTGCGCTCAATCTTGTTTATCGCCTCTGGAGATTCGGCGACTTCCTCGGTCTGGATGTCGTCCGGAATAACTAGGTCGGGTCGTATCTGCGTTCCGCGCACGTTCTTCGCCATGCCGCGCATCGCCGCAGTGATTCCTCGACACTCGATTCTAGCTCCTGAATATGGGTAGCCTTCGTCGCTATCCGGCTTGCGGACCGTCGGGAATGTCACCCCCTTGGTTCGCCATCCTATCCCGCTGGGCTTTCCATCCTCGCACAACTGGTGCCGCGCCCGCAACGCCGACCCTCCAAGGTTATCGAAGAACCCCAGCGCGTCGGGGTAGTCCTCCTGCAATCGCGGGTAGTCGCCCGTCAAAGCGCCCTTGGTAAAGTCCATGTACTCGCTTGCCAGTGAATCGGTCGCGCCGATCGGAACAATGTATTTGCATTTTCCCGACAACGCGGCATAGACCACCGCGCCTTTTCCTATCGTGGATTTTCCGCTCGCCCTCGGCATCGCCAACGCCATGCTGCCGCCTTGCTCGATGATGCGCTGAAGGTTTGTCAGACATTTATTGTGCTCCGTCCCCCAGTCGTCGGGAAAGCTGTCGTGCATATAGTATTTCAACCAATCGCCCAAGTCGGTTTCAAGCATCGTACGTCTATGCAACTGCTCGGCTGTCGGGTGCTGTGTCCGGTGCATACGCGCCAGCTTGCGGGAAGCGTCGATAAGCTTCGCCCGTCTCACCGCCGACGCTACCGCCGTTTTATCTCGGTCGGATATGGTTTGCTTCATACACTTCCAGCCTGTACTTTTTGGTTACAAAAGCATATCAGTGCGCACTTGTCTTTTGGGTAGCTCAAGTCCGTCCATGCTTTTTTCGGCATCGCTTAAAAAGCCTCTGCTGAAAACCGGTTGCAAATCCTTTTTAACATACAGGCTTTTACCGTGGTCGCGGATCAGCTTGACAGCAGAATACCCAAACGATTCCCAGTCTATTGCGTTTGATCTCGTGTCATGGTTCCACCTGCCGACCTTATATGCATCAACATGCGGTAGACTTGATTCGATGATTGCCAGAGATTGCGCTGGAATGATTACGGGCTCAATGCTTGCCCATGTTTTGATCCCGTTCTTGTGTAGCGTTTTTAGCATATCAAGCCGTTCGTCAGGCAATGCTGCCCCCGGCTCCCATTCTATACTAGGTGCGTTCTCTGCAAATGTTAGTGTCGCGCCGACTTTAATCCTTCCTTCCGGCCAACTTCTGAACAAATCCAAATCTTCGAGACAACGGTGGCCACCCTTTGTCAGTATGGCAACCGAGCAACTGGAGTCGTGCAGAACGTTAAGAGCGTATCTGGTTCTGCGATATTCTGTTTCAGCGGAGCAATACGGATCAGACATGAAGCAAAGTAGAATTTGGCGGGTTGCGTTTTCTGCCTCTTTCGCAAGCGCGGAAAGATCGCGCGGTCTGGGAGTTTCGCTCCACGCCCCACGCATTATGTTTCCGCAGTAACAATATTTACAGTGGTGATCGCAACCACCGCTATAAACATTCAAAGCCAACGGGCTGTATTCTCTTGCTTTCCCCTTCGGTACATAGATTAAACTCATTGTTTTTCCTTTTTTGTTCGGCGTTTGTGTCGATTTTCATAATTAAAAATTATCATATAGGCGGCTGACAGTCAACTTTTTTTATTCTGATTCCAACATATCTTGCGTTGCCGTCAGACGTTGCCTCGACAGCCTCGACAATACTCCATCCAAAATCAATAGCAGAAAAAATACAGTAATCAAAACTGACGTTGTGCAGTGCTCCACAAATAGACATGGGTATTTGTTTTATGCTGTATATTCCCAGTGCCTTTTTAGCTTCAGTCTGCATTGCGCCCCCGCCGCCAATCCTTAAAAGCCCAATCGTTAAGAAAACTGTGGCGTTGTTGCGGCAGTTTTTCAAAACCTCAAACCAATGTTTCCACGGGCTTCCGTAGGTATCAATGTCAATAACGTCGTGCGACCACCCTCCGGCGGCAAGATATCTTGCGCTGTCGATTTTCAGCCTTCCCTTCTTTCTCTTAATGTCCAATCCTAAATAGCATCCAAGATCGTACTCAAGTCTCAATCGTTTCCACAATATTCCAGCCCCCATGCAACAATCTAGTACGTTGGGCTTTTTGTCTGCGTGATATTTTTCAAGAAAATATCTGCGCAACATCAACTTGGCTTCAAGGTTATGGTTGTCAGTTTTCTTTTGTGTCGTCATTTATTGTGGTCTCCACTATCGAACAATCTATTTGCGCCGCCTCTTCAGCCATGTGCGCAACACTTTCCCACACACAAATCGGTACACCTACCAGCATCCATGCCATTTTTGGCGGCGGTTTTTCGGTGTTGATTTTTGTTAGTTTAGTCTCTGCAAGTTCTTTAATGTCAAATCCGAACGCGGTAAGGTCAAGATCGGCAAAGCATTCTTTTAGCATCTCCTCGTCATACGCGCCAGCCATTCCCTCCGGCGCGTTGTCCACAAGAATGAACCGCCGCCTCTGCTCGGCTGTCAGACCAGCCGCCTTGACGCACCAACCAGTCGGTAGCTCCGACATGTTCAACGCGCGACACGCCTTCAACCGCTGGTTGCCGCCGATCACAACGTTGTCGCCGTCGATCACGATTGGCCGCAGAAGCATGAACTGCGGGTCGCGCTCGATGGATTCGGTCAGCCTCTTCAGTGCCGCGTCGGTGATCTTGCGCGGGTTGTCGTCCAGCAGCCTGATCTCTCCGTATTCAGTTTTCATGTCGTCGCCTTTCGTTTCATCATTGTGTCACAAAAAATCCGCAGCGCAAGCACCGCTTTATCAGTATCAACTTATTTGGTTTTGGTATCGTTGCTTTTCATAATTCGGCATGGGACATGCTAGCAGTACCTTGATGGGGGATTAAACTGTCACATCTGACTCTTTTTAAGCCAAATCTTTCAAAAAGCTTGACATGTTTCCTCTTTTAGGTCACTATGCGCGGCGTAGCAATGCGTTCTTGCCCATCCACGTGCGTTGTGTTGCGTTTCTCGTCGCCTGCCACAGTCATGACGCCACCTAGCACATGAAATGCCGTGGCGGTGCCTGTACGCTTCGTTTTCGTAATCATTGCGGCCTCCACGCTCCACTCGCCGTCAGCGTCATGGCAGCCGCCTGCCTATCCGGTGCGTCTTGGGTGGCGGCGGCGGCAACTTATTGCACTCTGGAACATAACTTCCGTAAATTGTGCTTCCCCGCATTATCTCTCTCTTTGTTTCAGCGGATTGTTTCCGCCGAAAGCTCGCGCCATCCAGCTTGAATGGCACACACATCCCCAGTATTCTGTCAAGAATCCGCTCGCCATACCTGCCTACGATTTGCTCGCTGGTAAGATTCGTGGTGACGTGCGTCCGCTCCGCGTGATTCGCATACCGGCGCTCAACTACCATCTTAAGAACGTCCTCGCGCTGGCCGTAGTGCGTCGCCGTCATCTCGCACCCGAGATCGTCTATTACGACATCGCTACTAGCCGTCTGATCGTACCAGTCCCATATCCCATCAAGCCCCCATGAATTTATCTCGCGTTCACAGTGCTGTATCGCGCCGCGAGCGCATAGCAGCGTCATGAGAAACGTCTTGCCCACCCCGCACGGGCCAGACAGAAACAGCCCGTTGCCTTGCAGATACGCCCGAACGATGTTCGGAGTCTGCGCGTCTGGAATATAGCCGCGTTCTGCCAGCCACAGAATCTTTGCGGCCACGTCTTGGTCTGACACCAGCGCCGTCTTGGTTTTTTCGCAGCCAACGGCAATCCCCTGCGCCCGCTGAATGATCGCGGCGAAGTCGATTGCTCCTGTTTGTGTGTTTATCATTGTCGTATCTCCTGTTTGTTGTTTTAAAAATCCAGTGGCGGGTTTAGCGGGTTTGCGTCGGACAGCGTATTGTTGAGCGGCTTTGCGCCGTTCTTGGCTTTTGCCACCTGTTCTGCCTTTTTCCAGTCCATATCCCAAAGTCTGTTTTCAGGGTTGATCCATCCCTCAAACTGCTTGCGCGTTCTCCCTGCCATGATTGCCGCCATGTGATCCGGGATTGCAATCTCGATAGCATCCCTGTCGGCTTGTGGTATTTTGTTCCAGTATTCAATTGCCTTTTTTCGCACGCCGTATTTCTCGAACATCGTCCAGCATTTTTCAAATTGTTCATCATATATATTCTTACTCTGTCTCTTACTCTGTCTCTTACTCTGTCTCTGTAGAACGATTTGCGTTGCAACATTGCTAGCACACTTGCTAGCGTTATTGCTAGCACAACTGCTAGCGCGTTCGCAAACCGATATGTATCCGGCCTCGATCAACGGTGCTAGCATGATGTTTTCAGCCGTCAGCCCAGTGTTTATCTCTATCCAGTTCAGATCGTCTGTCGGTATGCTTCCGTCATATCGCGAAGCTAGAATAATCAGCATGATGAACGTCAGCTTGGCATCGTTTGAAAGTGCGCGAAACTTCTTGGGTGTTCCAGTCTCGTCATACTCGTCTATGATGTCGGTTTGGAGCTTGATCCACGGTGGTCTGCGGTGCCGATAGTGCTGGTGTTGATTCCAGTTTGTTATCTTTATAATCATGGTGTTAACACTTCTCTTGTTTCATCGAAAGGAAAACCGAAGTAAGGAAAACCCACTAGGCAGGTTAGACGCCCTGTTGAAAAACAGGCTGCAAAGTGGGTAAGTTGTTTGTTGTTTTTTTTCACGGGTCTAACTTCATGCACCTCGTATAATAGCCCGGCCTATGAATAATGTAAAGCGGCATAATCACTGCTTCAGCAGCTTGGTTTTGCGCATGACTGCTATCACCGGAGCCAGCTTGCGGACGATGGCGTATTTACGCGCGAATGTTTCCGCGTCGCGCCGCGCGTCCTGCATCAGCACGGTCATCAACGAGCGGCTGCCGAGAGCCTTGTCGATAGCGATGTATGGCGCGTCGGTGCCATGCGCCGTAGACAGCGAGACGAACGCCCGCGTCGTTATCTCCGAACCGTTGCCGCCGGAAACGACCGCAACGACCGCCCGTATGATGTGGCGAGCCTGTTCCAGCCGGTATTCATGTCCGGCCTTGGAATCATCCCACTCGAAGCGGTCGTGGAGCGGCGAATCGTCAGGTGTGGCATCGGCAACCACAGCGGCAGGCGAGAGCAACCCGCCATTGTGCCGCTGGATTTTATCCAGCCGTCTCTTCATTTCCTTGTTGGTCATTTTGCATCCTCATTTTGTTGTTGGGAAAAAGAGCAGTTTCGCTTCATGCTCGGGAAATTGATTCGCAGTGCA
>CAZKZI010000039.1:21617-23043 GCA_964557205.1 uncultured Lentisphaeraceae bacterium
GCAGCGCCAGCTATGGACGTTGCAGCAACCATTACACGTTCACAATCTTGAACTTGCCCCAGCCGCAACCGTTGCTTGTCCGCGAATCAGGCCGACCGCACCCGATCCCAACCTGCAACCCGGCTCGCATCAGAAGATTGGCTAAATCCTGAACCGCGAACTGGTCGGCGTCGAAGCGCACCCGCAGCTTGGCCTGCCAGCCCGGTTTCCACATGGCGCGCACCGCCAGGTCGCAAACGCCCGTCGCCAGCCTCACATGATGGACGACCTTTTCTGGTTCCCCGCGTGTGAAGAAAACCAGCGGCGTTCCGTCAGCCGCGTCGTACCCGTCAGCGTCTACCTCGACTGACAATTTCGCCAGCGTCATCTTGAACCCGACCAGCCGACACGCGCTAATCATCGCGTTGCGGAAAGCTGGCGCGGGTATTCCCGTCGCACCGTCATCGGTCCTGTGCTTCGCCTGTTCATAGCGCAGATCAAAGTCCTTGGCTTCCTTTGCGTTTTTCTTTTTCGCTTGACTTCCTGCCATCTGCTTAGCCATTATCATCTGCATTGCCTCCGCGCTGAACGTCTGCTGCACGTATGGCGAAACACCTTCGATGATGAACTCCGCGACCTGCAGGTTGGGAGCGCGGACTACGCACGCGCTGTCTGTTTTCTCGTTTTTCTTTTTCATCTGTTTTTCTCTCGTTGTCCTGTTTGTTATCTCCGGCCAAGTCGGACGAACTAGGCCGCAGTGTGTTGATGCTAGTCGTTGTCGCCGTCAGTTTCTCTTTCGCGCCCGTCGTACTCGATCCCCAGCACGTTCTTGGCTATGTCGTTCGTCAACCAAGTCATCGCCCGTTTGATCGCCGACTCAACATATGGCGGTTGCGATCCAAGATACTCAAGCGTCTTTGCCACATGGCGGTTGCGCAGTCGAGACAGTTCAGCCATTTCTTCTTCATCGGTCATTGGTTCGCCGTTCATGTTCCATTCTCCATTTCCGCCCATTGGGCTTGACGCATATCGCGCTGTTCGGGCTACTGAAACGCTATCGTTCCCAGCAGGTACACCATTTGCCGTTCATCCGCGATTACCTCCGCGTTTGCCCCGTTCGGGCTATCCGCAATCTTTTCGTCGAGGAACTTCACCGGCTTGCTGCCCTCTCCGAATATTGCCGCCGCCATCTTCCGGTAGTTCCCCAGCGTTGCGTCATCTCCTGTGCTCATCTTCGTCATGGTCTGTTTCCTTTCGTTGTCGAAGCCCCAACAATCGCGTCGAGGCTATTCGCTATCGCTCAAGCCTCACGCGGGGCGTTCGGCATCTCGATGAGCGCGTACCCAAGATCGACCATTGCCAGCGCGACGGCCTCAACTTTCCACGCCCGCTTTCGGACAAAAGCGCGATACCATCAAAACCGCCAGTTCTGGCCCAGCCATCAAAT
>CAZKZI010000040.1:0-22556 GCA_964557205.1 uncultured Lentisphaeraceae bacterium
AAACGGCGGGTTAATCGTCGGCCTCTTCCTTACGGTTCTTGGCTGCTTCGGCGATGATTTTCTGCGCCACATTTGAAGGCACTATGTCGTAACGGTCAAAATCCATTGTGAAGGATCCCTGGCCGCCGGTGATAGAGCGCAGTTCGGCCGCGTATTTGAACAGCTCGGCCAGAGGCGCCTCGGCGGCTATAACCTGCACGCCCTCGGAGACATCCATGCCCAGTACGCGTCCGCGCTTGTGAGGCATGTCGCCGCTGATCGCGCCCATGAATGCTTCCGGAATGGTTATCTTAAGACTCATGATCGGTTCCAGAAGCACCGGTTTGGCTTTGGACATGCCTTCGCGCAACGCGCGCGCGCCCGCGATCTTGAACGCGATTTCCGAAGAGTCGACGTCATGGTAAGAACCGTCATAGACCTGAACCTTGATATTCTGAACTGGATAGCCCGCCACTGAGCCAGCAAGCATACCCTCGACCACACCCTTGTGCACCGCAGGGATAAAGTTTCCGGGAATCGCTCCGCCGACGATCTTGTTCAGGAACCACTCATCTTCACCTTCGATCAACGGCTCCACGCGCAGGTAAACCTCGCCGAACTGCCCGCGACCGCCCGACTGCTTCTTATGGCGGTAATGGCCTTCGCCCAGAGCGGTGACCGTTTCACGGTAGGGGACTTTTGGGGTTGAGAGCTCGACGTTCACGTTTGACTGCGAATGCATAAGGCTGACCGCAACATCGATATGCACATCGCCGAGACCTTTTAGAATCATCTGTTTTGTTGCCACCTGCTTCTCAAATTGCAGGGTTGGGTCGGAGTCGAGCAGGCGGTGTATGGCTGTGCCCAATTTATCCTCGTCGGCCTGGGTCTTGGCTGCCATGGCCATATGCATTACCGGCGGCGGGAAGGCCATTTCAGGTAACAGCGTGCTGTTGCCGACGGCTGCAAGCGTGTTGCCGGTTTTGGTGCTCTTCAACTTCGGCAGGGCCACGATATCTCCGGGGGTCGCTTTAGCGACCGGAGTCTGTTTTTTGCCGATGACGTGCAACATGGATGCGACAGTCTCCTTGCTGTCCGTCGAGTTGTTTTGCAGTGCCATGCCGGGAGTCATAGTGCCGGATATGATGCGTATGTAGCTGAGCTGGCCGATAAAGGTGTCGGTCATTGTGCGCCAAACACGGGCAACCAACGGGTCGTTTTCGTCGCAAACAATCTGTTCGCCTTTCGCATCCTTGTAAATGCGTGTTCCTGAACCCGGCAGAAGGCGGCAGATGCTGTCCAGCATCTCGCTGACCCCGATGCCTTTAAGCGGCATTGTGGAGTATATGGGGTGGACGGAGCCGGAAGCTATGCCGGCATGCAGGCCGCGCCGTATATCATCCGGCGAAAGGGTGCCGTCGCTGAAATACTTCTCCATCAGGGTCTCGTCGGTCTCGGCAGCGGATTCAGCCAGGCTGTTACGGACATCGACTAGGTTTTCCGGCAAGTTTTCGGCATCGAGAATGTTGACGACGGTGTCGCCTGCCACCAAGGCGGTCACAGGAACGCAGTTCACGCCGAAAGTGTCGCGGATGGCAATTATGGTCTTCTCAAAACTGGCGTTATCTTTGTCAAGTCCGGTGATGGCGAAGGCGATGGTTGAAAGGCCGGTCTCTTTGCACAAAGTCCATGCCCGGCGTGTGCCGACCTGTACGCCGGAAGTAGCGTCAACGGTGATCAGGGCGAAATCGGCGGCCTCGGCCGCCCCGAGCATCTGCCCGTAGAAATCCATAAACCCCGGGGTGTCGGTAAAAACAATTTTATATTCATCGTCATCGAGCTTGTTGCTGGCGGTGAAGCTGTTGGCGAAAATGGTTATTTTGCGGGTTTTCTCCTCGTCTGTGGTGTCAGATATGCTGGAGCCGTTAGTTGTCAGACCCATGCGGTCATTTAGCCCCAGCTTGAAGGCTACAGCATCGATAAGGGTGGTCTTTCCGCTTCCGCTGTGTCCGAGAATCACAAAATTCCGGACTTTTAACGAGGAGGTTACACTCATGAAAAAAATTCCTGTCCTTCTTTATGGCCTTTACTGGCCGACCCTGTTAATCGTTCCCGTCAGACACCATTTCCATGGTATTCCTGAACAGAGAGTACGAAACACTATCTCAAAAAAGGCGTAATTACGCAAGAGTTGTTTGGTTATGTTTTTGTTCCTGGGTGCGAGTCAAAAAAGTTGAATCGCACCCAAAACGCTTTGCGATGAAGATCTCGCGTGGTCAACCCCAGGGCAGTGTGTTACAATAATAATAAATGATCAAGATTATTGACCAGGATCAAATAAGGGTTGCGGTCTGCGCGGCGGCCGCATTGATGTTCGGCGTTCTGGCCGCGACATGGTTGAGTGTGCTGGATGCGCTGGCAGGCCGCACGGTCTACTCGCTGTCAAGCTGTGGCGTTATGATATTTGCCGGCCTTGCGGTTGGGCTGAGCGCCGCGATGGTGCTTTGGCGGCGACGGCAAGTGCCCGGGGCGTTGCTGGGAGTGCTTTTTTTGCTGATGGGGTTGTGGGTTGTCGCGCAGCAGGGGTTAGCAGCCGGTGTGGCAGAAGGTTGGCACCGTATTTTGGGTGACCTTTCCCGGTCTTTTGCGCAGTATCTGGTGGCACTGGCCAAGACATCCGCATTTTTTTGTCTGCCGCACGCGATTTTGGCCGGGCTCGCGGTTTACGCGGCTGTGCCGGAAGCGGTCAAGCGCCATTCAGGAGCATGGGGTCCGGGGTTCTCGTTGGTGATACTGTTGGGAGTGGTGCCGGCCGTGTTCGGCTACGGCTTTGCCCGCAACTTTCTGATACCGGCGGCGGGAGTCGAGGGCATATTGCGTTTGGCCGCGTGGTGGTTCGGCATACTGGCGGTTCTGACCATCGCCAAACGCGGATGGGCAGCGTTGGCCATGTTACTCTTGGTCGCGGGGTTGCTGGTTGCCAACCGGCCGCGCTCAAAGAGCCACCTGCTGCATGAGAATGTTTTTTCGCGGTTGGTTTACCGTGACAGCGGGTTCGCCCGTGGCAAGCCGGTGTTCGCGCACCATTCGCGTCACCACGGGATCGCCGCTTATGAGGATAATGATTATCAATTCGTGTTCACACTGGACGGGCGCCCATTGCTTTTTGGGAACCGTTTTCACACGGCGCGGGTGTTGACCGGATACATCCCGCTGTTGCTGTGTCATGAGGCCGGACGGGTGGCCTATTTCGGTCCTGAGGCGGGATTGTATATGTCGTTTGCCGTGCGGGCCGGGGCAGAGAGTGTCGCTTGCGCGGGTGCCGACCGGGCTGTTGTCAATACCATGTTGACGGCGGAAGAGCATATTGGAGGCGGTGCGGAAGCGATGCCGGGCTTCAAATGGCCAAAGGCCAGGCTGAAGGCTAAGGAGCAGTACGACTTGGTCTTTCTGGCGAACGAGCCGTCATGGATGAGAGGCACAAGGCGCGCATACAGCCGCTCCCTATTCAAAAAGTGCAGTACGGCATTGAACACCGGCGGTAAAACCGCATTGCATCTGGACATCCGCTTGCTTTCGGAGCGGCGTTTCGCGGCGGTGGCCAGCGATTTCATTGCTGTTTTTCCACACGTTCAGGTGTGGAGCACGGGTGTGCATGACTGGCTGCTGGTCGGCAGTGAGCAGCCTTTCCGGGTGGCGGCCGACAAGGCGCTGGAAATTTTCGAGCGCAAAGCTGTGATACGGGATTGCACGCGGGCGGGTGTGTCGGCGTTGCCGGATGTGCTGGCCTGCTTTGTTTGCGGCGAGGCCGAATTGAAAAGCTGGTTGGGTCAGGCCGGGAGGATTTCGCACAGGCACCATGTTTGGCAGGCACCGCAAACGGCTTTCGGCGACGGCGATGCTTTGTCGCGGCCGGATTTTCTCAACGGGTTGCGCAAGCCTGATTTCCGGTGGCTTGTGCCGGAGGGATTGGACGATGACGTGTATGTGGCGGTCTGCGACAGAGCCGAGGAGTGTGTGCGGGTGCGCGGAAAGGTAGAGGCGGCGCTGGCGCTGATTGCGAGGGGATCGGCAGAAGAGGGGCTGGCGGCTTTAAGGGGGGCGGCCTCGGCCAATCCGCGTGATGCGCTGCTGGCGCATCTCGCGGAGACAATGGAGTTGGAAGGGCGGCGCAGGATCGCCATCGGCGAATTCAACGGGGCCTTGCGCTGTTACGAGAACATACTTTCCTTCACGCCCGGAACGGCGCGCTCGCATTACGGTATGGGCTATTGCCTACGTGCGCGTGGCGAGAATGACGCCGCGTATCTGCATTTCGCTCGTGCAGTGGCGTTTGCGCCAGAGCAGACCGGATATAGGATGGAATTGGCGCAGGTGGCTGCGACTGTCGGCGAGTATCGTGAGGCTGACCGTCAATACCGCGAAATCCTGATGCGGGAGCCGGATAACGCCGAGGTGATGTTCTTATACGCCAAAGTTCTCATTGCGAAAGAGCGCGAGGACAAAGATATCCCTGCGGCCTTGAAGTTGGCGGAGCGGGCCTGTGAGAGCACGGAGTGGGAGAACCGCGAGTTTTCGTATGGTTTGGCCGACTTGTATATCGAAGCGGGGCGTTTGATGGAAGGTGTGGGGTTAAAGCGCCTGTTGAAAGAAGGCGGCAAGCCACGCAGCCAACCAAGCGAGAATTAGTGAAGCTGCGCCTCAAACCGCAATGCTGGTTGCTGGTTGATAGTTGCCTGCTGCTAGAATCATACGTCTGTTTGGTACTCCTGCTTCTCCCACACTTGGTCAACCTGCTTAATCGATCCCGCATAGTGCGAGATCGGCGGACGGTTCGGCCTGTCTGCGTACGTACCCGCACAGGTAGGGGAACCATCCCTACCAGGCACACGCGTCGCACGGTTAGGCCGCGTTCAGGTATCTTACGCTCGTCGCTCGTGGAAAAAGCTCTGTAAAAGGGCGAGGCATTCCTGTTCCAGCACGTTGCAGATGATCTCGGCCCGATGGTTCAGCCCATTATGGTTAAGGATAGAGAAGACAGAGTGGCCGCCACGCTTAGGATCTGTCACGCCCCAGACCACTAGCGGCACACGTGCGAGTATAATGGCCCCGGCACACATGGAGCAGGGTTCTTTGGTGACGTAAAGAATGGTGTCTGTGAGACGCCAGTCGCCGAGCGCGGCAGACGCCTGTGTGAGGGCTATCATCTCCGCGTGGGCAGTGGCATCTTTCAAGGTCTCGGTCTGGTTATGGGCGCGCGCCAGCACTTTAACGGCGGCCAGCGGACGGTCCGGAGGGAGCGGCCGTTTGATAATGACGCAACCGGTAGGCACTTCGCCGGCCTCGGCGGCGGCGGCGGCCTCGCGCAGAGCCAGGCGCATGAAATAATCGTGGAAATCCGGTTTCAGCGTCATCGTTCACTCATCGGCGAGGCGCCTGCAAAAATTCTGGTTGATAGTTGATGGTTACTGGTTGCTCGTTGCCTGCCACTATAATCATACATCTGTTTGGTTTTTCCCGCGAATCTCCGCGAATGGGAACAGTTCTCATTTTTACCGGACTGCGTCCGTCGCTGATCGCTAAAAAATGAGAACTGTGACCGCTGGCAAAAGAAAACTCCGCGTTAAATACTTTGCACTCAACTGTAGCACTTATCTGTTTGCCTGATGTCGAAACATGATACTGTAAGGTTGCTGAAGCCGTTGGTTTGAATTTTTAGCGATCAGCGTAAAGAAAATTCAAACCAAACTCTCATTCGCGGAGATTAGCGGGCAAAAAATCCCCCAACCGGTGTCTCATTTGTCAAAATCAAAGCTGTTTAAGGCGGCTAGAGTCGGTTTACAGTTGCATTTCCTTGAAAACGGTCTCGATCTTGGCATTGGCCTTAAGGGAATCGATATATTTCATGACGGCCTCGCGGGACTTCTGCTGCTTGAGCTGCTCCTCCAGCTCTGCGGCGGCAGGAACGGTCTGCGGGGTCTGAGGCTGTTCGGTTTTGATCAGGATATGTGAGGCGGTGACGGTTTCCGGTTTGGCGGGTTTGTCGTCCTTCGGCTCCGTGGCCGGGGATTTGGCCGTGACTTTGATCAGGTGGTAACCGAAGCGGGTCTCGACGATATCGCCGACCTTGCCGATCTCCTGTGAAAAGGCGGCGTCTTCGAAGGGCCCGACCATCTGGCCGCGGGTGAACTTGCCCAGGTCGCCGCCATTTTTGCCGCTGGGGCAGTCCGAGTTGTTTGCCGCCAATTCAGCGAAGTCGGCGTTGTCGTCCAACTGCTTTTTGATGCCCTCGATTTTAGCTTTCTTTTCCGCGTTACGGGTGTCCAGACCCTTGTTTTTCTCGACGACTTCGGCATTCTGCTTCTTGATTTCCGCGAGCTTGTTCTGAATCTCTTCCTTGTCGATGGCAATGTTGTCGATGACCATCTTCTTGATCAGTTTGTCGATGATCAGGCCTTCTTCGATTTCGGCTCGGGCGGCCTCTTCACCTAGCGGAGATTCCTTAAGATAGTCTTCCAGGGTTTTGTTTTTGGGCTTTAGAGCTTTTGTGATCTTATCCATCTGTTCCTTACGGTCTTCTTCGGTCACGGTAACCGACTGCTTCTGGGCCTCGTCGAGCAGCAGAGTTTTCATGATGAAACTGTATGTCACGCGCTGTTCCAATTGATTCCGGGCATCTTCCTGCTGTTCGGCAGGGATCTTCTGAGCCTTGATCAGAGCATTCACGATCTTTTCCATGTCCTTGCGAACATAGGACTTGTCGTTGACTGAAGCGACGATCTCGTTAGGATCCTTGGGCTCAGCGACAGTCTTGACGGTCTCTGCTTCGGCTTTTGATGAGACATCCTTGGGCAGGGTGTCTTTCTTGCAGCCTGCAGACATAATGATGAGCGATGCGATTGTCATACATACTAAAGGTGCGCACTTCATAGTGATTTTTTCTCCAATAACGCGTTTTGCCGCGTCGGGTTTTTATCTAACAACTCGAATGTGACACGCCGGACAGCCGGTGGTACTTCGAGATGAAACGTAATAAACATACCAAGAAATCGGGATAAGCCAAGAAGAAGATGTGGTGGAGGGCGATTTTTATTGAGTTCAGACAACGCATTTGAATCGGCGGCAAATCCGTCCGGAGGCATTTCAAGCAGGTCTAGAAAGAGCTGGCGCACATCGCGATGCAGGGATACTGCGGTCTCGCTAACCGTGGTGGCCGCGAGGTGCGGACAGGCAAAACGGCCTGACGGCAGCGAGAAGCGGAGCCATTGGCGGTCGGGGGCATGGCATTGCGGGCAAAGGTCGAGGTTTGGCGCGAGTCCGAGTTTTGAAAGCAGTTGGATCTCGTACATGAGTATCTTCTGTTTAAGAGCGTGATGCGGCGTGGAAGGCAGGCTGTCGAGCGTGCGGTTCAGCAGGGTGTAGACTGAGGATGCCTCCTGATGGCTGACGGTCACGCGTGCGGTCAGGTCGGCCAGGTAAGCGGCGGCGGCGGCAGAGCGCCAGCAATGGCGGAGCGGCTCGCGCAGTGAACTGGGCGAGCATTCGCGGATCGGATGGACGCCGTCGCGTTCTCGCCGGTAGAAAAGCAGGTCACAGGTGTAGAAGAGATCGTATTGTCCCAGAAAAGCGCTTTTGGGACGGCAAGCCCCTTTAACGGATGTTACGATCCGTCCGTATCCGGGGGTCAGCCAGGTGACTATGTGGGAGGTTTTAGACCATGGCCGGATCTGTAGCGCGGTCGCCTCTGTTTGTATGATCATGGCATTTGCGTGTCTGCTGGCGGTTCAGTACCTCTGGTAGCCGGCTTCATGATCAAAGAGTCTATAATCTGAAGCATCGAGTTGTTTTTGCCTGTAGTTGTTTTGTCTGGCAGGATTGCACCTGCCGAGATGATGATGTTGATGGCATCCGAGATGTCAATGTCTATGGGAATGGTATCTCGTTTTGGGACAATGATGTAGAAGCCCGATGTCGGGTTAGGGGTGGTGGCGACGAAGATGTTGACGCATTCCAGCGGCGAGCCGTCTCCGGCCCGGATTTTATTGGCAATGGCCTGATTGGTGTTTGAAGTAACCAAGCCGATGACGTAACAGTCCTTGCGGGGATACTCCACCAGCACGACCGAGTTGAACATGGTGTTGCGGCTTTTTGCGACCCACTCGCAAAGCTGGCGGACAAAGGTATAGATATTTTTTATGATGGGTATGCCGGAAAAGACACGGTCAGCCAAGTTGTAAAGGCGTTTGCCGAGGAAATTATGGGCGAGTTCGCCCAGAATATAGAAAATAACCAAAAGTAAGATCAGCACTATTGCCTGAAGCAGATACCCGCCGAGCACGTCATCGATACGGGGAAAGAACTTTTTCGGGAACCAGGAGGTTGTAAGTCGCAACAGGAAATTGAAGATCCACAGTGTGGCCATGACTGGCGTGGCCAGCATCAGGCCGATAAAAATGTTGTTTCGGATATGGGTCAGACGGCTTAGCTTGGCGGGCTTATCTTCTGTAGTGTGTGAGGTGAATGACATAAGTGGGTAATATTATGACAGTGGCGGATACGCTGCGCAAGGCGCAAATAGCGCGATTCGGCGGACGGTTCGGGGAACCATCCCTACCATGCACACGCACCGCACGATAGGGGCGCCTCCCCGAGGTGTCCGCATAGCGTTTTCCAGATGCGATTTTTGGGTAAGGCCACGCAAATACGGCTGACGACACCTCTGGGTGCGCTTCAACTATTGTGAAACGTCCCGCGCGAATTTCGGGTTGCGAATGGCATTAACGATCAGTTACTATGAGGACACGTAAATGCTTCTGTAGCCAGAATTCAGAATAGCCTGCGAATAGGCCTCCAGCAACTTACTGACCTTGCTGGGGCTCTCATCCTGGCTCCTGACTCCTGACTACTTGAGTAGTAACCAAGACACAAACAAATCTGCACAGTTGCAGGGGGAGAGAAATATGCGGCGATTAGGCTTATTCATGGGCGGTTGCTTTGCGGTAGCGGTCATGATGGCGGCAGGATCAGACGTTCCTGACCTGTTTAAGACTTTGTCCGGCAAACTTGTGGAGAGTGCGGAGGTGTGGGAGAAAGAACGGCGGCCGGAAGTGCTGGAACTTTTGCAGACGCATGTTTACGGCAAAAACCCGGTCGGGCGACCTGACACGCTGCGCTTTGAGGAGCTTGAGCCGGACAAAGAGATGATGGACGGAGCCGCGTTGCGCAAGCGGGTGCATATCCGCTATTCAGGTCCCGGTGGAGAGGGTGGCATAGCTCTGACGGCTTTCATTCCCAAGTCCGCAAAGCCTGTGCCGGCCTTCTTGCTGATTTGTAACCGTGATCCCGAGGCCAACATAGACCCCGACCGTGTAGAAAAAAGTCCGTTCTGGGCGGCTGAGGAACTGGTGGCGCGCGGTTATGCTGCGCTGGCTTTCTTCAACGGCGACGTGGATCCGGACTGGCATGACGGGTTCACCAACGGCGTGCATGTGGTTTTCCAGCCTGATCCTGCTGCGCGCAATGCAGATTCGTGGGGCACTATAGCGGCTTGGGCCTGGGGAGCCAGCCGCGTCATGGACTGGATAGCGACCGAGCCGTTGATCAATGCCAAGCGTGTCGCGGTGGTCGGTCATTCACGCGGCGGCAAGACGGCTCTATGGTGCGGCGCAACCGATGTCCGGTTCGCGTTGACCATATCCAACAATTCCGGTTGCGGCGGCGCCAAGCTTAACCGCATGTGCCTGCCGCGTTCGGAGAGCGTCGCGGTTATCAACAAAGCTTTTCCCCACTGGTTCTGCGATAATTTCAAGCAATACGGCGACAACGAAGACGCTCTGCCGGTTGACCAGCATATGCTTGTGGCGCTAATCGCGCCGCGTCTCGCGTATGTGGCCTCGGCCGCGCTCGACGACTGGGCCGGACAGCCGGGAGAGTTTCGTTCATGCGAACTGGCCTCGCCGGTATGGCGGCGGTTATACCGCAAGAACGGGCTGGTCGGCGTCTGGCCGCCGCCGGACACGCCGCTTCACAATGGGTGCATCGGTTATCATTTGCGCAGCGGCAAACACGACCTCGGCCTTTACGATTGGAAGTGCTTTATGGATTTCGCGGATCGCCAATGGAAGAAGTAGTGCGATTAGTGCGATTCAACTTTGTTGAATCGCACCCAGGAGTCAGAATTCTGGGTGTGCGTTAACTATTGTGAAACACACCCCAAGCAGTCGCGTTTTTCGGAATTGCCACGCAGGCGTAAATGAGTTATATAATAATGGGAATTGAAAGGAATGGTGGGAGATTTATGCACCTCAATAAACAAGTGACCGCGTTCATGAAACAATTCCCGTTCGAGGGGTTGACCTTCGACGATGTGACGCTGGCGACGAGATATGCCGATTTCCTGCCGGAGGAGACCTCTCTGGCGACGCGTCTGACAAGCCGCATTACACTTAACATACCTTTTGTCAGTGCGGCTATGGATACCGTGACCGAGGCTGGTATGGCAATAAGCATGGCGATGCTCGGAGGCATAGGCGTGATGCACAAGAATCTGCCGCCGGAAGTGCAGGCGCAGCATGTCAGCCGCGTAAAACACTATCTGAACGGCCTTATCAGGAAGCCGGTGACTTTCCGGGTCAACGACACGCTTGATTATATCCGCAGCTACCGCGCCGAACACAATCTGTCTTTCAGCGGGTTCCCGATCCTTGATGACCAGGGCTGTCTGGCAGGCATTGTGACCTCCAGCGACATGCGCTTCGCCCGGAAAACCGCGGTCAAGGTTTCGGAGGCGATGGCCACCAAGGTGATCACGGCCGCGCCGGGCACGACTCTGGAACAGGCCTACAACGTCATGATGGAGAATAAGATCGGAAAGCTGCCGTTGGTGGACGGCGATAACCGGTTGGTCGGTCTGTATGCATTTACGGATGTGCAGGAACTGGTCGAGAACGCCCAGCCGCTTTATACGCGTGACAGCCGCTACCGTTTGCGTGTGGCGGCGGCGGTGAGCGCGGGGGATCATGACCGCATGGCCATGCTGGCCGCTGAAGAGGTGGATGTCGTTGTGGTAGACAGCGCACACGGCCACACCAAGGGTATTGTCGATATGGTAGCCTGGATCAACGCCCATTATCCCGATATCGATGTGATTGGCGGTAATGTGGCCACGGCCGAGGGCGCGTTGGCGCTGATGAAAGCTGGCGCCCATGCTGTCAAGGTCGGTATCGGCCCAGGGTCGATATGCACCACCCGCGTGGTGTGCGGTGTTGGCATTCCGCAGGTGACGGCGGTCTTCAATGCGGCTCAGGCGGTGGGCGACGCGATTCCTGTGATTGCGGACGGCGGCATAAGGCTCTCCGGCGATGTGCCCAAGGCCTTAGTCGCCGGTGCCGACACAGTGATGCTGGGGTCGATTTTGGCCGGCACGGAGGAGAGTCCCGGCGAAAAGATTATTCACGAGGGGCGGCACTATGTTGTTTATCGCGGCATGGGCAGCCTGGCCGCGATGAAAGAGAGCAAGGGCAGCCGCCAGCGTTACGGTCAGGATGATGTAAAAGATGACGAGCTGGTCCCGCAGGGGATCGAGGGTATCGTGCCCCTTGCCGGTTCGGTCAAAAAGATCATGGTCCAGTTCTGCGGCGGCTTGCGCTCGGCGCTCGGCTACAACGGCGCGCGGACGATAGAAGAACTCAAGCGTGACGGTTGTTTCTACCGTGTCACCAACGCTGGCGTGCGCGAGGCGCATCCGCATGACGTGAAGATCATTAAAGAGGCGCCCAATTACCGGTCGTAATACAGGGCGCCCAATGACTGAGGCGGCGCATAGCGGAAACAGCACTCCGCGCCCGGGCACCTTCGAAATCATCAAGGAAGACCGGCATACCGGGGCGCGGGCAGGGCGGTTGTGGACGGCGCACGGCCCGGTAGAAACACCCGTTTTCATGCCGGTTGGCACGCAGGCCACGGTCAAGGCACTGGAGCCGCGGGATCTGGAAGATCTGGGCGCATCCATCATTCTGGGCAACACCTACCATCTGCTGCTGCGTCCGGGCATGGATGTCATGGCCGCGTGCGGGGGGCTGCATCGGTTCATGGGATGGCGTCATCCGATCTTGACCGACAGCGGCGGCTTTCAGGTCTTCAGCCTCAACAAACTCCGCAAGATAAGCGCGAATGGCGTGGAGTTCCGTTCGCACATCGACGGGGCGAAATTCTTCTTGGGACCGGTCGAGGCCATGGCGGTCCAGCGGACTTTAGATTCGGATATAGCCATGTGTTTTGACGAGTGCATACCCTATCCCTGTGACGAACAATACGCTTGTAACTCGGTCGGCAAAACCCTATCATGGGCCGCTCAATGCCGTGAGCAGGAACGTGCGCCAGGGCAGTTGGTTTTCGGCATCGTGCAGGGCGGCGAGTACGCGGCCTTGCGAGAGCGTTGCGCCGTCGAACTTTCCGCTATGGGGTTTGACGGCTATGCCGTTGGCGGTGTCAGCGTGGGCGAGCCGGAGGATGTGATGCTGCGCGGTGTAGAAGACGGTGTGCGGTGCCTGCCGTGCGAGCGGCCGCGCTATGTGATGGGGCTGGGCGACATGTTCCAGATGTGCGAGTCGGTCGCGCGCGGTGTGGACATGTTCGATTGCGTGATTCCCACGCGGGTGGCGCGCCACGGTACGGCATACACGCGTACGGGGACATATCCGGTCAAGGGCGGCTCTTACAAGGCGGATCTGCGTCCGGTGGAAGAGGGGTGCGACTGCTATTGCTGCCGCAATTTCTCGCGGGCGTATGTGCGGCACCTGTTGAATGTCGGGGAGATTTTGGGTGTGCGCTTGCTGACCATCCATAACATGCACAGGTATTTGGAGTTCATGCGCGAGATGCGTGCCGCGATCAATGCCGATTGTTTCAGCGAGTGGCGGCGGGAACTGGCCGCGGTGCTGAGGCCGGACGGCCTGAAATCGCGTGCGCGAGGCAAAGGGTTTTGACAGGGTTGTACGAAAACAGGAGATTATTATGAGTTCAGTGATGTTTGCGGATATGGCTGCGACAGGCAATGCGGGCGGCGGTTTGGGCGGAATGCTGATACCGATGGTGCTGGTGTTCGGCATCTTTTATTTCATGATGATTCGTCCTCAGCAGCGCAAAGAGAAGGAGCGCCTGCGCATGATCGCGGAGTTGCGCGCCGGGCAGCGCGTGATGTTCGCCAGTGGCTTTATCGGGGTCATCATCGAAGCCCGCGATAGCACCTTCCTTGTTGAGATCTCGCCTAAAGTGCCGGTCGAGATCGCCCGCGGCGCCGTCTCACGTGTCCTGAAAGAGGGCGAGGCCGTCGTGATGGACGAGGGCGGAAAGTAAGGCTTATCTCCGCCGGGTGACAGCCAAAGCTTGATCTGGTATAATTTTACACTTAATGAGTAAGAGACCCACACAATTTGACTTCTGGTTCGCCGTCAACAACACGGAGATCGTTGTATCTCCTAAAAGGCATATCGAGACCTTCGGCAACACCATCATTAACTACCACTTGGTCAGCGAATTGATGGATTCTATTGGCAAGGTGCGTGTGCGCGAGGGGCGGATGCAGGCTATGCGGCCGCAGATAATCACGCCTGCATCCTACTCGACAACCATACTGGAAGGGTTCGGTGAGCAGGCCCAGCAGTATCTGGAGTGGCTTAAGGAGCACGAGGATACGGTCCGTATCCTGCGTTACGGCTATACCTTGAAGCAGGAGGCTTTCAGCGAGCAGGTGCTGACCGACTCCGCAGAGGCTGTTCTGGAGCGGGTCAAGCAGAGCGTTACCATCGATAAAGACCCCTTTTGCGCCGTGATCAAGGGCGTTGATGAACCGTGGGATGTATGTTTGGTTAAGCTTTTTTGGGCAGTCATCCAGAATTCTGCGCAAGCCAATATCCGCGAGTTGCATGAGCGGCACATGTTCGAGATGGAAGAGGGCCTGCCGGTCGGGTTGCGTGAAGAGGTCGAGAAAGGCTTCGAGGCTGCCGCCAAAGATGCAAGCCTGATCAGTCCATTGGGGCGGCTATTGCAGGAGAACGGTTTGTTTGAAAAGTATCAGGACCGTTTCTTTAGTCTTGTAAAAGGCCGAATTTAACCGCCCCCGTCAAGCAATCATGGTTTGCCGGGCATGATGTTTTGTTGTCTGAACCGTAAATGAGGGCGAGTAAGATAAGATGACCATCACCGAAAAAATCCTGGCTCGCGAGTCGGACGCTAAAGTAGTTTCTCCTGGAGACAACATCTGGGTCAACGCCGGCATTTTGCTGACGCACGATGTCTGCGGGCCAGGCACCATAGGTATTTTCCGGCGTGAGTTCGGCGAGTCGGCAAAAGTCTTCGATCCTGCGAAGGTCGTGATTCTGCCGGACCACTATATCTACACGGCGGACGAAAAGGCGCACCGAAACGTGGATATCCTGCGCGCCTTTGTCGAAGAGCAGGGGCTGCCCTACTTTTACGATCCCGGTACCGAGAGCTATTGCGGGGTGTGCCACGTGGCCTTGCCGGAACTGGGGCACGTCCGCCCGGGCGAGACGATTTTCGGCACGGATTCCCACACCTGTACGCACGGGGCCTTGGGCGCTTTCTCGACCGGCATCGGCAACACTGACGCCGGTTTCATACTGGGCACCGGCAAACTGCTGATCAAGGTGCCGCAGACCATGCGTTTCGTCTTGGACGGCGAGATGCCCGCTTGGCTTTCCGCCAAGGATCTGATCCTGCACATCATCGGCGACATCGGCGTGGACGGGGCCACTTACTGCGCCATGGAGTTTACGGGATCCGCGATTGCGGGCCTGAGCATTGAAGAGCGCTGCACGGTCTGCAACATGTCGGTCGAGGCCGGTGCCAAGAACGGCATCATCGCCCCTGATCAGAAGACCCTGGATTATGTGAACTGCCGCACCAAAAAGCCCTATGAGCCTTTGTACAGCGATGCCGACACCAAAATCTTGTCCGAGCGGGTCTACGACGTCTCCAAACTAGAGCCGGTCGTTGCTCGTCCGCACCTGCCTGACAACAAGGCTTTGGCTCGCGCGTGTCGTGATGTGAAGGTCGATCAGGTTTACATCGGCTCCTGCACCGGCGGCAAACTGGACGACTTCATCATGGCTGCCAAGGTGCTCAAGGGCCGCAAGGTCGCGGTGCGCACATTGATCGTGCCTGCCACGCGTACAGTCGAGAAGGGCTTGGCAGAGACCAAGATCGACGGCCAGAGTCTGCGCAATATTTTCGAGGCGGCCGGGGTCGAGCCCATCGCGCCGCCGTCTTGCGCGGCCTGTCTGGGCGGACCGATCGACACCTTTGGCCGCACGAAAGGCAACGAGGTGGTGGTCAGCACCACTAACCGCAATTTTATCGGCCGTATGGGTTCGAAAGATTCGCAGATCTATCTGGCTTCTCCCTATACCGCCGCGGCCACTGCCGTCACGGGCCATATCACTGATCCGCGCGACTTATAATAATTATTCCTGCACAAAGTCGACAAAAGACACAGAAAGTTTATTGATTTGTTGGGCATTAATGGAGAGTGCAATGGCTACAGAGACTAAAGCGACCATCATACGCGGGCCGGTTTATGTGCTGGGTGATAACATCGATACGGATCTGCTGATACCGGCTTGTTATCTCAACCTGGTGCCGACGATCGCGGAGGAGTACCGCAAGCTCGGTTCGTACGCGCTGGCCGGTTTGCCGGATACCTTCCCGAAATACGCCGCGAATCCGGACGGCACCACGCCTTACCCGATCGTCATCGGCGGCCGCAACTTCGGCTGCGGCTCGTCGCGCGAGCACGCGCCGATCGCGCTGGGCGCGGCGGGTGCCAAAGCAGTCGTGGCCGAGAGCTACGCGCGCATCTTCTTCCGCAACTCGGTGGCCACCGGCGAGATTTTTCCGCTCGAATCCGAGAAACGGCTTTGCGCAGAGTTCAAGACCGGCGACGAAGCCGAGGTGGATATCGAGAAAAATACCATCACGCGCCTGTCTGACGACCAAGTTTTCACCCTCAAACCGGTCGGCGCGGTAGCGCCGGTCATAGCCGCAGGCGGCATGTTCGCCTACGCCCGCCAAATCGGAATGATCAAACCATGAACACACGCAGCACCCGCGTCATAGCCATTGCCAACCAGAAGGGCGGCGTCGGCAAGACCACCACGGTGGTGAACCTGGCCGCCGCGCTCTCGGAGATGAAAAAGACGGTGCTGGTGATAGATATTGACCCGCAGGCCAACGCCACCAGCGGCTTGGGCCTGACACCGCAGGCAGGTTTCAGCCTCTACTCGGTCTTGACCGGCGCGGCGGACGTGGCGGATATAATCCAGCCGACACCGTACGAGAACATCAACATCATCCCGTCAGAGCTTGACCTGGCTGGCGCGGAGATCGAGATCGCGCGGCAGGAAAACCATCTTGCGGTGGTGCGCAACGAGCTTGACCGTGTACTGGAGGCCGGTGTTTTCGATTATGTGCTGATGGACTGCCCTCCGTCGCTAGGTATCCTCATGAC
Source organism: uncultured Lentisphaeraceae bacterium (assembly GCA_964557205.1). Lineage (GTDB taxonomy): Bacteria > Verrucomicrobiota > Kiritimatiellia > RFP12 > UBA1067 > JAQVQN01. Next base: position 16,508 of record CAZKZI010000040.1, read on the forward strand.
CTCATCGCTGGCGGCTGCCGATGGCGTTGTAGTGCCGATGCAGTGCGAATATTACGCCATGGAAGGGCTGAGCGTGATCACCTCCCTGATCAACCAGTTGCGCAACAACGGTGTCAACCCCGGCCTCGAACTGGAAGGAATTCTGATGACCATGTTCGACGGCCGCACGCGGCTGGCGACGGATGTGGTATCCGAAGTGCGCTCGCATTTCGGCGACAAGGTTTATGAGACTGTGATTCCGCGCAACGTGCGCATCAGCGAGTCACCGAGTTTCGGCCAACCCGTGGTGTTTTACGATGCTCTCAGCAAAGGCGCCGAGGCCTATCGTGCCTTTGCCGTTGAGTTCGCCCGCCGCACTCCCAGCAGCAGGCAAGATGTTTGATCACTTCAATCTGCTTGCACCCCTTTACGCGCGGCTGATACCGCTGTCGGATCCGATGTGTTGAGAACGTTGCTCGAGTTGTCACCGGAGCACACATTGCTCGACGCGGCCGGAGGAACGGGGCGGGTCTCGGGAGCGTTAGCTGCATCGGCGAGTCGCGTCGTGGTCTGCGACACCTCGCCCAACATGTTGCGGTATGCCCAGCAGGGACGCATCCCCGAGTAAACTAGGGGACAGGTTGTTTGTTGTAATGGGCGATAAAGATTTTGAAATCTTAGGGGGCGCGATTTGACATTGGGCAAACAGTAATTGCGCGGATGGAGCGGGTAAAGAGGAGCTGAAACATGCTTCAGGGCAAAGTGGAACCATCGGTGTCTGTTTTTACCCGATCAGACGCGCCATCGGTTACAGGAACCGTTGGTATCCCTTCCCTTACTTTGTCTGTTTCCAAACGGGCGAACAGCGGACGGAGATTCCAGTACATGGACTCGCGCCATGCCGCGCCATAATATGTGTCAGAAATATACGGCACCTCATGCGCCCGGCGAAAAGCAATCAGCTCGCGCAGAGCCTCCACCGCCCGATTGAAACGTTCGGACTCCACTGGAATGTCGCGCTCGGCACCGAACTCGGCCGCCAGCCGACCTGCTAGACGCGCATGCGCAAGGCCGTCCTGAAGAAACTTGACGCGTGCAGTATACTCAGGCAGCGAATCTCCTCGCGCAGTCCGCGCAGCCCGCCCGAGGATTACTTCGGCAGGACCGAAACATGACGGCGGAAAAGCCTCATTCGCCAACTGTACAAAGCGCGCCCAGCGGTGTCCGACATCGATGTAAAGATCGTTGATCCGCTGCAGGTTGTCCACACAGTAACGCTCCCAGTATTCGAAATACGCACGCACCTCGTCCGCAGCGGGACCGAAGGCACCATAGTATTCGTCGAGTATGTCGTCGACCGCCAGCTCCGGCTTCGCGAGTAAGCGCATGTGCACATACAGTTTCGGACCATGAGTGGCCCACTGTCCGGTCAGACTGTCGAACCGCGACCCCTCCATGCCGTGCGCGACCGCAAACTGGAAGAACTCGGCCGACTGCCGGATATCAACCAGCGGCATGACCCACCCGTCATGCAAATAGTTTGGCCGGTAGCTCAACCGCATGCCCGTTTGCTGCCAGCCAACCCACTGCTCTTTGAGCCAATCCAGTGCTTCTCTGCTCATCGGAAAGAAATCGGTGTGCTGCGGATTACCCCATGGCACGAACTCGCCAAAAACATGTTTACCCAGCTCGATGTTCTTGGTTGGTGCTGGAAAGTAGCCGTAGTAGATGTACGTGGTGACAAGCGTGTCAGGGTTACGCTTTGCGGCCATGCGCTGGATGGTCTGCCAGAAACGGGCGTAGCGATCTGATGTACACATCGGATCATAGAAGCCCTTTAGGACGTGACCGCGCTGACGATGGGCGCGTTCGCTCCCCGGAGCACCCGAGTCTGTCTTGGAAACAAGAAAATCCGGAACTGGGTCGGGCTGCACACCATCCCAGGCGCGACACGCAGAACAACGGCAAGCGTCTGGCCAATCCACCTCACCCAGCATGATATTACTCTTGCCGTTCCATCGCTCAATAATGAACCGGTGCAGATCGGGATTGCTCACGCACATAGGCACCTGATTCGCGTCCGACTTGGCCTTGGGCGGACCGCGTGTGCCGTCCTCGCCCATCATGAACCACTCTGGGTGTTCCTTACCATACTTTTTCCACCAGCCGCCGAAATGATGACCCGTGCCCGGCTTTCGGTCCATTCCACCCATACGATGGCGCCGCACGTACGCTTGCAGGTCATATCCGTAGCGAGTCAGACCCTCGGGCGAAAAGCTGAGTTTTTTCTGAATCTCACTGAGCTCTTTGCTTTTCCGAATCGCCGCTGCACGCACGTCTCCCCAAGCGATCTCACGGTAGGCCAGCCGAGGAACAATTGTCTCATTGAGCGCAGCCAGCCGGATGGCACCTGTTTGCGGCGGGGTGTATGTCCCCAGCGGACCGGGCCACAGCCAGCGCACATCGAGGCAGCGTTCAAGCAGTTCATACACGCCGAACAGCGTTCCGCACTTGGAGTTGTACGCACTGAGCGGATCGCTGTCACCCTCTTCGCCCACGATGTACAGGTCTTTACCGACCGACCGCATGACGAACGCTTCCGGAAGAAGCTTTTCAGCAACGATTCCTTGCCCGCGTGCGGCCTTAGTCATCCCAAGAAACAGCTTGCTGGCGGAACCCGCCGGAATCGCCGACTCGGTCACAACCGGCAACGTCACGCCCGTGGCCTCCTTCATGTGGCTGACCAGTTCGCGCACGGCATAAAGTGCCACCGGCGTAGGCTCGTCGGCGGTCACCACCAAAGCGGGCTTGCCGCCGTCCAGCAGGACGAAACTCTCCCCAGCCCACGCAAAGTCAGCTTCGCCCCACAACAACAAGGTTTCCAGTGTTGTCAGTATAAACAGCATATTTTTTATTCTCATTATTTTTTCCTTTATCCGTTGAATCACATCATTCGAGAAAACTGTCCCATTCTCAGGGCGTTCTCAAAATCGGCAGTTCCAAGTTTTCAGATTATTTCCTTACTTTACAATGACACTCATGCCGTTCGGTTGTCGCTGCAAGGAGAGGCGTCCCCACTTGAATCGTCGAGGAAACGGCACCTGTCTTCTCCGCTTCCACCAAATTTATTGTCAACGGCGATTGACCTTGTGCCTGTCCAAGCAAATTTCCATTACTATCATAAAGACTCAATCTCCGTTCTGCGTTGTTAGCAAGGATCTCCTGTTTGAAATTATAAGACTTGCCCGCCAGGCAGACCATATTCAAGGTGAAAGAGTGTTTTGCAAATGGATCAAAAGTCAAGGTTTTCAAGTCATCCGCAACTCTGATCCCGCACCAATATGAGAAGAATGGATCAAGCCACGAACTGTGGAAATACTCGGCTGGACGGCCGAAGCGCATGCCGTCATTAGGTCTATGGTGCTCGGTCGCGTAAGGCACGGACTTATCACCATAAAGGAAGTGCATATCACTCCAGCGTTTGAAAAAATCAATCCATTTTGGGCGCAACTCTTCACGCAGCAGCGCCCCCTGCCCCAACGCCTCGGCAAACAGGGAGTTGGCATAGTTCCATGTTGGACCGTTCCAACTGCAGCCGTAATAATTAGGATTGGTCAAAGAAGCCTCGGTTGGTCCCACAACCGCGTTGCCGTCAAAATACATGGGACAATTCTTTGCGACGGTTGTGAAAGGGAACTCATCCCAGAACCAATCGGGGTCGAACAGCTTGTCAAAAGCGACCTGATACTGTGGTTCTTGTGTCATGCCCCACATGAAAGGCACGAAACTATCATAACAGGCCGCCTGATCAGCCAGTCTGCCGCTTTCAGGGTCAACTGCCAGGAACAGACCAAGTTGCGGGTCCCAATGATTACTCTTGATTAACGACAGCATTTTTTCAGCGGCAGCGCCCATCTCTGTCCTGTCTTTTTCATATCCCAGCAGCTCTGCCATACGGCTGACAGCAAAAAGGTTTCCTGCAGCGTATCCGGCAGTGTCCAGCCGTATCAGAGAAGCCACGTAAAGGTTGGTTGAGGTTTTATAGAATTGCATATCATTGCGGTAATTCCACGGCGGTGTCGTGAACTGATAAAAATTAGGTGAATATTCTGCGCCGGGATCCCAACTGCCCTTCTGTACAGGTAGATGATCGAACGGTGGAACGGCCTTTTCTATTGCGAACGATTTCATCGATTCAAAAACCGCCATTAAATGCGTTCTATGGGGATGATTCTTAAGAAACTTCCACACCGCCATCGGCGTAAACTGTACGTAACCGCGATAACCTTTGACTTTTTCAGACCAATTCAGAATATGGTTCCAGCCGGTCATCGGATTACGCATCCAGGCGGCCTCCTGTATTTGCAGAGGCACAGGAAGGCCGATAACACAGTCATACCAAGGGCCGGCCGGGCTCTCATACATGACCGGACGCGGATATTCGTGGCTAGGCAGCAGCCGCCGCGCTTCATGAATGCTGCGATAGACGACAAACCAGCGATAATAATACATTTTCAGTAAATCAAGGTTGTCCAGATGCAGTTCCGGCACATTATCGGCGAACCAGAGGTTAAAAGCCGCCACGTTGCAGTTGAAGACATCCACATCCGCTATTGCCGATTGCACTTGGGTTAAAGCGCTGTCGGTTGACAAGCCGTCCACGGCAAAGGCATAGCGGATTGTTCTTTTACCCCACGGTGGCAGCGTGATCTGCCATCTGAAATCTTCGGCCTGAATCGCTATGGCAGCGAATCCTTGGCGAAGTGTTTTTCGACAGTAAGCAAGGGTTGCAAACTCGAAAGGTCCGGACATTGAGATGCTGCTGTCAGTTTTTGTCTTTGGCAGGTTAAACATTTTGTTAGATACGCATATTTCGTAAACACGCGAAACCGGACCACAGTTACTGATTTTCAGCTCCGCGATAAAGACGTTATTAGTTGTGATGCATTTGATCTCCTTGAGTGCGCAGGAGCCGGTCTTGATGTAATCGGTGCCCAAGGCATTTGGCCGGCTACGGTAATACGTGGTCAAGAGAGCTGGTGTCCAAGTGTTGCGGGTAGGCACAAACTGCAGGGCAGCTTTTTTTTCGCCATCGATTTCAGTTATCTCGATCTGTATGGGATCAGTATAATCTGTGCCGTGTAAAATATGCAGATGCCCGTTTAGCCCGGGTTTTGGCGGCGACCACGCATTATGCGGAAGCTGGCCGCTGATAAAGGCGGTACTGGTTCTGTTGTCAAAAACAATTTCATTACGCCAAGCTGTCCACATTTCCGGCCCGATCAGATCAGTGCGGGGACTGCATGACAAAAGGGCGTTTATGTCACTAAAATTGCTTGCCGCAGATTCTGACGAACCAATCGCAGACAAAGCCAATCCTGTACAAACCAACAGGCTGTAATATCGAAACTTAATCATATAATTTTCATCACTAGCATCCCATAGGATGCAGGAGTTTAGGGGTTTAGACTGTTAGGTGTTTAGGTTTGTACAAAAGTAACGATTTTGATGCGCAAAACAAGCAATTGCGCCTTTTTACACAAAATACCGTTTGTTTATTGAAACATACGCGCCAGTTGCATTTAACCTAATAGCCTACAGCCTAAAAAGCTAACAGCCTATGCGTCCTATGGGACGCTACTGAATTTTCATGTTAACTTTCTTCATAACCGTTCACGGGAGAAAAATAAGCCCAAGAATTTCTAAAAACTATATTATTATAACGTTAAAGGCCAGCACAAAAAACTTTTTGGGGCTGAACTCACCGCCGTAAATGTTGTATGTTGCTTCCTATGTCAGATAGTTAGTCATGCAAGGACGGGAGTTGAGAGACGAGGACATCGCAATACGGTCGGCGAAAACACCCATTTGTAAGCCACACTATACGCCTCGTATTTTTTTTGCGGAAGTCAGATTTACGCAACATTCAAAATGAGTAACGCGTGGTGTGCGAAACAAGAAACGCGGTCGGAAACATATCGCTGCAAGATGCTGGTTATCAGTATCGGATAGGGCAAGCCGTCTTTTGGTAGACAGGCACCTTGAAAAAACCATTGATAATATTTCTGAA
>CAZKZI010000041.1:0-22476 GCA_964557205.1 uncultured Lentisphaeraceae bacterium
TTCACGCGACTTCCGCTTGAATTTCTGGGTTAAAAACGCTATTCTTAAATTCAATTTTAAACCCCCATGATGGCACAGGTCGGAATAGGGGCAATCAGGTAGTTAAAACGAGTTGGCTCAAAACTTACTGATTACGGGTCATTTTAGAGCGAATGACAAAGATGAACTGCCGGATTTGGGATGAAGCAGTTCTGGGGCTATTCACCCTGGTGCATGAGGAGTACGATGCTGAACACTAACAAAACAAACGTGACGCCCAAGGCGGCCCAGCCGTCGTGGCTCTCCATCATCCTGTTCCACGGCGTGGCCGTGACGGCCATTTTTGTGGTGCTGCTGCCGGTGGTGCTGTACCCGTGCACGCTGCCGTTTCACGGTAAAGCCGCGGGGGTGGTTCTCTTTGTCGCGGTCTGCTTGGAGCGGATGTGGGCCATGTATTTCAGGCAGGGGCTGGGTCGCGTGTGCGACGGCGCGGGGCGGGACTGGACAGCGGTCGCCGTCGGCTACGCATATGCGCTGACGCTGGGCGGTTCAGCCGTTGAGTTTTTGTTGCGTCGGAGCTTCCCGTGCATGGGGTTTGTCGTCGCCGGCGCGATGGTTTACGGAGTGGGCGTGACGTTGCGTTACTGGGCGTTTCATGTGCTCCGCAACCAGTGGCATGTGGACGTGTCCGACACGGGTGGTGTGCGTCATCTGGTGCGTGAAGGCCCTTACCGGATCATGCGCCATCCGCTCTATCTCGGCGCCTGTCTGGAAATTGTCGGACTGCCGGTGTTTCTGGGCGCTTGGGGGGGGCTGCTTTTCGGCACGCTGATTTTCATTCCGCTTGAAATCACCCGTGCCTATTACGAAGAGCGTTTTCTCGGCACACTGTTTGGGGCCGCCTACCGACAGTACAAAGACGAGGTCGGAGCGTTCTTCCCGCTACCCTTCAGGCCGCGCCGTCACCCGTAACCGCTACGGGACGTGGCAATTCAAGGGTAAACGTTGTCCCCGTGTTGACGGTGCTTGCAACCGTCACAATGCCTCCGTGAACCTGCGCGACTTTTTGGGCGATAAAGAGTCCGAGTCCCATGCCGCCCAGTTTGCGCCGGGTGGTAAAGTCCGGGGAGAAAATGTTTTTCAGCGTCTCTTCTGGAATGCCGCACCCGTTATCCGACACGCTGATGCGGACCGATGTGTCGAGGACTTCCGAACACACACGAAGCAACCCGTTGACGGCAGGCAGGGCGTGGATCGCATTTTGTATAAGGTTGTTGATGACGCGGGCGAGTTGCACGCGGTCGCCGAGCAGTTCGGCATCGCCGCCGAGGTGCTCGCACACGACCTGCGCGTGGATGGCTTGCGCCGCAGGTCGGCAGAGCTCCACACAGTAGCAGACAAACTCGCGGACAAGAAAGCGTGTTTGCAACTGGGGATTTTGCTGGATCAGATGCTGCCAGGCATCCAGCATTCCGACGCACTGCCGCATGGATTTTTCCAGCATATCAAGGCAACTGCCGACTTCCGACGGGGTATCCGTTTGCCGTTGCTGCAACTCCTCGATTTCCATGCGCAGTTGGTTCGACGTGAGGGTGATGATTGTGAGAGTGTTGCGCAGGTCGTGGACAAACTCCGCAGAGGACTGTCCCAACTCTGCCAGCCGCTCTTTCCCCTGAAGTTCGTCAATGCGCTGGTCCAGCATATCTGCCTCGCTCAGCAGGCTGGCGCGTTTGCGCCGTAGGCGGGTCTGCTCAACGTGGTGTCGGACGGTGCGGCGCATCTCCGATGCGTCGAACGGTTTTTCCATGTAGTCACTCGCCTCGTGGCGGATCGCCTCCTGCGCCGTGCCCACGGCGGCAAAACCGGTCAGCATGATCACGGCCAGCTCCGAATCACGCGTGCGAATTTCGCGGAGTCCGTCGAGGCCGTCCCGTCCGGGCATACGGATGTCCATGATCACGGTGTCCGGCGATTGCTCGCGCATCAGTTTCATGCCGTTGCCGACCGTATCCGCGCACAGCACGCGGTATTCATCCTTGAGAAGAAAACGTAGACTTTCGCGAGGGCCGAGTTCGTCGTCGATCACCAAAATGGTCGGAGGCGTGTCGGCCTGCTTCGTTTGTTCACAAAACATCATGCAGACTCCTTTAAACCGTCGTGAGGGGGTGGGGGGTCCGCGCGCAAAGGCGCGGACGGGTTAAAAGGCATAGGTGTAGGTCAGCGCGGCAAGATGGCCTTGGAGTTCATACTCGCACTGTTTGTAAAGCGGGTTTTGGTTGGCATGGACGCTGCGTTTGTCGAAGATTCCGAGAGCGTAGGCGATGTCAATGGCGTGGTGACCGTGCTGATATCCGAGGCCGACACTGACCATAGACTGGTCGACATCAAGCGCGGTGGGCGTGAACGTTGAGTCCGGTATCGGGCTCTGTAGGTAAATGTAGCCCGCACGCAGCGTCCAGTCGCGCGCGAAACGCCACTCGGGTCCGATGCCGAACGTCCAGGTGTCGTCCCAGTTCTGCGGGGTGTTGCTAAGCCCCATCATGCCGACCAGCGGTCTGTTGGCGCCCGCGTCAATGGCCATCGTCTTGTTGCGCGAATACTGGAGCCATTCGATATCCGCTTCGATGCGCACCGTTTCCGTGAGCTGTATGCCGTAGCCGAGTGCCACAATCGTCGGGAATTTGAAGGTGGTCTCAATATCGCTCGAGGCTACCGCCGGCGAGGGGATTTCGGTGGTTTTCAGCTCACCGTCAAACTTCAGGTCAAACGGTGAACGGTAGGTCAGGGCCAGACGCTGGTTGTCTGTGACTTGCCATGTGATGCCGAGGTTTCCGCCCACGGCATATCCGTCCGCGTCGGCGGTCATGCGGCTCCGGGGGGAGAACGGAGCCAACTGACGGAATTGGAGGCGCCCGTAGTACATGTCAAGACCGGCGCCGATCGAAACGGAATCCGAGACGCGCCACGCCAAGGCGGGGGAGAGATCCGTCACCATCATCTGGCTGTACACGGGGGCCGCATAACGGAGTGCCCCGTTGGAGTCCCACTGCGTCTGGCGACCGAAGGGGACATGCAGGCCGAGCCCCAACGCCAAATCCGTGTCCTTCAGCGGCCAGGCGAGGGCAAACGCGGGCAACATGCTCCACGGCCTCTCCGTCTCCGTGTTTCCCAAGATGCCGCTGTAGTCGGAGTGACTGTACCCGACCAGCACGGAGAGTTGCACCTCGCGCGACGGGACGTCAACCAAATTGGCCGGGTTGTAAAACACCGCCGACGCGTCGTCAACCCAAACGATGTTCTTGCCCGCTTTACCCAGCGCGGCCGCCGTGTCAGGAGGGTTGCGATAACCATCCGCATATACGGCTTGCGCCCCAAGGACTGCCGCAACTAAAAAGAAAACTCTTAAAAAGCTCAATCGTGTCATAGATAATGATCTCCCATGCCATATGCAGGTTGTACAATTTTGAACCGATTTGTGATTCCTCATCTAATAAGCACCACTCGTGCCACATAGGCGGAGACTCAACTTCAGAGGTCATAATGCGGCTTTACCGCTGAAACGAAGCCCCCTGTACATTGAATCGCCTTGCAAGGGTGTTCAAAAACGTACACTCTTGCGGACTTCCCGCCTGCGGCCGCACTGGGCGTACATTTTTGAACTTTGATGTGGACAACGCTATGAACTGGTGCGAAAATAACAGCCAAGTTCATGAATCAGGCCTATCAAAATGATGACCGCCGTGTCGTTGTCACCGGAATTGGTGTGGTGGCGGCCAATGGTATAGGGGTGGCCGACTTTTGGAAAACCCTAGTTGCGGGGCAGTCTGGGGTTGGGCCGATCACGTTGTTCGACGCTTCCAAGTTGCCGAACCGCATTGCCGCCGAGGTCAAGGGGTTCGCCCCCAAGATACATCTGCCGCCGTCAGTCAAATGGAAACGTATGGGTCGGCATACGCATTTTGCCTTGGCCGCATTGGACATGGCGGTGGTGGACGCGGGGTTGGGTGACACCGTCGCGGATGCCGTTCACCCTGTGAGCGTCACCATGGGTGTCAGCACCAGCGCTATCGATGTGGTCGAGGTAGCGGTGCATGGCGTGGGCAAGGGGGCAGCGGACAGGTTGCGGCCGTGGTTAGTCTGGGCCTCACAACCGCATGCCGTGTCTGCCACGTTAGCCGAATATCTGGGTGTGCAGGTGGCTTTCCGGACAGTGGCGACGGCGTGCAAGGCCGGGGCGGATGCGGTGCTTGTGGCTGCCGCCTCGATCCGTACCGGGGCGGCGGACATAGCCATTGCCGGCGGTGCCGATGCGCCGATCACCTCTTCCACTTGTGCCGCCTTCAGTGCGGGTCGTATGCTCTCTGGCCGCAACGATGCCCCGCAACAGGCCAGCCGCCCCTTTGACCGTGACCGTGACGGCGGTGTGTTCGGTGAAGGTGCGGGGGTTATGGTGCTTGAAAGCCTCGCTCACGCGCGTGCCCGCGGGGCACGCATCTGGCTTGAAATATGTGGTGGCGCGACGCATTCGGATGCGTTCGGTATGCCGGCGGGAGATGGGTTGGGAGCGTGTATGACGCTGGCCTTGGCCAACGCGCGGCTGAGCGGGGATGCGATCGACTATGTGTGCGCGCACGGGCCGAGTGACCCGGTCATTGACCGCGTGGAGACAACCATGATCCGCAACACGTTCGGTCGCCATGCCTACCGCATTCCGGTCTCGTCCATCAAAGGGGTCACCGGCAATCCGCTTGCGGCTGCGGGCCCCATGGAACTGATCGCCTGCGCGCTCGCGATGCGCGATGACCTGATTCCTCCCACGGCCAACTACACGACGCCCGATCCGGCGTGTGATCTCGATTACGTGCCGCACGCGCGGCGGACGCGGATCGAACATGCACTCCTCAACGTACACGGCATGGGCGGCGGCAACACCACGCTCATCGTCCGCAGACCCCCGACACGACAAACCTCTTCATAATCACGTTGCCTTTTGTTGTCGCGATCAACCTGTTGTTGGGTGCAGTGGTACTCTTCACTCATGTGCGCCGGTTGGCCAACCGCGTGTTCGCCATTCTTTCGCTCATGATCGCCCTCTGGCTGTCCTGCCAATATTTCGGAGTGACAGTGGTGAGCGAGGTATGGCTGGCGTTCTGGATCCGGCAAGCCTGCGCCACGAGCGTGTTTATCCCTTTGTTCTTCCATCTGCTGCATGGCGCGGTGGCGCAACCTGCGGAAACGCTTCTCCGCCTGATGCGCCGCTCGTGGCCGTGGGTGGCGGCGACGAGCGCCACAGCCGTTCTATGCCAGACCCGGTTCTTTCTCATTGGCGCGTATCTATCGAATGTGGCCGACGCGCTTCCGGAACCGGTCTACGGGGGCGGGTTTGTATGGTTCGTCGTCTTCTGGATTGTGTTTGTTGCGGCTTTGGTGTGGAACTTTTTTCGCTCGTTGGCGCGTGCGGAAGGGGTCTGCCGCATGGAGTTGCAGGTCATGGCACTCGGCTCGTTTTTCGGGCTCGTCCCCGGTGTCATGATCGTGTTGGTCATCCCTCTGCTCACGGGATCCTCGCAAAGCGCGCGGTTCACACCGGTCGCGGTTGTGATCTGGCACAGTGTGATTGCCTACGGGATTGCGACCCGCCACATCATGGGTATCGGCGAATTCTTGCGGCGTACCATCACGGTTGTGTTTCTGGTGGGCTTCCTGACGGTACTGTATATCCTCGCTTTTCACCTCGTGCAAAGCCTGCCTTTGGCTGTGGGCGACAGGCAGAAGACCGTAGCCCATGTGGTCGCCGCCATTGTGGTTGCGCTGACCCTCGCGCCGGCGAACGCCTTCCTCCGGCGTGGGGCGGACCGCCTGTTTGATGACGGGCATGACGAGCTGTCCCGCCTGTTGCACAAAGGAGGCGATCTGGCGCGATCCATCACGACTGTTGACACGTTGTTCCATGATTTCAGCCGCTTGTTGCAGGAGTCGCTCGAGCTTTCCCATGTGTGTGTCTACTTGCGCTCCGGGTCGCGTTTTGTGTTGCACACGCGCATGGGCGCGGTCGAGGGTGCCAAGGAGGTCGGCGAGACAGACCCGTTGCTGTACGCCTTGCAGGCTGAGCGCTATCCTCTTTTGCGCGACGTGCTGCGGCGTGCCGGAGGCACACCGTTGCAAAGGAAGGCTGAGCGTTCTCTGACCCGGTTGGAAGCCGAGGCGGCCGTCGCCTTGCACTCCAAGAACGAGCTGGTCGGTTTTCTGCTTCTCGGTCACCGTCAGAACGGGCGGATTTTCGGCAGGCGCGAGGAGGACGCGCTGATGTTCCTTGGGGGTCAAATGGGGATTGCGATCGAGAACGCCACGCTCTACACGCATCTACAGGATTCGCGAATTTATAACGAAGTTCTGCTCGATAACCTCGTGACGGGTGTCGTCGCCGCAGATACGGAGGGACGCGTCACCGTTTGCAACCGCGAAGCCCAACGCATTTTGCGTTTGGTCGGAACCGATACGATCATCGGTCGGCCTGCCGCCGAAATTCTGCCTGAACCGATGTGGGGTGAGCTGCACGCCAGCCTCGTTTCGGGCTGGGACGTGCGCGACCGGGATCTGGTACTGCGGCCGCAGGCGCCCGATGAGCAGTCCGTACGTTTCGCAACCGCCGTGTTTGGCGGAGAGGGGCGCATCGCATCGGGTGTGTTGCTGGTGGTGCAGGACACCTCCGCGATCCGCAAGCTAGAGGAACAGGTCAGGCGCAGCGACCGGCTGGCGAGTATCGGCACACTGGCTGCCGAGATGGCTCACGAGATCAAAAACCCGCTGGTCTGCCTCAAAACGTTTATCCAACTGCTGCCCACTCAATACGACGATCCTGACTTCCGCAACACCTTCACCCCGTTGCTCGGGAACGAAGTCGAACGCATCAACGCGATCGTCTCTCAACTGCTTAATTTCTCCAGGCCGGTGAAACCCATGCTCGTCCCCTTGTCGCTGCATGCCGTGCTGGATGCCGCTTGGCAACTGTCCACCCAGCAGATCAAAACCAAAGGGCTTATGTTCGAGAGCCATTATCACGCTGGGCGAGACCGCCTGCTCGGCGATCATTGTCTGCTCGGCCAAGTGTTTCTGAATTTGTTTCTGAACGGCATCGACGCGACGGAAAGCGGTGGCACACTGACGGTCTCGACGAACACCATAGACCGGTCGGGTCAGCCTTGGCGCCACGGAATGCAGGAAGCCGACGCGTGGATCGAGGTGCGGGTAAGCGATACCGGCCGCGGTATTGCGCCAGAGGACCGAGAACGGATATTTGACCCCTTTTTCACAACCAAAGACACAGGCACCGGTCTTGGGCTTTCGGTCGCACACGGGATCATTCTGGAACATCAGGGTGTGATCGATGTGGAGAGCGTCCCCGGAATAGGCACGTGTTTCCGCGTGTTGTTGCCGCTGCTTGCCGACGCAAGCGGAAACGATGATCAGGAAAAAGAAGGAGCGGTATGACAGTACCTGCCACAACGTGTCTGTTATTGACGTGTGATGACCAACTGGGCAGACAGTTGATTCGGGCTGTCGGCGGATTGGCGGATATTCACGTAACTGCCAGCCGTTTGGAATGGGCGCGCGAAAAAAGCCTGCCTGCGGTGCGGCTGCTCGATTTACGGCATCCCGAGGCCGGTGCGGTTCTCGAAGACGCAAATCCTGAGGCGCGCGGCGGGATCGTCGTTTTCGGTGTGCCGGATTCCGACCCCTTTTTGGCCTGCCGCGATGCGGGCGTGTTTGCGGCGGAACCGTTGGATGTGCCGTTGGATCGGTTGCGCCGGACTTTGCGTCAGGCCATCATGCTACACCAGACCCAAGAAGAATTGAGCCTTTTGCGGCAGCAGCTCGCCGCTTGCGCGGTGCTGCCGCCGCCCGTGGACGAGCCCGATTTGAACCTCGCGCCCTTGTATGAGTTATGGCGCGCTTCACGCCACTTCCACGACAGTCAAAAGCTTCTCGACCAGTTGGTTGAGGGCGTCGCCGCCGCCGGACGGATCGCCCGCGTGGGCGTGTTCGCCCGCTTGCATGAAGAAGCCTCCTATCGGTTGTGGGCGGGACTCCGCTGTCTGGACAACACGGGCTCGATTTCCTACGACCCGCTCGACCCGTTCGTGCGCTGGCTGGAGCGCCAGGCGCATCTCGTCTGCCGCACCCATCTCGCCCACATCGATGACCTGCGTGACCGCCGGCTTTTAGAACACGTGCTGAACGAAGAGGGCGCCGAAGTCATCGTCCCGCTTCTCGGCAAGTGCGGTCTGCTCGGTTGGATTTTTGTCGGACATCGCGCCACCGGCATCCCGTTCGCGCCGCGCGATCTTAACGATCTCACCGTAATCGGCGAGCAAGTTGCCACGCTATTGGAAAACGCGTTGCTGGTTGAAGAGCTTGCCATCCAGAAGACGCTGGCGGAAAACCTTTTGGAAGCCATCCCCGTCGGCATTCTGGCCGTTTCGGAGGACGGCGTGGTGCGCTGGTTCAACCGCGAGGCGGAACAGATTTTGGGCGTGACCGCTGCCGAAAAGGTGAACCACCCCGTAGAGAAAACGGGCAGTCAGATTTCCGACGTGGTTTTGCGGACGATCAGGGACGGTGTCGCGCCCGCGCCGGTCATCTGGACGGATCCCGCGAGCCGCCGCACGATCCGGGCCGATTTGTACCGCATCGGCAGCGACGGGACCGGTCTGGGAGCCATGCTTTTACTGTCCGACATCTCCCGTGAACGGCTTCTGCGCGAAAAACAGGAGGAGTTTGAACGTCATACGTTCTGGAACGATCTGGCTGCCGCAATGGCGCACGAAGTGCGCAACCCGCTGGTGGCCATCAGCACTTTCGCGCAGCTTCTGCCCGAGCGGTACACCGATCCTGAATTCCGCCAGCAGTTCTTCGAAATCGTCACTGGAGAAGTCGGCCGGTTGAACGCGATCATCACGCAAATCAACACGTTTGCGCATCCGCCCAAGCTAGCCTTCCGGCCGACCGCCCCGAACGAGCTTGTGGCACAGGCGTGTGCGCGTGCCGCACAACTGGCGGGACCGGGCAAACACGATGTGGCCTGTGAGATCGTGGGCCACTTGCCCCCGCTTGCCGCCGATGCCGACACGCTGGTTAACGGCCTTGCCCATGTGCTGGTCAACGCGCACGAGGCGGCCCGTAACCAGCCGTCGCCGCGCGTCGGCCTGCATGTCCGTTGTTCTGGAAACGGCGACGACGGCCGCGCCCTTGTGTTTGCCGTCACCGACAACGGGTCGGGCATTGCCCACGAGATGCGGGATAAACTCTTTTCTCCGTTCAGCACCACCAAACCGCGCGGGTTGGGGCTGGGGCTTCCGCTGGCGCGGCGGGCGGTCGTTGACCACGGCGGCCGTATCGATGTCGATACCACAGAACACGGAACGACCGTGACCATCACACTACCATTGGAGGAGCACCCCAACCATGCCAAAACTCCTGATCGTTGACGACGAATTGAGCAGTCGCGAAGCCCTGCGAATCGTCTTCTCGCGCGAATACACCGTGTTTTCCGCCGCTACGGTGGAAGAGGCTCAAGCGGTTCTGTCGCGCGAGCAGGTGGACATCGTCCTGCTTGACGTCGTGATGCCTGGCCGCTCCGGGCTCGACCTGTTGCGCCAGATTCATGTCGACCACCCTGAACTGCCCGTCATCATGGTCAGCGCGTCGACCGCCATTCCGCCCGTGGTCGAGGCCATCCGTCAGGGGGCTGTTGATTTTGTCGGCAAACCGTTCGATGTGGAAAATCTCCGCCATGTGGTGCGGCGGGCGCTCGAAACCAAGCGGCTTCACCGACAGGTCGCCGTCTTGGAGACCGAGATGTCGGACGCTTTCCCGACGCGGGAGATCGTCGGATGCAGCCCAGCCTTTGTCGCCGCAATCGACCAACTTCGGCAGGCGGCGGCGACCGACGCCACCGTGCTGATTCAGGGCGAGAGCGGAACGGGCAAGGAACTCGCCGCCCGCCTGCTGCACGCGCAGAGCCCCCGCCACGACGAGCCGTTCGTCGCCGTCCATTGCGCCGCCCTCCCCGAGAATTTGCTGGAGAGCGAGCTGTTCGGATACGAGAAGGGGGCGTTCACCAATGCAGACCGCCAAAAACCCGGACGGTTCGAGCTGGCAGGGTCGGGGACTCTGTTTTTTGACGAGATCGGGGAGATGACGACTTCCATGCAGGTGAAGCTGTTGCGCGTGCTGCAGGAGCGCGAATTCATGCGTGTCGGCGGAACCCGGCTGCTCCACACCAACGCCCGCATCATCGCGGCCACGGCACGCGACTTGCGCAAGGATGCCACCGAGGGACTCTTCCGCGAGGATCTTTTCTACCGCCTCAACGTGGTGCGGATTCTTCTGCCGCCGCTCCGTGAACGGCGCGACGACATCCCGTTGCTGCTCACGCATTTTCTGCGTCGGCTTGGACCCGTCCTGCATGCCGCGACCCGCGGGTTCGAGGCGGATGCCCTGCGCCGGCTGTGCGCCTACGCGTGGCCAGGGAATGTCCGAGAACTGCGCAACGTTGTCGAACGCGTGCTGGTGCTCCACGGCCGCGAGCCGTCAATTTCCGCTGCACGGCTACCTGAAGAGTTTCATGCCGAGCCGGTGTGCCGTGCGGCGGCTACGGACGAACCTACCGGTTCCGCCGCCATTCCGCCGCTCGCAGCCGCAGAAGGCCTGACTCTCGAAGAGGCGGTCAGTGCCTACGAGCGCCAACTCATCGCCGATGCCCTGCACAAGGTTGGCGGCGTGCTGACGCATGCCGCGCAACACCTCGGCACCACCCGCCGCATCCTCCGTTACAAAATGGCGAAACTCGGCCTGACGGAAGCCGATCATTAACCCCCCCCATGCAGTCTGAAGCGGCTTCACTATGGAGGGAGTCGAAGAAATCATCAACATTCAACCCCTAACCACTAACCCCGATCAACACTTCGACCTGATGCTCCCCTCTGTCGTTCTGCAGCGGGATGCGGGCATTGGGTTGCTCTATGCCGTCCACTCGCATCTGGGCCTGCGGTAAAGGCGTATCGCTCTTGCGAATTGTGATGTGATACGTGGTCTCGCGATAGTGATAGCGGATGCGGTAGAGATCCCACCCTTGTTCCGGCAGCCGGGGGTTAATCCGCAAATGATCGTTGTGCCATTCCAACCCCAAGAGTGTTTCAAGGCCCAAGCGGTACATCCAACTAGCGGCGCCTGTGTACCAGGACCACCCGCCGCGGCCGCGGTGGGGTTCAACACCGTAGACATCCGCGGCCATTACATACGGTTCAATGCAGTAGCGCGCGGCCTTTTCGGGGGTATCGCTGTGGAGAATCGGGTTGAGCATGCGGAAGCACTCCCATGCCTGATTGTGTTCGCCGAGCAAGGCCAGCGCCATCACCGACCAGATCGCGCCGTGCGTATACTGGCCGCCGTTTTCACGCATTCCCGGCGGATAGCCCTTGATGTAGCCTGGTTCAATGTCGCTACTGTCAAAGGGCGGCGTGAACAGCCGGATTATGCCCGCGTCGCGGTCAACGAGCTGGGCGGATACCTCTGCCATAGCCTGACGCGCCCGTTCTGGTTGTGCGGCACCGCTGATGACCGCCCAGCTTTGGCTGAGCGAATCGATGCGGCACTCTTCGTTGGTGGCAGAGCCGAGCGGGGTGCCGTCATCAAAGTAGGCGCGGCGATACCAGGCGCCATCCCAGCCGGTGGCTTCGATCCGCTGGAGCAGGGCTTGCGCCTGCTCCAGACAAAACGCGGCGAAATCGTTATCTCCACGGCTGGTGGCGAGTGCGGAGAAACGGGTCAGGCTGTCGTACAGGAACCAGCCCAGCCAGACACTTTCGCCCTTGCCGTCGCGCCCGATGAGGTTCATGCCGTCGTTCCAGTCGCCACAGCCGATCAGTGGCAGTCCGTGGGTGCCGAAGTGCAGTCCATTGCGCAACGCTCGCACACAGTGCTCATAGAGGGTGCCGTTTTCGTTGGCGTGAACAGGGGTCTCATAGTAAGCCTCCTCATCGAGATTGACGGGGCGTCCGCGGAGAAACGGTGTTGATTCGTCGAGCACGCCCGTGTCGCCTGTGGCCTGGACATAGCGTATGGTTGCCTGGGGAAGCCACAGGTAGTCATCGGAGAAGTGGGTACGCACACCCGCGCCTTGCGGGGGGTGCCACCAGTGCTGCACATCGCCCTCGATAAATTGGCGGGATGCGCTGAGCAGCAGATGTTCGCGCGTCGCATACGGCGCGGCATGGATCAGCGCCATGGTATCCTGGAGCTGGTCACGGAACCCGTAGGCACCACCTGATTGGTAGTAGCCGCTGCGCCCCCAGTAGCGGCATGAGAGCACCTGATAGGGCAGCCATCCGTTGAGCAACACGTTGGTTGCCAAGTCAGGGGTTTCCACATGGACGCGGCTGAGCGTGTGGTTCCAATGATCCCATACGGCGTTCAACGCGTCGCGGGCTCCGTTGGGTCCGCTGTAGCGTGCCAGGCAGGCCTGCGCCTCGGTGGCCGAAGCGGCAGCGCCGAGGGTGAAGACCACCTCTTGCGACTGGCCAGCATCCAAAGTGACGAACGCCTGCAATCCAATGGCGGGGTCAAATCCAGCGCCGGTCACGTTGGAGAGGCGCTCACGGTGCAAGGCTGCGGGGTTGGCGAGCGAGCCGTTTCGGCCCAGGAACTCGTTGCGGCTCCCTGTATACGACTTTTCGGCAACGCTGCAATCGGCGAACACCACCTGATTGGCGAACTCGCGGCTGTAGGGGTTGCTGGCAAAGAGCGCGCCGCTGCGGGGATCGACCTCGGTGACAATGTGCATGGCATTGCTGTGACGCCATTCGCCCAGCACCAGCTCATAAAAAGCGGTGAGCGAAAGATTACGCTGGTGGTCGGATTGATTGCGTAATTTAATCACCACAAACTTCACGGGCGCGTCCATGGCCACATACACCCATGTTTCGGCGGCGATGCCGGCTTCCTTATATTCAAAGACTGTGTAGCCGAATCCGTGTCGGCAGATGGTGCCCGACACACCGGGTGCAGGCAGGACGGTCGGCGACCAGAAGCGGCCGGTGGCTTCGTCACGCAGGTAGAAGGCTTCGCCGCTCGTGTCGCTCACCGGGTCGTTATGCCATGGCGTCAGTCGAAATTCGTGCGCGTTTTCGACCCAGGTGTACATACTGCCGCTTTCACTTACCACGGTGCCGATATGCGGGCTGGCAATCACATTGCACCACGGTGCGGGAGTGGTCTCGCCCGGTTCCAGGCGGATCACGTATTCGCGTCCATCGGGGGTGAAACCGCCTGGGCCGTTGACAAAGATTCTTTCAGGGATGCGCAACGGGGCTGGCCCCACGGGCTTCAGATCCGACTGCAGCGGGTGGAAGCGGCCGGGGAGGCGTCGGGTCGAGACCATGCGGCCAACCTGCTCGTGCAAGGTTTCGGCGGTGTCGGAGAGCACCACCCGTGCCACGGTCGCGAGGAGGGTCAGCTCCTCTTCCGACAAAGTCTCGATGCGGCGCACAAACACACCGCCGGGCTTGTCCAGCAATCCAGCGGCAGGGCCGGAGTTGATCGCATCGATGATGCGGTCATTCAGTGTTGCCCGGTAGCCTGAGTAATCTTCGTTGATGATGACAATGTCGCAGGTGATTCCTTTTGTGCGCCAATAGGCGTGGGCGCGCAATATTTCGCGGATACGCTCGAGGCGTTTGAGGTCGCGGATACGCAGCAGCAGAATCGGCAGATCGCCCGAGATGCCAAAGTGCCATAGCCTTTGCTGGCTCATGCGGTTTTGCGCGATCACGCTGGCTGGCGCGCGGAGGTGGGTGTTGGCATAGATGATCGAGCTGGCCAGTCGGCCATAAAGCTGGGTCTGCGCTTCGCTGACAGCCAGTTGACGCATGACGATCTGGCTGTGGGACCACGCCATTTCAAAGGCGCGTTCAACAAAGTGGCAGTCCTGGTATTTTTCGATCAATTGCAAGGCGGCTTCACGGGTTGCGGCAACACCGGTGACAAGGTGCGCGGTGATCATGCGGTCAACGGGTATAACGAGCAGTTGGCGCACAGCAATGATAGGATCCAAAACCGCGCCGGCGCTGTTGGAGAGCGGGGCTGACTCATTCTTCGGCACTTCCATAGCGATGGGATTGGCGGTGGTGCGGCCACGCCCGATGAAAAGGGCGCGGTCGGTTTCGAACGTGGGCGCTTGATCGGCATCGATCGCGACCAACAGGTGGAACAGCCAGGGGGTGGCATCTTCAGGGGTGCGTTTGCGGCGTGTGCAGAGAATCGCCTGATGATCCGGCAGCACCTCTGTTTGCAGGAAGAGCTTGGAGAAGGCTGGGTGCGCCAAGTCGGCATTCTGGGGGGCCAGAACCACTTCGGCAAAACTCGTCAGCTCGACACTGCGCGGACGGCGCGCGAGGTTGTTGAGGGTGACGCGGCGGATTTCCACGTCGTCCTCGGGCGAGACGCATATTTCGGTGTGCGTTTCAAAATCATGGTCGCGGCGGCGGTATTCAGCGCGGCCCTGTGTGAAAATGGCTTCATAATTCTGGCCTGGATCACGGGTCGGCTGAAAGGCTGTCGACCACACGGCAGCCGAGCCGACATCGCGCAGGTAGATGAACGAGCCCCAGTTGTCACAAGTTGTGTCTTCCCGCCAGCGGGTGATCTCCAGATCGCGCCAGCGGCTGGTGCCGCCGCCCGTGTGGGTGACCATCACGTGGTAGTTGCCGTTGGAGAGGAAGTGGACCTCCGGAACCAAGGTGTCGGGATCGGAGAAGACGCGCATCACGGCTTCCGGTTGTTCCGCCTGTGGCTTGGCGGCGGCTTGCGCTTCTCGGGTGTACGGATGCAACAGGGAGAGCGCTTGCGGCATACGTTCTTGGAGCAGCAGTTCGGTCGCACGCATAGCAGGATCGGCCATAAAGCGCTCGATCATCCGCCCGTCGACCAGCAGATTGGCCATGGCAATCAGCCCCATGCCTTGGTGATGGGTCATAAAAGCACGTATGACCTTTCTCGTTTTATCATGGGGCACACGGGAGCGTGTGTAGTCGATCGCTTCGTACATTCCATAGGCACCGAGGGCTTGCTCTTGGCCGACCAGGCGGCGCAGGTTGTCGTAAGCCTCTTGCGGTGCGAAGGGCAGGGCCAGCAGTGTGGCATAAGGCGCGATCACCAGATCATTGGCTAAACCTCGTTTTAAACCCATGCCGGGTACGCCAAAGGCCCGGTATTGGTAGACATGCCGGGCATCGCGGGCGTTGTAACACGATTCAGAGATGCCCCACGGAACGTTGCGTTGACGGCCATAGTGAATCTGGCGGGCAATCGTTGCCTGGCAGGTGCGCTCCAAAAGCGTGTTGCGGTAGTGGGGCATCAGCAAGGCTGGCATGAGGTACTCGAACATCGAGCCGCTCCATGAGAGCAAGGCGGTGGCTCCCTTGTGTTGTGTGAGCAGCCGCCCCAGGGTGAACCAATGGACAATCGGCGCCTGTTCGCTGGCCACCAGGAGGTAACTGGCAAGGCGCGCCTCCGAGGCCAGCAGGTCGTAACGGCCGGGATCGAGGTGACGGGCACTGACATCATAACCGATGCTCAACAGGTTTTGCGCCGAGTCGTATAGAAAGAGGAAGTCCATCTCGGCTTCCATTTCCGCGCACAGGCCTTCCAGATTGGTGATGGTATGGAGTCGGGCGATTGCTTGGCGTCGGCCCGGCGCGTTGTTCGTATCGGATGTCTGCGCCAGCATTTCGAGGGTGAGGGCGTGCGTATGGGTGCGGGTGTCGGATGCGAACTGATTTATATCGGCAGCATGGTCTTCGCACTGCGCCACGAAAGCCTCGGACCAAGCCAGCACCTCGCCCCCCACGGGTTCGGCGGCATTGCGGAGTTGCGCGGCGGCCTGCCGGGTGGTTGCGAGCGGTGCGCAGAAGTCGGCATCATCCGCGAGGGGGAGTTCCTCGACAGCGGCGGTGGCGGCTGCCAGCGCCTGCAACAAGAGTTGTGGCGCGCGTTTGCCGCTCTCCTGTCGCAATACCTTCAGGGTGTCGCGTAAACCGGCCTTGATTTGAGACCGTGGGCAGACGGCTGGTTGTTGTCGTAAGTCATTGAGCCCGCCCCGCAGGGCGACCAGGTAACCCGCCAGGTTGCCGCTGTCCACACTGGAAACATAGAGCGGGCGTAAAGGTTGCAGATTTTGGGTGTCATACCAGTTATAGAAGTGGCCGCGATAGCGCTCCAGCCGCTTCATGGCACTCAGCATATGCTCGGTGCGTTCCAGTAGCCGTCCGGTCGACAGGTAGCCGAAGTCCCAGGCTGACAAATTGGCTGCCAGTGCCAGCCCCATGTTCGTGGGCGAGGTGCGCATGGCAGTCTCGGGTGCGGGTGTTTCCTGATAGTTGTCAGGGGCAAGCCACTGGTTTTCTTTGCTGACAAAGGTTTCAAAATAACGCCACGTGCGGCGGGCGAGCGCCCGCAACCACTGTTTTTGCGCGGGAGCCAGATCAGGGGCGGCATCGCTGGGCGGACGGCTGAGCCACCAGGCGATCAGCGGGGCGCAGAACCAGGCACCGAGCAGCGGCAGTCGGACGAGGGGGGGGTCTCCCGGTGCCAGCACGCACACAGTCACGCTAGCTAGCGCCAGACAACTTGTTGGCCACATCTCGGCCATGAATCCGGCGAGGGTACGCCGCCGATTACGGCGCTGGTCTTGCGGCAGGTTCCAGAGTAAGAGCCCGCGTCGGGTGATGCCAAAGCGTCCGGTGGCGCGACAGCAGGCGTCCAGCGTGATACAAGCCTCGTAGGGGAGGCAGGCTAAGGCGAGCAGCGGCCCGGCAAAACACAGACCGAGTGTGCTGCCGACTGTGCGCAAATGGAGATGCCATTCACATGTCTCTGGCTTGCGCACGATGTTGGTGAGGGTTCGCAGGATGCCGCTGGAGAACAGGATAGCCAGCACATAACCGGTGAACAGCCATGACCAGGCAGGTGCCAGAGCCCAGCCCGCGAGCAGCCACACCAGTAGTGCGGGAGCCACAAGGCTACGGCGGATGTTGTCGAATATCTTCCAGCGGCTGAGGGCTGTGAGCGGGTTGGAATCGCGCTGAGCCGTGCTGGTGGGCGGCCGCGGGAACAGCCAGCGGAGAATCTGCCAATCGCCACGGATCCAGCGGTGCTGGCGGCTGATCTCACCCAGATAGGTGGAGGGGAAGTTCTCATATACTTCGACGCCGCTCAACAGCGCCGAACGGGCATAGCCGCTCTCCAGCAGATCGTGGCTGAGAATCTGATTATCCGGAAAACGCCCCTGTAGCACTTCGCGGAAGGCATCGACATCGTAGATGCCCTTGCCCATATAAGAGCCTTCGCCGAAGAGATCCTGGTAGACATCCGACACCTCGCGGGTGTAGGGATCCAAACCGGTTGCGCCTGAGAAAAGGCTGGCAAAGCGGCTTTGACCATGGGTCAGGCGGATCGAGGCGCGTGGTTGCAAGATGCCATAGCCTTCAACGACGCGGCGGGTTTTGGGGTCGATGCGCGGCTGGTTCAAGGGGTGCGCCATGGCTCCGACCAGACGATGCGCCGCGCCACGCGGCAGCTCTGTGTCGGCATCCAGGGTGATCACGTATTTGACTGCGCGCAGAAATGGGCGGAAGCCGTCGACGATCGAAAACGCATCCTGCGCCTCGCCGCGCAAGAAGGCGTTGAACTGCTCCAGCTTGCCGCGCTTGCGCTCCCAGCCCATCCACTGTTTTTCAAACGGGTTCCAAACCCGCGGGCGGTGGAGCAGGTAAAAGAGAGTGTGCCGTTCCGCGGCTTGGTAGCGCTCGTTCAAAGCTGCAATTCCTTGGCGGGCCAAGCTGATCAACCCCTCGTCAGTTGGCGTGGTTTCAGTGTCGGCATCAGCGAAATCGCTGAGCAAAGCAAAGCCCACGTTCGGGTCGCGATTGCCGAGATAGCGGATTTCAAGTGCTTCCAGCAACCGCTCGACTGTTGTAGCATTGCTAAGCAGGCAAGGGATGACCACGATGGAGCGGTGGTCGGAGGGTATCCCTTCAGAGAAGTCAAGACGCGGGATCGGGCGAGGCGGGACGAGCAGCGTCGCCAAAAAGTTGACCAGCGAGACTCCCAGCGCGGAAGCGCCGATCGCGGCTGTGATCACAAACAGCCAGAAGTTCGGTGAGGCCATCCCCAGACTGATAAACCAGGGTATGGTCGCGGCGGTGGCCGCAGCGGTGATAACGGAAATCGGCCCCAGATACAGAGCCAGCGCGTAACGTGTGCACAGGCGAAGCGCCCACTCGCAGGCACGCCCGCGACACTTTAGTGCGCAGGTGAGCTGCCGTGTGCCGCCGCCGATCAGGTAGTGTCCGATATGGGCCTCCCGGCTCTTACGGACATCGTCATGCGCAGCGTGTGCTTGTGCCAATGCGACGACTTTGCGTGCGACTGTTGCTTCATCCTGGTCGCTACGTTGGGCGAGGCGCTCCACGATATGGCGGTAGCGGTCGCGTGTGGCAAAATCTTGTTCCGAGTAGGCGCTGGCCGGATCGCCGCGTAGTGTCCATTCCACGACGCTGAGCGTTTCAACGAACTCTTTCCAGTCCAGTTTGCCAAGGAAGCGCATACTGGCGATGCTGTTGGCAATGGAAACCTGTTCGGCGGCTTGCGCATGGCTATCGGTCTGCAGTTGTTGGGGTTCGCTGGTGCCCTTATCGGCAAGGGCTTGCTCAACCCAGTTCAGAACAAAGGCGAGTGCCATGCCTTGGCCGCGTAGTCGGCTGCTGAACTCTTCGAGAAACGGCGCGGTGAGTTTCGTTTCGGTGTCGGCAAATTCGGCCAGCAGGCGGATCAACCGTTTCGGCTGTTGGGCGGCGGTGGCGATCATCCGTTCGGCCCAGGCGATGCCGGCGTCGCGTTCGCGCCGCCGCCGGGCAATACGCGCGGCCACGCGGCGTAAATTATCGACCAGCCCCAGGCGCAGGGCGATCGGAAAGGCCCAGAGCTCGCTTAATCGCAGCGGGGTGATCTCCTGGTAGGCGGAGACGAACTGGGTGACGGTTTCCGCCTCTAATCTGCCATCAAGGTGCGCGATCAGTTCGACTGCCATCTGGTAGACTCGGGGAAAGCCGGCCATCGAACCTGCTGCCAGCCGTGGCAGGCTGCGGCTGTAGGCCCGCGGGAGGTGAAGGTGCGCATCGTGTATCTGTTGCTCGATGAGAAAGAAGTTGTCGAGCAGCCACTCCGCCGCGGGTTCAAGCTGGCGTCCCTGCGTCAGAGCCGCGGTAATAATGTCGTAGGAGCGGTACAATGCCCGTTGATTTTCAGCCAGTTGCGGCAAGAGTTTGTCAGCGCCGCGGCCAACTGCCACCTGATGTTGTTGCGCCAACTCCTTGGCAAAGGGGGGAAGCTGCTGCTGGCTGAGCAATTCGGCGCGCAAAGGCTCATCGTGGCCCAACGCCAGATCACGACCGCGCTGCCCTTTTACCAAGACGGATGAGAAAAAACGGATAGCTCTTTCGGAGAAGAGATCGCGCCAGTTAGGTTGGTTGTAACTGGGGCGGGGCATACGCCGCATATCTCGAAACCGGCGAGGGGAACGAGTCAAGGCACGCATGGAAGACTCACGTAAAAAGCGAGGAAACAGAGCAGATAGTTTAAAAGCCATAAGTGTTTGTAGTTCAGGACAGCCTCACTGTCAAGAGCTTGTTTAATAAATCGAGACAAAACCGCTTCAGGGGACTTGCAAGAGAGAAGGCAGGGGGTCAGAAAGCTAGGGTTCAGGCCGGAACAGCCCCCTGAACACCGAACTCTAAACCATCGGCTCCTGCTGTTTTTCAGGGGCATGATGTCCGACACTGATAATTACCAGCTTATCGCCGAACCATTCCGGCACCCACGAGTGACATTCATTATTTAAACCGGAATGGTCATGTGGCCACATGGTCGTCTTCGCGGTGCGCCTTGGCAATGGCGGCGGCAAGTGCATCGAGTTCCGTATAGGTCTCGACGGTTGGCAGCCCTTTCTGCATGACAGTGCCGAGCACCTCCACTTTCAGGTTGGGGATCAGCCCCGTGATTTGTTCTATGGCCTTGCTGCTCCATCCGTATGAACCGATGATCGAGGCATAACGCAGTTTGGGTCTTAGCGCATTGGCCAAGTGCGAGGCATAAAAAACGGACGGATGCGGCCCGACGTGGACGGTGGGCGTTCCTATGACGATGGTCGCCGCGTCTACCAGCGCGATCGCCAGTTTGCCGATATCCGTGACGCTGAGATCAAAGAGATGCACTTTCACACCGTGCTCCACAAGGGAATTGACGAGACCGTCAACCATCTGCTGCGTGCTGCCGTGCATGGAAATGTAGGGTAACACGACCTCGTTTTTGACCGCGTCCGACACCCAGTCCTTGTATGCGGCCAAGATGAAGGCCGGCTGGTCATAGACGGGTCCATGACTGGGTGCGATCATCTTGATGTCAAGCGCCTCGACCTTCGTCATGTTCTTCCGGATGATCGACCGGAACGGCATCATGATTTCCGCATAGTAGCGTTTCGCGGCCTCGTACACCACCGCTTGGTCGGTCACGCATAAATCCGTGGTAGCCAGATGCGATCCGAAAAAATCGCAGGAAAACAGGATGCCGTCCTCCTGCAGATAGGCACACATGGTTTCCGGCCAGTGTACCCAAGGCGTAAAAATGAACTCCAGAGTTTTGCCGCCGAGATCGAGGGTGTCCCCGTCCTGAATGGTGATGAATCGGTCCTCGGGCAATGCGAGCAGATCCATCAACATGCCCTTGGCCTTGGCGTTGGTGACCACCTTGGCGGCGGGATACTTCGCCAGCACCTGCGGAATGCAGCCGGAGTGGTCTTGCTCTGCGTGCAGCGAAACCACGTAATCGAGGGTCTCGACATCTTCGAGTTGCTTCTTGAACACATCCCAGAATGCGGGATCCACGGTGTCCAGCAGAGCCGCCTTGTCAATACCGCGCACCAGATAGGCATTGTAACTGGTGCCGTCGGGCAGCGGAATCAGCGCGTCGAACAGCCGCCGGTTCCAATCTACCACCCCCAGCCAACTGACGTCGCTCTTGATCTTGCGTGTTTTCATATTTTTGTCTCCTGATGGTCATGCTCGCGTTGAATCTCGGGCTTGGCATTGATGAAGACTCTTCCGTCCAAGCCGGCAACGATTAGTTGCCGTCGAATTTGTTCATCAGAATCACATACGACTTACATAAACTCTATCAGAATCTATCTCTTTCGCAACCGTTATCTCTTACGGTGCGATTCACAATAGTTGAATCGCACCCCAAGACCGCCGGGAACCGGATTTTTTTGTGGCGCTGGAGCGGCCGTGCGTTTATATTCTGATTCGCGTTATGAAAAAGAAACTGCTGATCGTCACCGACGGAAAAGCGGGCCATGAGAACCAGTCTAAGGCCTTTTGCCGAGCTCTGGACTATGACTATGACTGTGTGCTGGCTTCTTATCCGACCAGATTTCATAAAGCCCTCTCATATCTGATCGACCGGCTGGGCTTTGTCTTGGATTACCCCTTCAAAATCGAGAGCACGAACGGCTATTATGATGCCGTGGTCTGCACGGGGTCGACCACGTTCTACCCCGGCAAAATCGCGGCCCGCCGCCGCGGCATACCGGTCGTGGCGATCCTTTATCCCAGCGGCTACAAGAAGATGAATTTCGACTGCATCCTGGCGCCGAGCTTCGACCGTCCCCTACCATATCCGAACATCATACCCGTGCCGGTCAATCTGGCCTCGCCGGACGCGGCCTTCTACGATGAGGGCGTCGCGACCTTCCGCGCGCGCCACAATACCGCGCGCCGCGCCGTGTCGGTGATCATCGGAGGCCCCAACGCCATTGCCGCGATGAAGGTCGGGGAGATGCGGCATGAGCTGGACCGCGTCTTTGCCCTGACACCTGAACATGAACACTGGGTCACCACCTCACGCCGCACGCCGAAAGCGATTGAAGAGCTGGTCGACGCCTACCCCTTTGAGTACAAACTGCTCTACAGCCGTGACAAGTTCAACCCGATACCGGCCTTTGTCATGCTATGCGAGCGTATTTTCGTCACGGCCGAATCCACCGGCATGATCAGCGAAGCCGTCACCCGCGGCACGGCTTTTGTCGAGGTCGTCATGAACCTAAAAAAAGACGGCTCGAAATTCGGACGTTTTATTGCAAACCTTGAACGCGAACAGGCCGTACATGTTTTTGATGGCACACTCGGCCAGGCCAACCACAAGATCGACCTCACGCCGATCTACGAGAAGTCCCGCGTTCTGCTCAAGCTCTGATTTCAACATTGTCGCCCTCTCTTGGATAGGGATCAACAGCGCCGTGGCCGAGCGGTTCGTGCAAATGCCATTCTGACTCCTGACTCCTGACTTCTGGGTGCGAGTTAACAAAGTTGAATCGCACCCAAACAC
>CAZKZI010000042.1:0-9265 GCA_964557205.1 uncultured Lentisphaeraceae bacterium
GCAGAGAGCGAGTTTATTGGTTGAAACAGTTGATGAAAAAGTGTTTAAGGTTGCTGGCCTTATGCGTGGTGACTGGAGGCGTTTGCGGTTGCTGGACATTTAAGAAAGATGAACCGGATTTTGACGACATGACGGTCTATGTGCCGTCTGGCGAGCCGGTGATCGTGTCTGGTTTGACATTGAGGGTTTCGGTCAGCGCTTCGGGTGCTCAGGCTGTTTCAGACATTACGGCGGAGGTGAATGCTAACGGAGAGATTTTGATGCCGTTGATCGGAGCGATGAAATGCGACGGGCTTACGGTCATCGAGCTTCAGGACAAGCTCAAAAATTCCTACAAAGACTATTTCATTGACCCGCAGGTCACAGTAGGGTTTGTGTATGCCGAGAACGCGGGCATGAAATCGCCATGGGGTTCGGTGCTGATGATGGGAGAGATAGCCCGCCCTGGGCCGGTTAACATGCCCTCAACCAGAGATTTGACGGTGACCAGAGCTGTGATGCTGGCAGGTGGCGCGACGGCTCTGGCTAACAAGCGTAAAGTGCGTGTGACGCGGCGTGATAAAGACGGTTCAGTAAAACGTTTTATTGTGAATATTGACAAGATCGGCAAGGAGGGGCGCGCTGATTTGGACGTAGCCTTGAAGCCGGGGGATGTGATTTGGATCCCGGAATCTTGGTATTGAGTGTTGTTAGGAGAGATGCAATGAAATTAAGTAGCCCAAAATTGTGTGGAATGGTTGCGGTATGTTTGCTTTCGGCCACAAGTATTCTTGCGCAGGAAAACGCTTTTTTCACGCGTTCCCAATGGCTTAAACAGATTGGATCATCAGTCAACGACGCGACTGTTTTAAAAGGGACTTTGGCGCGCGTAGCGCCTGATGACAGGGTGGAGTTCACCCAGAGGATTCTTAAGGCGGTCAGCCGTATGCCGGTCGGTCCGGAAGAGAAGGCACTCGTTTTTGTGAAAACTGCCGTGGTGTGCATCGCCGGGATAACGGGCGAGGTTAAGATGCACGTCATCGCCGAGGTTTTTGCCGTAATCCCCATAGAGTATCTGCCGGTGGTGACCGAGGAATTGGCCAAGCGCTTCAATCAGAAGTACAACGGCCTTACGGATCAACAATACGAGAAGATCGCTTCTGAGACCCTGCAGATCGCGATTGAGCGTAACTCACAGCTCGACATGCCGTCTACCCGCAACACTTTCGTGGTTCTGGTGTTCCTGCGGGGAGCCAGTAATCCGGCTTTGGGGAATGTGCTGATAGCTCTGCTGCCGGACGAACGCATGCGGAATTTGGCTTCCGTTTGGGTAAGGTCGGTGGTTGACAACAATGACTACGAACCTTTGTGGGCCGCCGCCGATGTCGACGCGTTTCCCCTCAGGTATTATAGGACCATGATGAGGGTTGTGGGGCACTCTTTAATGGATCGTCTGTTGGCGGAGTTAAACGCTAACATGGAGTGGGAAACCGAGGGCGAGGAGGGTCGCGAGCGTCTGCCTTCGGATGATTCTGTATGGATGCCGCTCTCGCAAGTGTGGCAGGTCGGAGGTTCGATGATGACGCCTGAAGATCACAATGCCGATTTTGGCATCAACAGGGTTCCGCGCCTGCCGATCCCTTCCGGTTACCAGAATCAGGGAACGACGATTATCTTCCCGGACACCACAAGATAAAAAGTGTTAGCGATGCCGTTGTCACGAGTCATAGTATGATCGTTGCCAGCAGATTTTAAAGAAGGAGTGTTGTTTATGGCTACAAGAAAGACCTCGTATGCTTTGTCAGGCATCGGCTTCTTGTTGACGCTTGTGATGTGCTCATCAAGTTATGCGCAAAGCGCTTCCGGGTTTAAGTTCAACAACCTGACGGTCTCGCCCTTCGTCAATCTAGAGTATTCGTACGACACTAATGTTGACTACGACGGTCAGGAAAACGACGACAGCATTCTCACGGTCAGCCCCGGCGTGGACTTGACCTACCACGGCAATGACTGGGGCTTGGTCGGCCACGCTTGGTATGGTTATGACAAGTACCAGACATATGACGAGATGGATCAATCGCGCTATGGCGAGAATTTGAATTTTTACGCTGATTCGCCGCGCGGTCTCAAGTTTGTCTTGGGTCAGAGCTATCTTAAGACGAGTCAGGACGATTCGATTCTGGACGGTGGACGTGGCATCTGGCGTGAGCGGGACTTGCATGAGCTTATGAGTGCGCTCTCTTATCAGATCAGCGAGAGAACCGCGATAACCCTTAACGGCTTGTATTCGGATCTCAATTACCAGAACGATGTTAAAAAATACGGCAGTCTTTACGGATGGAGTGAATGGAGCTTGGGCTTGCAGGTTGCGCGCAAGCTCACGGCCAAGAGCAATGTTCTGTTGAGCGGGTCGTATCAGGAGTATGAAAGCGACGGTGCCAAGGGGATCGGCAGCAACAGCTCAGGATACACCCTCATGGCCGGCTTCGGCTCACGCGCCACGGAAAAGATCTCTTATCGGGCGTTGATGGGTGCCACTTGGTTTGACTACGCAAACAGCGACCAGTTGGCCGGATGGGTTTACAGTCTGGATGCCAACTGGATCATCAACCGCAAACTGGTGTGGTCGGTAGCGGGTTCCAGTTATTTTCAGCCGAGCGAGCAAGAGGCCAATCAGGCCATGCAGGTTTATATGCTGTCGACAGGGCTTTCTTACCGTCCTGCCAAACGTCTGACCACGCGTTTAGATGTCGGCGTACGTAGAGAAGAGAATGAATATGCGGTCGGCAACATGGGTGCTGTGACCTCAGATGAGTACTCGATGCGTTTTCGTGTCGACTATCGGTTGCAAAAATATGTGTCGCTTTATGGATCGCTGATGTATGAGGAACAGATTTCTGACAACCAGATGGATGAGTTTGACCGTATCAGAGGGGTGTTAGGCCTCTCCTTCCGTTATTGAGCTTGATAATCAGCCCGAGTTAGCGCTATGACGATTCCGCCTATGCGATACAGTTGACGTGTAGGCGGTCTTTTTTTGCGGTATTTTGCGGGTACGGTGCTGAAGTTATGATTCAGAAGATTTTGACAAAATACGGATTAGCCCTGCATGTCGCTTGTGCTTGTGTTTTTCCGGTTTTCTTCATCACACATCCGGGTTCAGCAGGCATGGTGCCGCTGTTGTGGTTGTCTTTGCTGGTTTTCGAGTTTATTTTTATGCTGCCTGCTGTCAGGAGCCGCGAGACTCTGGCGGATGCGCGTTATCGGGTTTCACGCAAGATGCTTTGGGACCCTTTGTTTTATGTAGGGGCAACCATAATATTGCTTGCCTTTGTGCAGTGGCTGAACAGTGGCTGCAAACTGGTTTATCTGACCGATGCGGATATATGGCAGATGAGTAAACCGGCGGCAGCTTGGCTGCCCTTCAGTGTGGAACCGCATGCGGCTCTGAACCGTCTGTCAGTGTTTATCGCGTGTTGGGCCGTTGCCTTGGCTCTGCGTGACGCAATGAGTAAAACCTCCAAGCGGCTTCTGTTGCAGATTATGAGTTTTGTCAGCGGCTGTTTGGCGGTTTATTCAGTGGCGCAGGCTTCAGCCGGAACCGAGCCCTTTGTCGGCTTGGCGCGGGGTGAGGGTGCTTTGGCGCTAGGTGCTTTCTTCGGTTTCTGGCTGTTGGTGTCGATGGGAGTATTCGCTGACGCGCTTGCACAATTTCAGCGTTCATCCGTTTATATTTTCCTGCTAGGTGTTGCGGGTAACCTTGCGGGTATGCTGTATTTCGCCAGTGTATTGACAGCCGGCTTCTATTCAGTTCTGGCGGTTATTATGATCTTTTATTGGATCATATACCTTGCGCCACATGTGCCCAGTCATACCCAGTTGAAACTGTTCATGGTTTCGGCTTTTGTGATGGCATCAACCGTTTTTGTCCTGGCATATCTTTGGCCGGGAAATCCGGTTGCTTTTAAAATAAAAGCCGCGCTTCCGATGGATCAGTATTTGTCCGACTTTGTTGCAATAAAAAATGTTCGGAGTATGGCGGCGGTCGAGCTGTGGGAGGACTATCCGTGGTCGGGTATAGGCGCGGATGGCTTCAAGCACTTCGTCGGGTTTGTGATAAAACCTAAAGACTGGCAGTTTTTTATGGACAACAAGGCCGTTGTTTATAATGACTGGCTGCAATTCTTGTGCGAGTACGGTTTGCTCGGGTGCGGTTTGTTGCTGGCGGCTGCGGTGATGCTGGTGGCGCCTGTCTGCAATCGGGCGCGGATAGCGCTGCTGTTTGGGACGCATGATGAAAATGATGGCAGGGTGTATCTTTTGCGCATATCGCCTATAGTGTTTTGTGGCGTTTTGGCCTTACTTATGTGTTTATTGGAAAGTTTTATTAGCAACCCCTTGCGTTCACCCGGGTTTTTGTTGTCGTGGACATGTGTGACAGCATCATTGTCAGCCTTTTTGCCGGCGAAGGCCCGTGTCACTGGTAATTCGTAGTTTAAGTTTATGGGGAGAAAAGAAGTGCAAGCGAGCGACCGAAGATTTTATTTGGAGAACGCGAGATGAGCGATACTGAACGGACATCAGGCGACGACAAGAAAACCACCTCCAGTCGGCCTGTTTACTACGGCGGCAGCAACCGCGCCATGTACTACGGCGGCGGCAACAAAGCCATGTACTACGGCGGCGGCAACAGAGCCATGTACTACGGCGGCGGCAACAGAGCCATGTACTACGGCGGCGGCTCGTCGGCCGCGCATTATCCCGGTGGCGCCGGCGGATATGGGTCTGGATATTATTATGGCGCCGGCGGCGGCGGCATAACGGACGACGAAGATTCCCTGATGGGCTCGGTAACCATCGGACGCATGATACGTGTATGCACGCAGCGCTGGGTGACGATTGCGGTCTTCGTTATTCTCGGATTGGTGGTGGCTTTTGCGGTGTTTAAGATATCACCGACGATTTATGAGGCTGAAAGCGTCTTTGAGATGAGTATCCGCAGTTCGACCTATACCGGCTTGCGCAAAGCGATTATTGAAAACGACACAGGTATGTCGCTCGACGAAGTTTTCAACACGCGGCTGGCGCGCTTGCGCAGCCGTGCGGTTATAGATCAGATTGTAAGCCAGTACCGCAGTGATTACCCCAGTTCCACGGTGACGGATGAACAGTTGATCAGTACGCTGGTGAGTTCTAAAATGACTCTGCAACGCCGGTCGCGCCTTATACGGATCGCTGTGCGTTCGACTGACGCGCAACTGGCCGCCGATCTGGCAAACGCCTATGCTAAAGCGGCCGAAATGTTCACCTCCGACCAGAACCGCAACGAGTCTGAAGTCGCCGTGTCATGGCTGGCTACCACGGCGGAGCAGCAGAAACGCAATCTGGAGCGCGCCGATAAAGACATGCTGGATTTCCGGGTGGCCAACCAGCTTGATTTCATGGCTAGCGATAGCGAGATGGCGCAGCAGGCCTTGAGCCGTGTCAGCAGCGAGATATTAGTGCTTGAAAGCTCAATAATAAAAGCCTCAGAGTTACGCAAAACTTTGGAAACGATCCAGTCCGAGCCCGAGAAGTTCGGGTCTTTGCCTGAATCCGTGCCGCGATCGAGTGAGATCGGCGGTGCATACCAGACATTGCAAAAGGTTTTGGCGGAAAAGAACTCTTTGCTGGCGCGCTACACAGCCAATCACCCAGAGGTTAAGGTCAAAGAAAAAGAGGTGGAGGTTTACTCGCAGCAGTTTTCAGACGTGGTTTTCAGGGCGCTTGAAACCTGCAAGGCCAATCTCGACCTTTTACAGCGGCAATACGCGCAGTTGACGCCCAAACGGGATGATCTGGTCAAAAAACTGTCTGATCTTGAACTGAAGATAGTCTCTGCCAAGATGAAGATGGAGCAGTTGGCGCGCGAACGTGAAGTGGCGGACATTAATTACAAGGCTTTGTTGCAAAGGACGCGTGAGGCGCAACTGGCGTCAGATGAGAACACGGCTGTCATTAAGCAAGTGGAGTCCGCTTTCAAACCCAATCGTCCGGTTTTGCCCAATCCTATGGTTATTTTTCCGGCCGGGCCGGCCTTGGGTATACTGCTGGGTATAATCTTCGTTTTGATACTCGATCACCTCGAAGACAAGATCGTGGGCATTTCAGACATTGAGCAGCGGTTGCGTTTGAAAACCTTGGTGGTCATCCCGCATGTCAGGCGCAAGAAGCGTAAGCAAATCGCTCGTCTGGTGGCAGACGACAAATTCTCGCAGTTCGCTGAAGCATTGGCAGGGTTGCGCAACCTGCTGGACTCCCCGCGGTATCAGGAGATGTCAAAAGTATTGTTGTGCATGAGTACGCAGCCGGGCGAGGGTAAGACGGTAGCCTCTTGCGGTTTGGCCATCTCCTGTGCGCAGAGCGGACAGAAGACGTTGTTGGTTGATTTCGATATGCGTCGCCCACGTTTGGCTAGAATTTTTGACAAGGCAACGAATGATTTCCAGAGTTTGCCTACCACATTAACCAAGGCTGACCCCTCTTTATTTGAGACGCTGTCGATCCAATCGGGGATAGACAACCTTGACCTGATCTTGTCTAAAGCGTCTTCAGAAATCAGCCCCGCCAATCTGATGGGTAGCGGTATAATCGTGGAGTTTTTCACCTGGGCGCGTGAACATTACGACCGTGTGATCATCGACTCGCCGCCTTTCGGTATTGTCGGCGATGTGATGACTTTGGCCTCATTGGTGGATTCGGTCATGATCCTGTGTTGCCCTGACCGTACCCGTTTCCGCCCCATCAAGCATGCGGCCCGTCACTTGACGGAATCCGGGGCGCGCGTGATCGGTGTGATTGTGAACGATGTGGATTTCGGCCGTCGCAACCAGTTCAGCCGATATGATTATCACTACCGTTATGCTTACCGTTACACCTCGCGTTATGGCGCTTACGGTCAAGGAAAGAAGGGCAAAAGGAGCCTGATATCTTCGGACGCGCAGCCTGCCAGCCAGCCGTTATATGGCGGTGAAGATATTGAGTCCACTGGGCCGGTTTCTCGTCAGGACATAGTGGATGTTTCAATGACCGACGACGATTGAGGTAAATACAGTAGCGTCCCATAGGACGCATAGGCTGTAACTCCTGCATCCTATGGGATGCTAATGAGGTAAATATTATGAAACGCGTGCTTATAACCGGCGGTGCCGGATTTATCGGTTCGGCTTTGGTCAGGCATCTGATCGGCCGGGCAGATTTCCAGTTGCTAAATTTCGACAAACTGACCTATGCTGGTAATCTGGCCTCTCTGCGGGAAGTTCAGGACAGTTCACTTTACGCTTTCAAGCAGGCGGATATTTGCGACCGTCAGGCAGTGGCGGAAGCCTTTGCCGAATTCAGGCCTGACGCGATCATGCATCTCGCCGCGGAATCGCATGTCGATCGTTCAATAGACGGGCCGGCTAGTTTTATCGAAACAAATATTAACGGTACATTCATTTTATTGGAGGCTGCAACCGCCTATTGGAAAACCTTGCCGCTAAACGCGCGCGATGCGTTTCGCTTTCAGTATGTTTCTACGGACGAGGTTTACGGATCTCTCGGGCCAGAAGGCTTGTTCACCGAGAAAACTCCCTATGATCCCCGATCTCCGTATTCGGCCAGCAAAGCCGCCTCGGATCATCTTGTCCGGGCCTGGCACCATACTTACGGGCTGCCTGTTTTGATCACCAACTGCTCAAACAATTACGGGCCTTTTCATTTTCCGGAAAAATTGATTCCGCTGATCATATTGAACGCTTTGGACGGCAAGCCTTTGCCGGTGTACGGCAAAGGCGACAATGTCAGGGACTGGCTGTATGTCGAAGATCATGCCAAAGCTTTGGCGCTGGTTTTGGAAAAGGGTGTGCCCGGCGCCAGTTATAATGTTGGCGGCAATAACGAACGCACCAATCTGCAAGTGGTAGAAAACATCTGTGATGTTCTGGATCAGGCTTGTCCGATAACAGACGAAATCCGTGAAAAGTGGGATGCGGAAGATGTTAAAGGCGCTCATGCAGTTACAACTCACAAGATGATCAAATCTTACAAAGATTTGATCATCTTCGTCGAAGACCGCCCCGGTCACGATAAGCGTTATGCGATTGACGCCACGCGGATTAAGACAGATTTGGGCTGGCAGGCGGAAGAGACTTTTGAGTCAGGCATTGCCAAAACCGTTCGCTGGTATTTGGAAAACGACTGGTGGTGGATGCCGATTCGAACACAGAATTATGCGGGGGAACGATTAGGCAAAGGCTAGTCCAGATGCCAGAGGGATAAAAATGACGAACCGAAAAGGCATAATTTTGGCTGGCGGCGCCGGTACCCGGTTGTACCCGGTGACGCGTGTCATGTGCAAACAACTGCTCCCGATCTATGACAAGCCGATGATCTACTATCCGCTCGCGACGTTGATGCTGGCGGGCATCCGTGAGGTGCTGATCATCTCCACGCCGGAAGCGACGCCAAGTTTCAGAGACTTGCTGGGAGACGGTTCACAGTTGGGCATGCGCTTGGAATATAAGGTGCAGGAGGTGCCCAACGGTTTGGCGCAGGCTTTTGTGCTAGGGCGGGACTTTATAGGCGATGCGCCGGCGTGCCTGGTTCTGGGCGACAACATTTTTTATGGCGACGGTATGCGGCGCATGCTGAAAGACGCCAGCAATTCCGAAGGCGCCACGGTTTTCGGGTATTATGTCAACGACCCTGAGCGCTACGGCGTGGTAAGTTTCGACGCAAACAACAAAGCGGAGTCCATCGAGGAGAAACCGGCATGTCCGAAATCGAATTATGCTGTTGTCGGACTATATTTCTATGACAACGACATAGTAGAAGTCGCAGCAAAATTGAAACCTTCCGCGCGCGGTGAATATGAGATTACGGATGTAAACCGCATATATTTGAGCAGAGGGGGACTGAAGGTGAAATTGATGGGACGCGGTTTCGCCTGGCTAGATACCGGCACGCATGATTCACTGGCGGATGCCACAGCTTTCGTCAAGGCCATTCAGGATCGTCAGGGGCTCAAGATCGCCTGTCTGGAAGAGATCGCTTGGCGTATGGGCTTTATAGACAAGGGACAACTGTTGCGGTTGGCAGAAGATCTTAAAAAGTCCGAGTACGGCCAATACCTTAACCATATTTTAGAACACGAAGCTTAAGCGCTCCAATGAAATTCTAAAGTTCGAGAGTTCGGACGTTGAGGAGGCGGGGGATGGATTGTTGCGACTACGAAGAAGCCGCAAATCCTGGTAGGGATGGTTCC
>CAZKZI010000042.1:9365-13242 GCA_964557205.1 uncultured Lentisphaeraceae bacterium
CCTAAGCACTTTGATAATTTTACGCGCATACCAAAGCGGATTTGATACGGTTTGGCAGTTATCGGCTCCTGAATGTATAAATCGTTTGTTATTAGTAGTTTACAAAGTATGTTTAACTACAAAGTTTGCATACTTTGCGGGGACGGAGTCTATTTAGCGCTAGAAGTTTAACGGTATGAAAGGCTATGCAGCCGGAGTTAATCAAGAGGTACAGCAATGAGCAAATTGGCGACAAGGCATATATACACTTCAGAATCAGTTTCTGAAGGCCATCCCGACAAAGTCTGTGACCAGATATCGGATGCGATTCTTGACGCCTGTATAAGCAATGATCCTGCGGCTCATGTGGCTTGCGAAACAGCAGTCGGCACCAATCTGGTGGTGAATGTGGGGGAGATAACTTGCAAGGTTTGGGAGAAAATCAATCCGCAGTCGATCGCGCGGGAGGTTGTCAAGGATATCGGCTATGATGATCCGCAGGAAGGTTTCAGCTTCGACACCTTCAATTATGTCAGCGCTTTGCACGGTCAGTCGCTGGACATTGCCCAGGGTGTCGCCAAAGTGAAACTGGAGGCGCAAGGAGCCGGTGATCAGGGTATGATGTTCGGCTACGCTTCGAACGCCACGCCTCAGCTCATGCCGGCGCCGATCGTTTACGCGCACTCTTTGCTGCAGTTTTTTGCCGCGCTGCGCAAGAACGGCGAGATTAAGTATCTGCGGCCAGACTCTAAAGCGCAGGTCAGCGTGCTGCACGACAACGGTGATGCTAAGGAGATAACTACGGTCGTGATCTCTCATCAGACGCGCGATGTTCCGATCAAGCGTATCCGCAAAGAGCTGGAAGAGGCAGCCCGCGCGTTTTTGCGCGACACCGGCATGCTGACCGACAAGACCAAGTTTTACATTAACCCGACCGGCCGTTTCGTTATAGGTGGTCCCTGCGGCGACTCTGGCTTGACCGGTCGCAAGATCATCGTGGACAGTTACGGCGGTGTCGGCTCGCATGGCGGCGGCGCTTTTTCCGGCAAGGATCCTTCCAAGGTCGACCGGTCGGCAGCCTATTACTGCCGGTATGCGGCTAAGAACATCGTGGCAGCGGGTCTCGCCGATAAGTGCGAGATTCAGGTGGCCTACGCCATCGGCGTGGCCAAACCTCTGAGTATCAACGTAAGCACCTATGGAACCGGTAAGGTGCCGGAAACCAAGATCGCAAAGATTCTGATGTCCAATGATATCTTTGATTTTCGTCCGGGCATGATGATCAAAGATATCGGGCTAACCAAGCCCAAGGGCTGGTCCTACCGCAAAACCTCTAACTACGGACACTTCGGGCGCGACGGTTTCCCGTGGGAGAAAACCGACCGCGTCGCGGCTCTCCGCTCCGCCGCCGGAATCAAGTAAAGACGGGTGTGAAAACGCTGCCAGCAACCTTTTACTCTCATCATTGCGACGATTGAATCGTCGCAATAAGTCGCAATTAACCAGAAAGAAACTTTTATGAACTACAAAATCAAAGACATTGGTCTTGCCGACTGGGGTCGGCGGGCGATGGACATTGCTGAAAAAGAGATGCCCGGGCTGATGGCGACGCGCGCCAAGTACGGCACCCAGAAGCCCCTCAAGGGCGCGCGCATCATGGGCAGTCTGCACATGACTATCGAGACCGCTGTGTTGATAGAGACACTTGTCGAACTCGGTGCGGATGTGCGCTGGGCCTCCTGCAACATCTTTTCCACTCAGGACCACGCTGCCGCCACTATCGCGGCGAGCGGGGTGCCCGTGTTCGCCTGGAAAGGTGAGACGCTGGAAGAGTACTGGTGGTGTGCCAAACAGGCACTGACCTGGCCGGACGGCTCAGGGCCGCAACTGGTGGTTGATGACGGAGGAGATGCCACGCTATTGTTGCACCGCGGCTTGTACGCCGAAAAAGAGCCGTCGCTGCTGGATCAGCCGACAGAAGTGGAAGAGCTTCAAATCTTGAACGCATTGATTAAAAAGATACTTGCTGATGAACCCGGGTGGTTCGACCGGGCAGTCAAGGGCTGGAAGGGTGTTTCCGAAGAGACCACGACTGGCGTACACCGTTTATATCAGCTTCACGCTGAAGGCAAGTTACTTGTGCCGGCGATCAACGTCAACGATTCCGTTACGAAGTCCAAGTTTGATAACATCTACGGCTGCCGTGAATCGCTGGTGGACGGCATCAAACGCGCGATGGATGTGATGGTGGCCGGGAAAGTCGCGTTTGTTTGCGGATATGGCGATGTCGGCAAGGGTTCGGCGGAAGCGTTAAAAGAACATAAGGCTCAGGTATGGGTTTCTGAGATCGACCCAATTTGCGCTTTGCAGGCATGTATGGCCGGTTACAAGGTAACCACGGTAGAAGAGGCTCTGCCGTACGCGAACATATTTGTGACAGCCACCGGCAACCTTGCTGTGATCACCGCAGAACACATGTCCAAAATGCGCGATCAGGCGATAGTCTGCAACATAGGGCACTTTGATAATGAAATACAAGTGGGTAAGCTGAAGGCTTGGCCGGGGATCAGGCATGTAAACATCAAGCCGCAGGTGGACAAATATATCTTCCCGGACGGACATTGCATTTACCTTTTGGCTGAAGGGCGTTTGGTCAACCTCGGCTGCGCTACGGGGCATCCCAGCTTTGTGATGTCCAATAGCTTCACCAATCAGACCTTGGCGCAGATAAAGTTGTGGAATGAAAAGCTGGATATTGGGGTCTACCGTTTGCCCAAAGAGCTGGACGAGGAGGTAGCGCGCTTGCATCTTAGTCAGCTTGGCGCAAAACTTACCGCTATGAGTCAACCCCAAGCGGATTATATCGGTGTGTCGGTCGCAGGGCCCTATAAGCCCGAACACTACCGGTACTAGAGCCGCCTTTTATTCTCGTGATTGCGATTGTTATTGCAACCACCGAGTGGTTGCAAAGGAGAGTGTAAAAAACACTACTCGCCGCCTTTTACTCTCGGGATTGCGACCACTGAGTGGTTGCAATTAATAGTTGGTTTAAAAGCACCTTGAAAATTTTACTCACAGGCGGGAAAGGCATGCTTGGCCGTACGTTGCAGCGGCGGCTCAAGGGGCATGAGCTTTTTGTGGCCGACCTACCGGAGTTGGACATCACCGATGGCGCTGCGGTGCGGCAGGCCATGACGGCCTTCAAGCCAGACGCGGTCATACATTGCGCGGCCATGACTCAGGTCGACGCTTGCGAGTCCGATGCGGACGCGGCCTATAAAGTGAACGCGCTCGGCAGCGCCAATGTTGCCATGGCGGCAACAGAATGCGATGCCCGCCTGATAGCCTTTTCCACCGATTATGTTTTTGACGGCACGCTTGATCGACCCTATCACGAGTATGACGCGCCATTTGCATGCACGGTTTACGGTGCCAGCAAGTTGGCCGGGGAAGAGGCGATACGGCATCATTGTCCAAAACATACGATTGTCCGCATAGCTTGGCTGTACGGCGAGGGCGGCTCCAGTTTTGTTCACACCATGCTTAAGCTCGGGTCTCAGTCAGGCGAAGCTTTGAAAGTGGTGAACGATCAGATCGGCAATCCAACATCTGCCGAGGCAGTGGCGGATTTGACCTTGCGGTTATTGGATGTGAAGTTGCCAGGGGTTGTGCACGGTTCCTGCGATGGCGAAGCAACCTGGTTTGATTTCGCGCTGGCGATTTTCAAATATGCCGGAGTGAAACGTGGCCTGGTTCCCTGTGCCAGCGCGGATTTCCCGCGTCCCGCACGACGTCCGGCTAACTCGCGCCTGGAAAAACGTGTTCTGCGCCTCGCCGACCTCCCTCCCATGCCGCACTGGCAAGCGGAGGTGGAAAAGTTTATTGCGACCACTCAGTG
>CAZKZI010000042.1:13342-21728 GCA_964557205.1 uncultured Lentisphaeraceae bacterium
ATGAACTTCTTCATACGCAACGTCCTCTTATTCCACCTGCTGGTTTTGGTCTTGGCATTCAGTTGGATACACGGCGGAACCAGGCCGGATCTGCTCTTGCCGATAATCCCGTGGCTTAGCTTCTTCGTGCTGGAGTTGATGCTGGTCTTCCCGCAGGCTAAAAGCGACGAGACCTTGTCGGAAGCGCGCAGTCGGGTGTTTGACACCTTGGTTCGCGACCCGCTGTTCTATTTCGCTTTGCTACTTATACTTTACTTGTGCCTTCCTTTCATAAATGTCGCGGGGCAGCCCGAGTATAACGCGACTTTAGATATCTGGCGCAACCCGCCTGCGCCTAATAAATCATGGCCTTTTTGTGTAGATTCCAAGGAACACGCGGTAATGTTTTTGTGGTTCCCGCCAGCTCTGATAGCCGCGCTGGCGGCCAAGCACGGACTTTTGAAGAAAAACAAACGGCTGTTGTTCGAGAGTCTCTGCTGGAACGGAGCGGCTTTGTCGGTCTTTGGGTTCTGGCAGCTTTTCACGGGAGCCCAAAGCATCTTTTGGGGAGACCAGAAGTTCTCGCACTTCTTTTCGACTTTCGGCTACCCGAATTTTGCCGGGGCGTTCTTCACCCTGTTGTTTGCCTTGTCGGCCGGACTCTGGATCAGCAGGGCGACCGTCGGCGTAATCGGGCCGGTTCGCGTCAAGGGCACGTTCGACGAGCCTAGTCTTTGGGAACGGCACTATTTGCTGGGCGCAACACTGCTGAATTTAGGCGGCGCGATCGCTTCGCTGAGCAGAGCCGCGATTTTGCTGTGCGGGATCATTATGCTGGCGCTCGGCGTTTATGTCCTGTTTGGGCTGTGGCAAAAGCTGCATACCGGCGGTCGTGTCAAGTTATCGGTCTCGGCTTTAATAATTTTGTTTCTAGCGGGCATATTTTTAAAAGTCCTCGCGCCGGAATCTCTTAAAAAGGAAGTTGCCACGATCACACCTTCAGAAGTCGTTGCGCGCGTTTCAGGCCGCAACTATTATCATAACCAAATGGCATTGGCGATTTTCCGCGATCACCGCTGGTTCGGTGTCGGCGGCTGGGGCTACCCGCACTATTTGCTGAGCTATATGACGCCGGAACAAAAAAAACGCATGCAGATAACCGGCGGGGCCAATGTACACAACGACACGTTGCAGTTTCTGGCGGAACACGGCGTGGTCGGTTTCACACTGATTGTCAGTTGCGCTCTCGCTTTGCTGTTTTCGCTGATTAGGCAGTCTTTCAAACTATGTCGCAAGCTGGCGGCTGCCGGTGTCGGCAGGGGCTCGATTCGCCCGGTTTGGCTGTATAATGTGCCTCCTGTGGTTGTGGCGGTCTTTGTTGGCACCTTTGCGACCGTTTGCCATTCGCTGGGCGACCTGCCTTTCCGTTGTCCCTCGATCATGATCGTGTGGGTATTGGCCTTTGTCTGTGCCACCGGATACATCCCGGTTGTCCGCCGCAAGTAATCGTTGCCGTAAAACGCAAAGTCCGAGCACAGCCCCCTGAACCCCTTTATGCCCTTTGTGTGAGATAATTTATTTAGAGCATCTATTATGAAGACAATCGCGATAGTTGGATTAGGATATGTCGGCCTTCCGTTGGCGTTGCAGTTCTGCCGTTCCGGCGCCAATGTCATCGGCATTGACACTGACAGCGCCAAGGTTGACGCCCTCAAGCAGGGGCGCTCATACATTAAGCATATCACAAACGAGTCGATTCAGGAGCAGATCGCGTCTGGCCGCTTCGGTGTCACTGTGGAAGTCGCTGCGGTTGAGGGTGCCGACGCGATCATCATTTGCGTGCCTACGCCTCTCAACAAAAACCGCGAGCCGGACATCTCTTACATCGTCAGCACTGGTCGTCAACTCGCACCGCATCTGCACAAGGGAGTGCTGGTGGCTTTGGAGTCGTCAACATATCCCGGAACCACCGATGAGGATTTGCGGAGCGTTTTGGAAGAGGCGTCAGGCCTGACTGCCGGGCGTGATTTTC
The DNA here is from genome assembly GCA_964557205.1 of uncultured Lentisphaeraceae bacterium. GTDB lineage: Bacteria > Verrucomicrobiota > Kiritimatiellia > RFP12 > UBA1067 > JAQVQN01. Next base: position 15,354 of record CAZKZI010000042.1, read on the forward strand.
ATTTGGCTTTCTCGCCTGAGCGCGAGGATCCCGGTAATCCGCAGAGTGTGGTATCCACAATACCCAAGGTGGTTGGTGGACTCACGCCCGACTGTCTGGCCAAAGCGCAGGAAATCTACGGCATCGCCATCAAGACCCTGGTGCCGGTCTCTTCATGCCGCGCGGCCGAGGCCACCAAGCTTATGGAAAACATCTTCCGTTGCGTCAATATAGCGCTGGTCAATGAATTGAAGGTTGTCTATGGCGCGATGGGCATTGACATTTGGGAAGTGATTGCCGCCGCCAAAACCAAGCCATTCGGCTTCATGCCTTTCTATCCCGGTCCGGGACTAGGCGGACACTGCATACCCATCGACCCCTTTTATCTGACTTGGAAAGCCCGAGAGTATGGACAGGCCACGCGTTTTATCGAATTGGCCGGCGAGATCAACTCCCGCATGCCCGAATGGGTGGTCGGCCGTGTGGCAGAAGCGCTCAATGAACACACCAAGCCGCTCAAAGGCAGCAAGGTGCTGGTGCTCGGTCTGGCCTATAAGGCCAATGTCGATGACGACCGCGAATCGCCGAGTTATGTGCTGATGGAGATGCTTACAAAACGCGGAGCCTTGGTCTCCTACCACGACCCTTACGTGCCTGTCATCAAACCGACCCGCGAGCATGCGCAATTGGCGGGGACTGAGTCGGTGTCGTGGGACAAGGAGACGATAGCGGGTTTTGATTGTGTGTTGATTGCCACGGCGCATGCTTGTGTGGACTACACGCAGCTTTCCGATTGGGCACAACTCGTGGTCGATACCCGCAACGTCATGCCTTCGCCTTGTATTAAAGCGTAACAGTTTTTTCATTGCTGGCAGTGCGAACACCGCGAATGCGAGTTCCCTTTTTTACACTCGTCATTGCGATCACTCGGTGGTCGCAATAATCCCATGAAAGCTCTAATTCCAGCCGCCGGTTACGGGACCCGGTTTTTGCCGGCGACCAAAGCCACACCCAAAGAGATGTTGCCGATAGGTTGTCGCCCGGCCTTGCAATGGCTGGTGGAAGAGGCTCTGGAGGCGGGTGCGGACGAGGTGATCATTGTAACGTCACCCGGCAAGGCTTCGATACGCGAATACTTCACGCCTGATCCTTCATTGATCGAAAAGGCGCGCGGCAGGCCGGAGATTATGGCGGAGCTTGAGCGTCTGGATGCGATAACACCCCGGATCAGATTTGCCGAGCAGCGAGAACAATTGGGGTTGGGACACGCTATCCTGCAGGCCGCTGATCTAGTGGGGACAGAGTGTGACAAGGTGTTGATACTGCTGGGTGATGCCTTGGTGAGCGGGGTGCCGTGTTGTTCACGAGAGATAATTGAAGTGTCCGCCAAGTATTGTGACGCTTCGATTGTAGGTCTTGAAAAAGTCCCGGCTGAACGTGTTTCGCGATACGGCATTGTCGCAGGCGAGCAAGCACTTGACAACGAACGAGTCTGGAGTATCAGCGGAATCATTGAGAAGCCCGTGCCCGAGCAGGCGCCTTCAAATCTGGCGATAGCCGGAAGATATCTGCTAGATCGCAAAATTTTTGAACTTTTGGCCGATCAGCGTCCCGGTGTCGGACGCGAGATACAGCTTACGGACGCGATAGTACGGCTGCTGTCATGTACTCCTGTGTATGGATATTGCTATCCTGGCCGCCGGCATGATATCGGCAATCCCGCCGGCTACTTGGAAGCCCTGAGAGCTTTTGTTCCTGTTTGAGTTTTCCCGCGAATCTCCGCGAATGGGAACGGCACTCATTTTTCCCGGACTACGTCCGTCGTTAATCACTTAAAAATGAGAGCCATGATTCCGGTTAGGCAGTGCCGTTGAAGCCGTTGGTTTGAATTTTTAGCGATCAGCGTAAAGAAAATTCGGACCAACTCTTATTCGTGTAGATTAGCGGGCAAAAAAATTAGAAACCAGTATCACATTCATTTAAAAATTTGACTCTTATGTTAAAATTTAAAGCTCTTTAGGACGTTAAAGGCACACAATCAATCATGCTGATACAAACTTCATCCTACGCACGCGCCGGATTGGTCGGTAACCCATCCGACGGCTATTTCGGCAAGACCATATCCTTTACCTTCTGCGATTTCTCGGTTGAGCTGACGATGTACGAGACGCCGGAACTCGGCTTCGTGCCGGGCGATGTTGACGATGCTGTCTTCACATCGCCGGAAGATCTGTTAAGGGAGATCCAGCTTTTCGGATATTACGGCGGCATCAGGCTGCTGAAGGCAATGACCAAGGTGTTCCTGCACTACTGCCGCGAACGGGGGGTTGAGCTACCAAAGCGCAATTTCACGGTGCGTTACAAATCCGACATCCCGCGGCTGGTCGGTTTGTCAGGCTCGTCCGCGATCTGTACATCCATGCTAAAGGCTTTGATGCGGTTTTACGAGGTGACAGTGCCGCTCGAAGACGCGCCGACCTTGTGTCTGGATGCGGAGCGTGAGGAGCTTGGAATCCAATGCGGGTTACAGGATCGCGTGATCCAGATGTACGAAGGTCTCGTCTTCATGGATTTTGACCGTGAACTGGTTGAAAAAACCGGGCATGGCAGTTATGAGCGTATTGATGTTTCCCTGTTGCCCAAACTCTATATTGCCTATGATCCGAAGCGGGCTGAGATTTCCGGAATATACCATCATAAGTTGCGTGTGCTGTTTGAAGAGAAGAAGCCGGACATTCTGGCAGCCATGACGGAATTCGCAGATTTGGCGCAGCAGACGCGCGATGCGTTGGTAGTTGGGCATCCGGACAAACTGCCTGGGTTGATCAACGCCAATTTTGACCTGCGCGACCGCGTCTTCAATATCGCCGAAGCCAATCGCAACATGGTGCAGACTGCCCGCAAGGTCGGTTGCTCCGCCAAGTTCGCCGGTTCCGGCGGAGCGATAGTCGGGACCTACGATGACGAGTCGCAGTATCAGGCGCTTGTGAAAGACCTGAGCGCCATCGGATGCCACACCCTTAAACCCGTCCTAGCCGGCTTAAATGGCGTAGAACAATGATAGTGAAGAGTGAATAGAGGGAAGTTAGGAATTAGGAGTCAGGAGGGAAGAGCGGTGTGCGGCTGGGTACTGCGTCCTAGGCGTCCGCTGCCTTTTACCCTCTCCATTGCGGCCACTTGGTGGTCGCAATGATCTTATGCTTGCACCAGACCAACGCAAAACCTGGCTCCTGAATTCCATGTGTTTAATCAAGAGAATTGACTTCCAGATTGTGCGCTATCTGCTAGTCGGCGCCTGGAACACCATTTTCGGCGCCGGGATATATGCGCTGTTGTACTGGTTGTGCGGGGAACACGTCCACTATCTGCTATTGCTGATCCCGGCAAATATTTTGGCGATAAGCAATGCGTTTCTGGGCTACAAGTATATCGTGTTTCGGACACGCGGCAATGCGTGGCGCGAGTATCTGCGTTGCTACGTCGTCTATGGAGGCATGATGCTCTTTAACGCGGTTTTGCTGTTTTTGCTGGTCGCTTTTCTGAAACTCATGCCGCCTGTCGCAAACGCGGTCTGTGTCATCACCACCACGATTGTCGCCTACTTCTCACACAAGCACTTCTCCTTTCGATAGACCAAATCCTACTGCCCAGGAAATCATCCCTGCCTCCATTCTTACCCTTAAACGTTAAACTTTAAACCGGGCTGTAGGCCGATTGAACCTTTGAACTCCTTTTTTACCCTCGTCATTGCGTCCACTTGGTGGTCGCAATAAACCGTTTTTCCAACTCTCGAACTTTAGAACTTACCTCTCCCATCATGACCCTGCTTGATCTCGTCATCCTCATCCTCTACCTTTCAGCCATGTTGGGTGTCGGGTGTTACTTCCTGCGCAAAAACGAAAGCGCCGAAGACTACTATGTGGGCGGACGCCGGATGGGCAGTTTTTCAGTAGGACTCTCGGTGGTCGCTACGGATGTGGGGGGCGGGTTTTCCATTGGTCTGGGCGGTCTGGGGTTCACAATGGGTCTCTCCGGGTCATGGATGCTCTTCACCGGATTGATCGGGGCTTGGCTGGCGGCTGTTTTGCTGATTCCCCGGGTAGCCGCGCTGCCGGGATCCAATAAATTCTTCACCTTCCCCCAGGTTTTGAACCGGCTTTACGCGCCGCGCGTGGCTTTGGTTGCCGGCATCATATCAGGTATCGGCTACGCCGGATTCACCAGTGCACAGATACTGGCCGGAGCCAAACTCGCTTCCTCGGTCTTTCCCAGCTTGAACCTGCACGCCGCCATGCTGGTCATGGGGGCGGTGATTGTGCTCTACACGGTGTTTGGCGGCATCAAGGCGGTCATTTACACGGATGTGGTGCAGTGGCTGATTCTGATGGCCGGACTGTTGTTGATCGGATTGCCGCTGGGTTATCATGCCGTCGGCGGCATGCAGGGACTGCGCGAGGTTTTGCCGCCTGAGATGCTCACGTTTACCGCAATCGGATGGCCCCGGTTGATCAACTGGGGGGTCACCATCATTCCGATCTGGTTTGTGGGCATGACGCTCTACCAGCGTATGTTTGCCTGCGCCGATGTCCGTACCGCGCGGCGCGCCTGGTTTCTGGCCGGATTGTTTGAATGGCCCGTCATGGCCTTTATGGGCGTCTTGCTGGGGCTCTTTGCGCGGGCGGCGGCGATTCAGGGACAGTTTGAAATTCTCGGAGTGACGAGCGCCTCGGCGCTCGATCCCGAAAAAGGGTTGCCCATGCTGTTGCGGACCATTTTGCCGACCGGTCTGCTGGGGCTGATGCTGACCGCCTACTTCTCGGCGATCATGTCTACGGCAGATAGTTGTCTGATGGCGGCTTCCGGTAATTTGGTCACGGATATCTGCGGTGAGCGGTTCGGGTTGGCAAACAACCCGCGTCGCCTGTTACGTCTCTCACAGGCAGCAACGCTGCTGATCGGTGCGGCGGCACTGCTGTTGGCCACGGTCATGGAGAACGTGCTTGAACTTATGCTTCACTCTTATGCGTTCATGGTTTCCGGTTTGTTGGTGCCGGTGATCGGAGGGTTTACTTGGCGCAAGGCCTCGCCGACTGGTGCCTTATGGGCCATGATCGCGGGCGGATGCACCACCCTGATTCTGACCATAATGCGCGTTCCGCTGCCTTATGGACTGGATGCCAATGTTTTCGGAATTGTGTTTTCGATGGTTGTCTTCATCCTTTTGAGTCTTCTCTATCCCCGGCGCGGCGAATAGTTGCCCGCGAATAGTTTACCCGCTAATCTCCGCTAATGGGAACGGCACTCATTTTTCCCGGACTGCGTCCGTCGTTAATCACTAAAAAATGAAAGCCGTGATTTTAGCGGTGCTGGTTACTGGTTGCCATCACCCTTAAACCAGGCCGTCAGGCCGTTTGAACCCTTAAACCCTTGAACCAGCGCCGTAAGGCGCGTTTGAACCCTTAAACCCTTGAACCCTTAAACCTTTAAACCAGCGCCGTAAGGCGCGTTTGAACCTTTGAACCTTTGAACCTTTGAACCTTTTTCTCTTTTATGAACAAGGATATTTTTAAGACGGTAACGGCTGCGTTAGCCGGAGAAACCGGTCTCAAAGTCGTGATCGTGTACGGTTCTGCGGCAGCGGGGACGATGCGTGCCGACAGCGACGTGGACGTGGCCGTTCTTTTCGACAAACCGCTCGACATGGATGCCCGTCTCGCTCTGTGGGGCAAGTTGACGGATGCTGTGCGCCGCGAAGTGGACGTGGTGGATATGTACGGCCTGAGCGGCGAAATCCTGCACCAGATCTTGACCAAAGGGCGTGTCGTCATCAAGAACGACGAAACGGCCTACTATGGACTTGTCAAGCGCATGGTGTATGACCGCGAAGATTTCATGGGTCTTGTGCGGCAGGCACAGCGGGTACGGATCGGGAGGATGATTTATGGATGAGGATCTCATTCTTAGCAAGCTTGAAAGTCTATCGCGATGCCTTGCACGCATCGAAGAAAAAACACCGGCGACCGCAGAGGAATTGAAAGCTGATTTCGACCGGCAGGACATCATATCCGTCAATCTTGAGCGGGCTGTTCAGGCCTGTGTGGACGTCGGCATGCACGTCATTAGTCAACGGAACCTCTTGTTGCCCGACTCCATGGCGGGGACTTTTCTATCATTGGCGACGTTGTCGGTCATCGACAAACAGACGGCTGTCGCGATGGGAAAGGCGGTGGGTTTCAGGAACACCGCCGTTCACGCCTATCGGGTCATCAATTGGGACATAGTCTTCAGCATCTGCACCAAACAGATGGACGATTTTCGCACCTTCGCCCGCCAGATCATGGCGGCGCTGGAGGAGCATAAGTAATGAGAACAATTTACCGCGAATAGTTTTCCCGC
>CAZKZI010000043.1:0-1137 GCA_964557205.1 uncultured Lentisphaeraceae bacterium
CCGTCGGCATCATCCATTCTCCAGTGTCCCGCCGGACTCGAAGTGTGGCTCACGCACCCGCCCAAAAGACCGCACGACAAAATAAAAAAAAGGTAACGCATTTTTCTCCTTTAGGCTCAGCTTCGCAAACCTGTGTCATATGATAAAACCCTTTTTCGGAAAACACACCACTTTTCCAAAAGTATTTAAATTATAACATCATGAAGTAAAATCAGCGTTCAATATTTTACAATAGTGATATCTTGACCATACACGTTAATTCCACGCTAAACACGGAAGCGCCCGCAACACAAAGGGTATGCCAGTATGACCCGCCTTTTGAAATTGCAGGCAAACCCGTGATCTGCCCAAAATCGTATGAAAACATTCTGGATTTTGACTCCTGGATTCTGTATTCTGATTTCTCGTTTGCAAATACCCCAGAGGGTGTTTACAAGTGCCTCAAGTGAAATTACTAATGCAAGAAACACTACTAATGAGTAAAAGGATTTTGGCGGCCTGCGCGGCCGCGGCTTTCGTGGCCATCACAACACACGGCGACGAGGTTGTTTTCAAATCAGGCGACCGCCTGACCGGCACGATCAAAGCTGTCGCCGACGGCAAGATGGTCTTCGACTCCACGGTGGCCGGAACAATCACACTCAAGACCGAGGACATCGAGACCTTCTCCACCGAAGCCCCGATAGAGATCGTAAAGGCCGACGGCACATCCCAAACATTGAAAGTCGCTGCCTCGGAGGGCGGCTCAGTCAGTGTCCTGACCCCCGGAAACGCCCAGCCGCAGACAATCGCCATCGCTGACATGGCCAAAATCAACCCCGAGAAACCGCGCTGGAAAGGCGCTGTCGTAGCCGGCGTGACCATAGTACGCGGCAACACCAAAAGTACTGCCGCGAACATCGACGCGAATGCGCAACTGCGCCGAGAAAACGACCGCATCACTCTGGGCGCGGGCTACTACTACGCCAACCAGCGCAATAACACCACCCGCCAGGACAACACCACGCTCAACAGTTGGTTCGCCAAGGGACAATACGACTATTTCTTTTCAGAGAAATTCTACGGCTACGGCAACCTGCGTTATGAGAAAGACCGCATCTCAAATCTGGATATGCGTCTTACCGCCGGCACCGGTCT
>CAZKZI010000043.1:1237-20810 GCA_964557205.1 uncultured Lentisphaeraceae bacterium
TGGCCTTCGAGGCAAAAGCCCAGCTCGCCTACAATTCCCACCCCTCAGCGGGCCGTGAGAAGAAAGACATGCGTTATATATTGGGTCTAGGCTGGACCTTCTGAGTCAATGAAAAGGGCGGGGCGAGCGCCGTGCGCTCTCCTGCCCCGTTTATTTGTGCGTCCTGATGACATCCAGACAGGCTTTGACATCCTGCTCGACCTGCTCTGAAACGTGATCGAACTCCACGCCCACATGACCGCTGAACCCTTGGCGCTTGAGTTCCGCCAGAACCGCCGGTATATCGCCGATGCCTTTGCCGTAGACCACGTCCGGGCTGTCTAAGTTTGCTTCCTTGACATCTTTCAGATGTACTGACAGAACACGCCCCTGGACCTTTTTAAGATAATCAAGCGGGTCCAGGCCTGAACGGTAAATGTGGCCGGTGTCCATCGAAAAGCCCAGGCGCGGATCACGCCCGTCCATAAGACCCATCAGATAAACCGGATCCCAATTGCGGTATTCAGGTTTCCCCGGGTTTCGGGGGTGGTTGTGGAAACATAACTGGATGTTGTACTCTTTCACCAGTTTCTCGATCATGTCCATCTTGTCCACAGGCGGTTCGCCGGTAAGCCCCCGCAAGCCCAGTTTTTTCGCGAATTCGAAAAGTTTGCGCGCTTCATCCTCGTTCTTGCCGAGATTAGCGTTGCTGAAATATGCGTTTACTGGCCGGATGCCCCACGCCTGCAGCTTGGCTTTCAGTTTCGCGATGTGCCCGTCAGACATATTCTGGTTGAGCATCACGTCAGGAAACTCCGGGGCGAGCTTCTGCCACAGAAAAAATTCAATCACCTCACCGCCGTTCTCCTTGGTCTTCTCAATAGCCTCAAACGCCGTGTACTTGCGGAACGAGTAAGCGCAGACCGCAATCTCGTAGCCTTTAACCCGCGTGTCCAAAACCGTGGTCTGCGATTTGGCCGCTGTCTGAGCCGAAGCCGTCGCGGCGATTAGCGCCGCTGTAACCATCATCATTCGTTTATCAGCACTCATAACACGACCATTTCATTAATAAATGAATCACCTTCAGCTCTGCACAGCCGTGATGCACATGGTACCAAAAATATCCTCGGCGCTACAACCGCGCGACAAATCATTCACCGGCTTGGCCAGTCCCTGTAGAACCGGCCCGAATGCTTTCGCGCCTGCCAGGCGTTCGACCAGCTTGTAAGCGATATTACCGGCCTGCAGATCCGGAAAAATCAAAACGTTTGCATCACCCTGCACCGTTCCCCCTTTGTTTTTTGACGCGCCTACGGACGGCACTAGCGCGGCATCCGCCTGCAGCTCGCCATCTACCTCCGCGTCCACCCCCTGCTCTTCAAAACGCCGTCTGGTCAGTTCACACGCCTCACGAATCTTGTCCACCAGAACATGGCTGGCGCTGCCTTTGGTGGAGAAACTCAGGAACGCCAGGCGCGGGCGTTTGCCGACCAACTTGCTAAAAGAAAAAGCAGTCGCGTGCGCGATATCAACCAACTGTGCGGCGGTCGGGCACGGGTTAACGGCACAATCGGCGAACAGCAGCACCGTATCCCCTGCAGGTGCCGGCTCACGCAGATCCATGAGAAAAAATGCAGAGACCAGATTAATTCCCTTGGCTGTGCCAACACAATGGAAAGCGCTACGCAACATGTCGGCGGCGGAGGCGATCGACCCCGCCACCAAGCCCTGCGCCATGTTTGAGGCCACCATCATATTGCCAAAATAAAGTCGCTTGCCGCTGACCAAAACCAATGCCTCAGCCTCGGTCATTCCCTTGGATTTGCGCTTCTCATATAAAGCTGCGGCCAATTGCGGCAAATTGCTGTCTGCAGTATAATCAACCACTTTGACCCCGCTGCCTGCGGTCGTCACGCCTGCCTGAGCTTCGGCCGCGGCAATTTCCGGCGGCGTACCGAGCACAATTGGACGGCAGACCCCTTCGCGGGCCGCTTTTACCGCCGCCGTGATCACGCGCGGATCATTCCCTTCCGGCAGGACAATCGTTTTGTTCACGGCTTTGGCGCGTTCGGCCAGACTCTCTAAGATTCCCATTTTATTCACCATTTTTCTTCATTTTGTTAGCCAGTAGACGAAAAGTTTCCCGTGCTATCATAAGTTCTTCGTTCGTCGGTATGATGATCGCCGGCGTCTTTGAGTCATTCGTGCTGATAACCCTGATGGCACCGGTCAGAGCTTTGTTCTTCATCTCGTCGAGCACACAACCAATCGCCTCCAGCCGTGACATGATCACCTTCCGGCCCGAAATGCTGTTCTCGCCGATCCCGCCTGTGAATATTATGGCATCTGCCCCGCCCAGCAAGGTGAAATAACCGCCGATGTAAAGCGCTGCGCGGTGACCGAACATTTTGAGGGCGTTCTCCGCCGAGGCCTTACCTTGTGCCGCCGCGTTAACGGTGTCGCGCATGTCGCCGCTGCCGATGCCGTTAATTCCCATCAGCCCGCTCTGCTTGTTTAGCACATTGTCGATCTCATCGATGCTCATCCCTTTGCGCGCCAAGAAAAAGATGATACCCGGATCAATGTCACCGCAACGGGTGCCCATGATCATACCGGGCAGCGGTGTCATGCCCATCGTCGTGTCCAGAACCTTGCCGCCCTTGATGGCCGCGACGGACGAGCCGTTACCCAGATGACAGGTGATCAGCCTAAGATCCTCAAGCGGGCGCTTCAGAAATTTAGCCGCAACCTGTGCCACGAATTTGTGCGAAGTCCCGTGGAAACCATATTTGCGTATGCCGTACTCATCATAATATTTTTGCGGTATCGCATACAGGTAGGCGTGCTTGGGCATGCTTTGGTGAAATGCCGTATCGAACACCGCCACGTTTGGGACATTCGGGAACACCGTCTCGCAGGCCACGATTCCGTCAAGATTGGCAGGGTTATGCAACGGTGCCAGATCCGAGCACTCTTTGATGCTGCTCTTGACATCCTCGGTTATGACCACCGAGTCCGAAAACTCCTCGGCGCCATGTACCACGCGATGCCCGATGGCATTGACTTCCTTCAAAGACTTGAGAACCCCTACCTCAATGTCGGCAAGCATCTTACAGGCCATCGCCAGAGCCTTGCCGTGATTCTCGGCTGCTATGCCCTGCGCTATCTTGGGTTCGCCGTCGCGCTGATAAACTATGTTGGCGTTCGGCGTCCCGATGCGTTCCACCATACCCTTGGCCACCATTGTCTCCGTCACCATGCTGAACAGCATAAATTTCAACGAAGAACTGCCGGAATTGATCACTAGAATTTTATCGTATTTTTTCTGCGGCATAGCAACATGTCCCTTTAGCTATACAAAACGGATACAAACGCATCGGATGCGCTATAGAAAGTTAATATTATGTGCTTTTATACCTGCTTTTGAAAGAATAAACAGGTATAAATAAACACCGATCCGCCCTGTGAAGAACGAGCGCTTGCCCCGGCATGACACCAGCGCAGCCCCGCCGGGTCACCGCGAGACGTTGGCGCGATGCGCTCCTTCGCGTCCGCAAAGGTAGACAGGCAGCAACGCGGCCACGAACAGCACAACGCCAGCCAGCAGCGAAAATGCTTCAACCGACTCGCCGAAGACCGTCAACGAGATCAAAACACCGGCAGGAATCTTAAGGTTGTTCATGACCGCCAACACACCGGGCGCAACACGCCGGGCACCGGCATTCCACAGGAAAAATCCGGCACCGGACGCCACCAAGCCCAAGTAAATCAAAACCGCTGTCTGGGTCGGAGAAAGCGTGAAATCATACCGCAGCGACTCGTAGAGCGCGAATGGCAGCAGCGCCACCACACCACCGAAGTACAACCAGACAAACAAATCCCGGTCGTTCGGCTTCGACTCAAACCCTGCAGCGAGGTATTCGCGATAGGCCAACTGCCCGACCGCGAAGCATAGGTTTGAAAGCTGCACCAGCGCAAAACCCGCCAGCGACACTCGCTGCACCCCACCCCGCAGGATCAGTGCCGCCGCCAAAACAGCCAGCAAAGCGCAGACCTGATTAACCCCGTGGAAACGACGCCGCCAAAGGTCATTGATTGTCGCCACATATAACGGGGTGACGACTGTGAAAAGCGCCACCTCGTGCGCCTTGAGATATTCGAAACTCCGCATGTAGGCCAGATACATCAGCCCGAACTGCACCATGCCTACCATAAACAGCTTCAAGCCTGATCTTAGCGGCACCCGACGCGCAAAGGGCAGGAACACAGCCGCCGCAATCGTCAGCCTGACCATACCCAGCCACGCCGGAGGCAAACCTTCCAACAGGTTTTTGATCAACCCGAAGGACAAGCCCCATATCATTGAAGCTGTGACCAAATACCACATGTTGCATTACCACTGCAATTAGACAGCGGACGAAATCCCGCATCAGTCCAGCACACGCGCCCCGGCGGCAGGCAAGATGACACTGACGGCGCAAGGTTTACCGAAACGTGCCGCATAGGCATTGGCCAAAGCCGCGGCAGCCGTCTCGGCATCGCGCGGGTGAACCAAAACCACTACCGACCCCCCGAAGCCTCCGCCGGAGAGGCGCGCGCCCATCACGCCCGGTATCTTCTTGGCGGCAGCCACCACCACATCCAGCTCCTCGCAGGAGTTGCCGAAAAGTCGACGCGAGCTTTCGTGAGAATCGAACATTAGCGCGCCAAAGCCGGCCAGATCGCCAGCCGCCAAAAACCCTGCTCCGCACAGCACCCTCTCGTTCTCCCCGATCGGATGGGCGGCTCGGTCTGCCACCTGCGCATCCAGCCCTTCACGATACAAAGCCCATTCTGCCATACTGACATCACGCAGGGCTTTGACCGGATGGCGCAAGACGCCGGCAAAATGTTCAGCCGCTTGCTCACAAGCGGCGCGCAACTTGTTATACGCCCCGTCCACCAATGCATGCTTGGCGTGGGTGTTGCACATCAGAAAACAAGCGCCGCCGCCCAACGCCACCGCCTCGTATTCCAGTGTACGGAAATCGGTCTTGACCAGACACCCTTCCTGTCCGGCCAGACTTGATATCTGATCCAGCAATCCGCACTTGCAGCCCGCGTATTCGTGTTCCGCCTTCTGGCCGATCTTGGCCAAGGTCAGCTTGTCGATCTGCAAACCGTACAGCCTGGCCAACGCCAGTCCCCCGCTCATCTCGAGCGCGGCCGAACTGGAAAGACCACCGCCAAGCGGAATATTGCTCAAAAACATGCCGTCAAACCCGCAATCCACATCTCCCACAGCCGCCAATCCAGCCAACGTGCCCTTGACATAGTTCTGCCAGGTGTCGCTTTGCGAAGGCGCCATGTCGCCAATCTCGAAAAACGCCTCGCGCATCAGGTCGCCAGCAACCAAACAACAAGTCTTGTCGGTCTTGCGCGCCACCGTGAAGAAGGTGCCGAAGTTGATCGCCGCCGAGAGCACGTAGCCTTCGTTGTAGTCGGTATGGTTGCCCAGCACCTCGATACGCCCGGGCGCGTAGGCCGTGACCTCTGGCAAATGTCCGAAAAAGTCGCGGTACTTTTTCATCAACTCGTTGTACAAATCTGCGTTAACCATAAACCCCCTATATGCTTAATTGTTAGCGAAGTTGCGCCTCAAACCGACAAGTGACGTGCAGCAATGATAGTTAAGAGTGAAGGGTGAAAAGAGAGGGCGCAGCGTTGCTAGTTACTGGTTTCTAGTCTCTGATTGCTCTAATGCTCTGGACCCGGAACGCAAGACCCGGGACTCATTTGTTAAGTTTATGCGCTGTTTAAGACGGCTAGCGTCTGATCAAGGTCAACACCTCGTCGCGCTTTGCTTCCATCAGTTCACGTGTGTCGGCCTCCAGGTTCAAGCGCACGAGCGGCTCGGTGTTGGAACAGCGCACGTTGAACCACCAATCGGCATAATCGACGCTAATGCCGTCCAGCTCCGACTGCCGCCCGTGAACGTAAGCGGCTTTGATCTCGGCCAGTATTTCTTGGGGGGCGCGGCTGACATGTGTGTTGATCTCGCCGCTGGAGTGATACTTGCGCAACGGGGCGACAAGCTCGGAAAGCTTTTTGTCTGAACGGCTGACGATATTAGCCAGCGCCAGCACCGCCATTGCCGAACTCTCGGCGGTGAAATTGTCTTTGAAATAGTAGTGCCCGCTCAGCTCACCCGCAAACAGCGCGTCGTGCTCACGCATCTGCTGCTTGATGAAGGCGTGCCCCACGCGGCTCATCATCGCCCTGCCGCCGGCCGCCTCGATAACTTCTTTGACCACGCGGCTGCTACGCAGATCATAGAACACCACGCCCTTGCGGGTGGACAGAATATCCTGCGCCACCAGCGCCGTGACCAGATCCATTGGTATCACATCACCCTGCTCATCGATAAAGCCGACCCGGTCAGCGTCGCCGTCAAACGCCACACCAAAATCGTAGCGGCCGCCGCGCACCTTCGCCTGCAGTCCCACCAGCGTCTCGTGATTCAGCGGGTTAGCCTCGTGATTGGGAAAACGTCCGTCCGGCTCTTCAAAAAGCCCGTCCCATGTCAGTAAGCCTCGCAGGGTCTTAGCCTCCCAGATACCCATGCCGTTGGCGAAATCCACGGTGAGCTTAACCGGCCGCTTCAAATGCGCGAAAGACGCCACATGCCGGGTATACTCGGGCAGGATATCATAAGACACGATTTTGCCCGGTTTGTCCGCAGGAAAAGCGAAGTCACCGGCCTGCACGATCTGCTCGACCTCCATTATGCCGGTAGCTCCGCTGACCGGAACGGCTTGTGCACGGCACAGCTTGAACCCGTTCCACTCGGCAGGATTATGCGAGGCAGTTATCATAACGCTCGCGTCGACTCCCAGTTTGCCGTTGGCGAAGTACGACATCGGAGTGGAACCATAGCCGATGTCGATCACATCCGCGCCCTGCTCGATAATGCCTCGCGAAAGCGCAGTGAAGAGCGGTTCAGAGTGCGGCCTGATATCCCGTGCCACCACTACATTGCGCGCACCGGTGAAAGTCACAAACGCACGTCCTATCTTGTAGGCCGTCGCATCATCAAGATCCTTGCCGTAAATGCCGCGAATATCGTATGCTTTGAAAATGCCAGCCATTATCCCAGTCCCTCCGATTAGTCCGGCTATGGGCGAACCAACAACGCTTATTTGTGCGCCATCGGCAAGCCCCTCTCACAACTGCACTGCGGCATTCTTGACCACCTGAGTGTGCATGCGCTCGTCGAACACGTCGATGTGCCTGCCGACATTGAATAGCGTTCCGACGGCGAACAGCGCGGCTATCAGGTTGGTGCCGCCGTAACTGATGAAGGGCAACGCCAGTCCTTTGGTAGGCAGGCAATCAGTGACCACGCCGATATTGAACACTGCCTGGAACACCAGCAGCAGTGTCATGCCGAAAGCCAACAGGCGCCCTAGCCGGTCTGGAGCACGCATGCTGATCAGCATGCCGCACACGAGTATAGCCGCGAAAGCCAGCAATATGATAATCGAGAAGCGGAAACCGAACTCTTCGCCGCCGATAGCGAAAATGAAATCCGTATGCGCCTCAGGAAGATAGCTGTATTTCTGAATGCTCTGATTGAAACCCACCCCCCACGGACCGCCGTTCTTGAAGGCCACCAGCGCCTGCTCAACATGATATGCGGCAGGAGAGGTCGTTGTGCCGCCGCTACGCTTGACCCACCAGGCTATCAGTCGCTCCATGCGGTTGGGGTTAGACGCGATCATGGCCGCCACCGGCACAAATGCACCTGCGGCGGAAGCCAGCAGATACCAAATACGCGTTCCAGCCACAAACATCAGCGCGCCGCCAACGACCATCACCACGAGCGTGGCGCCAAAATCCGATTCAATGATAATCAGCCCGGCAACCGCGGCCAGTCCCACACCTGGTAACACCGCACCCTTCCAGAACTGTCGCACTCGCCAGCCAATACGGTCTAACCAGATGCCCATGGCGATAACCGTAAGGATTTTGGCGAATTCGCTAGGTTGGACGCGGAAAGGACCGAGCTGCAACCAGCGGTAACTGCCGTTGACCTTGACCCCTATGCCGGGCACGAAAACCAGCATGAGGGAAATTAAAACCACCACATAAAAACCGCAGATGAAAGCTGGTGTCTCGCGCCACCAGTGGTAATCGAAACGGCTGACTGCAAATACCACGCCAACCGCAATGCCCAGCCACATCAACTGACGCTTGACAAAAAAATGCGGGTCGCCATACAGACCCTGCGCACGCACGGCACTGGCCGAAGCCAAGACAATGACCCCGACTCCCAGCAGAAACACCACTGTGGTCGCCAGTGCCGTCAACGTTTTGCGCATAACTTTCCTGCTGTGCCTGCTACTGCGCGCCGCCGGGAATCTTCAGAACCGTACCAGCTTTAAGACTGGTCGAACTCAAGTTGTTTAACGTCTTGAGGTCACTCGGGCTTACACCCCAACGGATGGCCACGGCGTATAGGTCCTCGCCTTCTTTGACCGTATATGTCTGCACGTTCAGGTCTTCCGCAGGCGGCGCGGGCGGCGGCGTAGTCTCAAGCTTGACAGGCTCAGACTCGACCGCGGTTTCCGGCGGCGCGGGCGGCGGCGCAGATGCAGCCGATTTCACGTTCTTGGCTTCCGCCGTAACTTTGGGTGCATTGGTCTTGGGCACACTCGCTTTCTTTGCAACAGGAGCCGCAGCGGCGGCCGACTTACTCCCGCCCGGTATCTTCAGCTTCTGTCCCACCAGAATCTTGTCGCCCTTGAGTCCGTTGGCCGCACGCAGCGCCGCAGTCTTGATGCCGTTACGATATGCGATGACGGAAAGCGAGTCACCCGCCTTCACTGTATATGTCGATGCGCCGGACGCGGCCGCCGCAGGCGCGGTCTTGGGCGCGGTCACTTTCGGCGTAGTCACCGGCACAGAACGCGCCTTGGCTACATCGATAATACCCGGCAATTGAATTACCTGGCCGACCCTCATACGCGTGGGCGTAATGCCGGGGTTGACAGCCAGCACATCCTGCCAGCGCAAATTGTATTTGAAGGCGATAGCCGAAATGGTGTCACCCTTCTGAATCGTGTAAGGTGTTGTGCTCTGCACAGTAGGTAGAGGCGCCTGCACAGGAACAACCTCGACCGGCGTAACCGGCTCGAACTGATCGACGGGCATCACCTCGATCGGAGCCTGCTCCGGAATAGTGGTAACGTCACCTTCCGTTTTCTTGTCGAATATTCCGCAACCTTGAAGCAGAAAGCACCCCAATGCCAGATTGGCGGCCGCTATAGCACGTATGCTTTTACGATTCATCATTTCTCCTTGTCCTTCTGATACCGGAAAAAAGCGTTCAGAGATCCGCAACCGCGCGGATCAATTCTGTGAAACGTTCTCCTCTTTCCCGATAACCTTTAAATTGATCGAAACTTGCAGTACCCGGCGAAAGCAACACGGTCTCCCCCGCGCCTGACTCACGCGCAGCCAAAAAGACCGCCCTGTCAATGGTTCCGCAAACTACGCACGGCACACATGATTCCCAAGCGCGAAACATCTCTTCTGCAGATTTGCCTATAAGATATACTTTTTTTGTGGTTTGTGTCAGCAACTCTTTTATTATATCTAATTCTTTTTCTTTAAGAAGCCCGCCAGCGATCAGCCGGACGGGTTTTCGCGTAACGCGCAAAGCCGCCGCCAACGCCGTCAGACTGGTGGCCTTGGAGTCGTCGACATAACACACGCCCCGCCGGTCTCTCGCTATCATCTGCAACCTGTGGGCTAACGGCACGAACGACACCAGACCGTTACCGATCAGTTCTGCCGTAACCCCGGCACGGTCGAGTGCCGCCACACCTGCGGCCGCGGCCAAACCAAAAACTTCATTGTCGAACCAAGAACCCTTAAGACTTACAAGCACACTCCTGCCGCAGTCAGCCCGCTCTATCTTACCGTCGGCATAAACCCAATCGCAGGAAATCGCGTCACCGAAACGCCGTACCTCAACCCCCTTAGGCACCATTGCGCCCACATCCAGTCCCTGCGGCAACAAGGCTAGGGACCCCGGAAGCATACCGGCAAACATTTTGAGTTTCAGGTTCCGGTACTCTTCCATATCCGCGTGCCGGTCGAGATGATCAGGCTGTATATTCAGCAACACGGCAATATCAGGCGAGAAGTTTTCCGTGTGCTCCATCTGAAACGAACTGACTTCCGTGACGGCCCACTCCAGCCCAGACTGATCAAGCGCAAGACGGCACAACGGAACGCCGTAGTTTCCTGCTGGCGAGGCGGGCATTCCCGCAACGTTCAAGATATCCGCGCACAGTTTCACCAGCGAGCTTTTACCCTTGCTTCCGGTTACCGCCAATATTTTACCGCGCCAGCAAGCGGCGCCCAACGCGAGTTCGGAAATGACCGGCACGCCACGTTCCATACACGCCACGATCCACGGATGCCGCGCCGGAAAAGCCGGGCTCGCCACGCAGATGTCGATTTTTTCGCACGGCGGTTCAGCCTTGCCGCAAAGCACACGGCCGCCAGCCTGCCGCACGTTTTCAGCACATAAGCCTTCATCGGTGGCGTCTCGTTCATCCATCAGCAGCACGCTGCCGCCGCGCGACAGCAACAGCAATGCCGCAGCCTCGCCGCTGATTCCCGCCCCCAACACTAGTGCGCTGCATCTGTCATACCTGCCATCCATCGAGTATACGCTCCAATCCCACGCCGCGCGAAGCCTTAAGCAACACCATGTCACCCGGCTTGAAAAAGTCCCGTGCCGCCATAGCCTGCGACGCATCCCGATAACAAATCACTTTCGCGCTTTCCAGTCCGCCCTTCACCGCCTCGTCCGCGATATGCCGCCCGGCAGCCGGTCCAACAGCGATCAATACAGCAGGCGCGAATCCCGCCGCGAAACTCCCCACCTCCCGATGCATAGTTTCCGATTTGTCACCTAACTCCAGCATGTCGCCCAACACTAGGATCTTACGGTCCCCGCCCGGTAGCCGCATGAAAGTTCGGATCGCCGCCTTCATGCTTTGCGGATTGGCATTATAGGCGTCATTGACTACAGTTACCCCGCCATGTCTGATAACGCTCCAGCGCATCGCGGGCAAAACCAGCTTAGCCAAAGCCCGAGCAGCGGCTGCGGCGGGCACCCCGGCTGTCCGTGCCGCTGCGAAGGCCAGCAGGAGATTCTCAGCATTATGCTCTCCCGGCAAACCGCTGCGCAACACCGTCTTTTCGCCTGTGGCCTTTGCGAACACGCACAAGACACCCGCAACCGGATCTGCCAGCTCGCCAAAAAAATCGGCCTCTCGCTGTAATAGCGAGACGGTAACCAACCTAGCGGGATTTAACCTGACAACCGTTTCAAAGTACGCGCACTCGAGGCTGAGCACGGCAAAGCCTTGCGACGGCAACGCCGCGAACAAAACACCCTTCTCGCGTGCGATGGCCTCGACAGTACCGAAATGTTCGATATGCGCGCAACCGACGTTGGTTATAATAGCGGCATCCGGACGCAGTGTTTCAGACAGCGACACGATTTCACCGGGATGGTTGGTGCCGATTTCAAAAACACCGAACGCATCATTCTCTAGCATGGACAAGACGCTCAAGGGCAGCCCTAGATTATTGTTCAGATTGCCGCGGGTGGCGCAGACCGCCCCGCCGGCCCCCAGCAAAGTTGCGGTCATCTCTTTGACGGTCGTTTTGCCGCAACTGCCTGTGACGCCGATAATCATAGCCCTGGTGCGCCGCCGCGCTTCGACCGCTGCATCTGTCAACGCCCGGCGGGTTTCATTGACCCTGATTAAGGGCCAACGCGCACCCTCGTCCGGCGCCTGCCAACACTCGTCCACCAGCGCCGCCGCCGCGCCTTTGCGCAAGGCTTGCCCCACAAACTCGTGCCCGTCAAACCGCTCGCCACGTAACGCCACATAGAGACAACCGGCGCTGATCCGCCGCGAATCATGCACGACACCTTGAAAATGCGGCGGCATAGCCTGCGTCGCCCCGCCAACCCAACGCGCAAACTCCACCGCATCGAATACTGGCAAATCTCTTTCCATCTACCACAACCAATCAACTATCAACCAGCATCGCTAATCAATCCTGCCGCTTCTTCTATCACTACGCTTCGGTCGTCAAACGGCACGGTCCGGTCCGCCAGTTCTTGAAACGACTCGTGACCCTTACCGGCCACCAGCACCACATCGCCTTCTACTGCCGAAAGCAATGCCTGCCGGATCGCAGCGCGGCGGTCGACCTCAATGATGCAGTCGGCGCCATCCGGCACACCCTGCATAATCTCGCCGATGATCTCCAGCGGATCCTCGCGCCGAGGGTTGTCTGAAGTGACGATCAGCCGGTCGGCCAGCCGCGCGCAGGCCGCGCCCATCTTGGGCCTTTTGCCGCGGTCGCGGTTGCCCCCGCAACCGAACACCACGATCAGCCGCCCGGCAGTCATTTCGCGCAGGGTGCCGAGAACATTTGTCAGTGCGTCATCAGTATGCGCATAATCCACAAAAACTGCCGCGGGCGTATTTGCCGGAACCCTTTCTAAACGCCCCCAACGCGGCTCAACCGTCTCTAAAACCTTCACTACCGCATCGAGCGGAACGCCGACCGCCAAAGCCATGGATGCGGCGCAAAGCATATTAGCGACATTGTAGCGTCCAGCCAGACGCACACGCAACGTCAGACGTTGCCCGTCAGGCAGAACCATCACGAAACGTCCGCCCCGGGTGGTGAGCGCGATATCCTCCGCCCGAATCTCCGCGTCGGCCGCCAAACCGCAAGTCACCAGTTTCAGCGGCAGCCCAGCGATGATTTCTGCCATGCGCCTGCCATATCCCGATCCATCCTCGATGCAACAGACCGCCGAGGCGCCGGGATTCTCCTGCGCGAGCCGGGTGAACATCAAGCTTTTGGTATGGAAATAAGCTTCCATCGTGCCGTGGTAATCCAAATGATCCTGCGAAAGATTGGTGAACACCGCCCCCGCGAACCTCACCGCCCCCACCCGCTTCTGATCCAGCGCGTGTGACGAGACCTCCATCACTGCCGAATCGCAACCGCTGCCGCGCATCGCTGCCAACAGACTCTGCAGTTCACAGGCGTCCGGCGTGGTGCGGGCAGCCGGAATCTCCCGCCCGGCATACTCAACCTGCACCGTGCTCAGCAAACCCGGATTGGATCCACCGGCGCGCAACATCTCGCGTAACACCCAAGCAGTCGTGGTCTTTCCATTAGTCCCGGTTATCCCATAAACCTTCATCTCACGCGAAGGCCATCCGTTGACTGCCGCTGCCAGAACGGACAAAGCGCACCGGGCGTCATGCACCAGCACCACCGGTTTGATCCCGTCTCGCAAAGGAGTCTCCGAAACCACCGCGACCGCACCTTTCGCGATAGCGGCCTCGGCATAGTTGGCGCCTTCATCCTTGGCGCCCTTGATCGCCACAAAAATATCACCCGGCCTGACCCGGCGCGAATCGCACTGCACACCGCTGAACAATATGCCCGGCGGCTTGCCCTGCAAAAGTGGCGCTATTTCTGTTATCTCAGATAGCCTCATTCTTGTTCCCTTACATAAAAACACTTGTAACTGCTCAGGCAGTCAGAATAGCCTGCGAATTGGCCTCCAGCAACTTACTGACCTTGCCGGACCTCTCATTCTGACTCCTGACTACCTGAGTATTAACAACCCCTTAGCTTCACTGACGCGCGATGTCTGTCTCGTCCTCGGTCAGCAAATCTGGCGGCACCTCGAGATAGCGGGCAGTGGCCGCCGCGATTTTAGCGAATGCCGGAGCCGTCACATAACCCCCCGTGTGTTGCGGACGCGGCCGCTCAACTGAAACCAGCACACTGAAGACCGGCTTGCTGCCGGGCACAAAACCCACGAAAGAGGCATAGTAATCCGTGCTGGAATAACCGCCGGGAACCGCCTTCTGGGCCGTGCCTGTTTTGCCGGCTATAGAGTACCCCGGCACGGCCGCACGCCTGCCGGTGCCGCCACCTTCGGTAACCCCGACCAGCATGTCACGCACCATGCGCGCCACCTCCGGACGCACCGGACGCCCCAGCACTTTTCGCTCTGCCTTGAAAACCTCATCTCCCGTCGGCGATACGATCTTCTCGACAACGTAAGGCTGCATCATGACCCCGTCGTTCGCCAGTGTAGAATAGGCGTTGATCATCTGCAGACCGGTCACCGCCACCCCTTGCCCGATCGGTATGCGGGCAGGTTTCAACCTGTCCCAATCCTTTGATCGCGCCAGAATGCCTCGCTCTTCGCCCGGCAGCTCGATATCAAGCTTGGAGCCGAAATTAAAGGCGCGCAAGTAATCCTCGAGACGCTTGTTGCCCAACAACAAACCGAGTTTGGCGCAAACGATATTGCTGGACTTCTTCAGCGCGGTCCTGATTGTGATTCTTCCGGTGACATGATCCCGCAGAGGCTTACCAGCATAAAACCATACCCCTTCGCCGGCATCCATGATCGTGTCCGGGGTCACCAGCCGCTCGTTCAATGTCGCCGCTACCGCTATCGCCTTCATGATCGACCCCGGCTCGTAAACTATCGCCAGCGCGTTGTTGCGCCATACGTCCAAACTCTCTTCCGTATAATTCTCGGGTTCGAAATCCGGGCTTGACGCCATTGCCAGAATCGCGCCGGTTTTCACATCTTGCACAATCGCCCATCCACCGGTGGCGTCAAACTGCTCCACCACCTCTTTTAGCGCCTGCTCCACCGCATATTGGATATTATGGTCGAGCGTCAGGTATATGTCCGCTCCGGCAATGGCTGGCACATAGATGCTGCGCCGGCTGAATATCTCACTGCGCCAGGCGTCTTTCTTGCCTTCAATCATCCCCTGCGTACCGGTGAGATAACGGTTGAACTGCTGCTCGATACCGGCTCCGCCAACACCCATGTTGTTGACGAAACCCAAAACGTGCGCCATGCGCCGCCCCTGCGGGTAATGCCGGATGGTGATGCTCTCCGAACCTACCCCGCTGACCCGGCTTTTGTCAGACAGCATGTCATACACACGATCATCCGTGGAGCGCGCTATAGGAATGTAACGCGAACCCTTGCGACGAAACTGTTCCATAACCTCAAACTCTGCCAGCCCGAGACTGTCCGCGACAATTTTCGCCACTTCCTTGACGTCATGCTCTTTACGGACTGCTTTCGGATCTAGAAAAAACTGCCGGGCAGGCAGACTGAGCGCCATCGGATACTGATCGCCGTTGCGGTCGAAGATACGACCCCTAAGCCCCAGCATGGTGCGCTTGTATTCGCGCCCCGTGACCTTTGAATGGTTGGAAAGCTGCAAGTAAGCCAGCTTGAAGCCTAAGCGGACAAAGCACAGAAAAAGCACAGCCGAAACGAGCCACGCGCGTATGAGTATGCCCCGCTCATGCATGACACCCCTTCACCTCCGTTGAGGCTTTTACTGCTGTCCTTTGTGAGCCACACGCTCTGTAGAACTCCGCTCTTTGCGGAATTTTGCCAACGCGATCTGCCCAGCCAAAGGCTCTCCCGAAACGTCTATGCGCACCATCTGATCTGGTGCCGGATAGTCCATCTCCAGCCCGTGCCGTAACATCGCCTGATTCAGTTTTTCCGGCGTTCGGTTGTCGTTCCAGCGCGCCTCTTCACGAACGTATTCATCCTCCAACGCTTCGAAACGCTGTTCGTTCTTGCGAATCTCCTGCCCAAGTTGGTTGCATTTGGAGTCCAGACAGCAGTAAATCAAAGTCAGACTCACAATCAACACACTCATGCCCACCAAGGCAGGCGAGAGCACTTTGGCATTTACATGCCGTTTACGGTTTTTACGCATTTCAACACCCTCCTGAGAAAAATCCCTTCACTTCCTGTTTCGTCCCCTACCCGGCGCCTCCAGCCTCCGAACCGCCCGCAATTTGGCCGAACGCGCGCGCGGATTCGTCCGCACCTCTTCCGCATCGGCCTGCACCGCCTTCCGCGTAACCTTGCCCGCCGCAGGCAACACGCCTTCCCAACGCTCGCCGCCCTGCTCCAGCGCGGCCCACCGCCCCACATGCGCGGCAAAACAACGCTTTACCAAACGGTCGCTCAGGCTCTCGAAAGTTATCACCGCCATCCGGCCGCCCGGACGCAATAGCCTGAGCCCTTCTTCCATCGCCTGCTCCAACTCCTCCATCTCGCGGTTGACCGCCATGCGCAGCGCCTGAAAAACACGTGTCGCCGGATGCCTCGGGCCTCTGCGCCCGCCTAACCCCCGGCTTACCGTCTCCGCCAGACGCTCGGTGGTCAGGAACGCCTCGCGTTCGCGCTCGCGCACAATCAGCCCGGCGATCCGCCGCGCCTGCGGCTCTTCGCCCAGACGCTTCAAAAGCTCCGCCAACTCATCCTTGTCCAGCCTGTCCAGCAAATCAGCCGCTGACTCGCCCCGCGACTGATCCATCCGCATGTCCAACGGCCCGTCCGCCATGAAGCTGAAACCGCGCTCCGGCGTGTCCAACTGCTCCGACGACACGCCCAGATCAAGCACAATGCCGTCAACCTCGATAAAACCTTTCTCCTCCGCCAGCCTGCTGATATTGCCGTGGCAACCGTGTACCAGCACCTTCTCTCCCGGCAGATCCTTTAAGCATTCGGACGCGCGCCACAATGCCTCACGATCCCGGTCGATCCCCATCAGCCTTCCGCCTGCTCCCGCCCGCCGCAGTATCTCGCTGGCATGGCCGCCATTGCCCAGCGTGCCGTCGATGTAACTCCCGCCCGCGATCACCGCCAAGGCCTCCACGGTTTCATGCAACAAGACCGACAAGTGCATAAACACTCCGAACCGGCCGCGCCTTCCTGCGCCGCCTGACAACAAAACTTAAAACTCGATGTCGCTGCAGGCCGTCGACAACGACGTCTGATCAACCGTCTCCTTCTCAGGTTGCAACACCGGCGACCAAAGCTGAATGCGGTTCATGGCACCAATCATCACAACTGTTTTCTCCAATTTAGCAAACGCCAGCAGGCGGTCACGTATGCGTATGCGCCCCTGCACATCCAAAAATGCCTGTTCCGCGTTCTCGCCGATTACCCTCTGCGCCACACCGGCCTTCTTGTCAAAAAGCGCGCGCTGGCGCAGCTTCTCAAGCCTGCCCTCCATCTCGGCCGGCGGGATGATGTTGAGGCAGCGTTCGTTCGGATCCGGAAAAACGTACACGTAATCCGGCGACCCCATCAGTTCGCGCCAACCAGCCGGCACTATCAGGCGCCGCTTCAAATCCAAATTGTGATCAAACCGCCCGACCAGTAATCCCGGTCCGACTGCCCCCACCACAACCTGTTTGTTCGCAAATGCCATAGCTTGACCTTTTGTGACATTATTCAACACTTTCCCCCACCAAAAGTCAACACCAAAACTGCAAGAAAAACATCAAGGGGGAAATGGCATAAAGTCTTGATTATAAGTCAGTTATGCTATAAACTAATATGCCTGAAGCAAAAAAACCAACTTTTTTTTGAAAATTGGACCGCCTATAACCCGCTTATCGCTATTTTGTACAGGGTGCGCTTCAACTTTGTTGAATACACAGAAGAAAAAGAGTTCAGGGTTCGGGGTTCAGGAATCAGGATGAGATGTCCGGTCCTGTGTCTTGGAGCC
Organism: uncultured Lentisphaeraceae bacterium; assembly: GCA_964557205.1. GTDB lineage: Bacteria > Verrucomicrobiota > Kiritimatiellia > RFP12 > UBA1067 > JAQVQN01. The sequence continues at coordinate 18,895 of CAZKZI010000043.1, forward strand.
AGACAAGTCGGACGAGTCAGACCTGTCAGACTAGTCCGACTTTTGCGCAGACCCCGCCGCGCGGCAGGCTGAATTCTGAAATCATCCGCGTCCGCTTTCATCCAGCAATACGTTCAGGGCTTGAAGGTAGGCCAAAATGCTGGCCTCGATCACGTCCGTGGAGACACCGCGCCCGTGATATACCCGGTCAGCGTCCCGTACCCTCACCGTGGCCTCGCACTGCGCGTCCACGCCGCCCGTTATCGCGGTCAACTGGAAAGCCTCAAGACTTACCTTAACACCCAGAATCTGACTGATGGCCTTGAAGGATGCGTTTATCGGCCCGTCGCTGGCGGCCACCTGCTCGACCTGCTTGCCGTCACAAATCAGGCGAATGGTGCTGACCGGCGTGATAACGTTGCTGGCCGTGACATTGTAGCGGTCAAGCTTCACGTGCTCGACGACCATAGTCTGAATGTCTTGCGCCAGCGCCGCGATATCGGCGTCGCTGACGGTCTTCTTGCGATCCGCCAAGTCCTTGAACTTGGCGAAAAGCTCTACCATACGCTCTGAATCCAGGTGAAAGCCGAGTTCCTGCAGGCGGCTCTCGAAAGCATGCCTGCCGGAGTGCTTGCCCAAAACCATCTTGTTGCGCGGCAGGCCGATTGATTCGGGCGTCATGATCTCGTAAGTCAAAGGGTTGGCCAAAACGCCATGCTGATGAATGCCGGCCTCATGCGCGAAGGCGTTCTCTCCGACAATCGCCTTGTTGGACTGCACCCGGCTGCCGGTAACGGTCGAAACACAACGGCTCGTGGCATATAGCTTGGTGGTGTCGACATTGGTCTCGGCCTGAAAGAAGTCACGCCGCGTATGCAACACCATGACCACCTCCTCCAACGCGGTGTTGCCGGCGCGTTCGCCGATGCCGTTAATTGTGCACTCCACCTGATCAGCGCCGGCTTTGATCGCGGCCAGCGAGTTGGCCACGGCCAGCCCCAGATCATTGTGGCAATGCACCGCCAACCGCGCCAAACCTATGTTCGGCACGCTCGCCTTGATATCGGCGATCAACTGACCGAACTGCTCCGGCACCGCATAACCTACGGTGTCCGGGATGTTGACCGTTCTCGCGCCGGCCGCTATCACCCCTTCGACCACGCGGTAGATGAAATCGCGCTCGCTGCGTGAGCAGTCTTCCAACGAAAACTCCACGTCGCCGCAAAGGTTGCGGGCATATTTGACCATTTCCACCGCCTGCCGATAAACCTCGTCTGGCTCCATCTTCAGTTTGCAGGCCATGTGGATCGGCGAGGTCGCGATAAACGTGTGTATGCGCGGACGGGCCGCCCCGCGCACGGCTTCCCACGCGCACTCTATGTCCTTTGGCAAAGCCCGGCATAAACTGGCTACGGACGCATTCTTGACCACTCCCGCCACAGCCCGCACAGACTCGAAATCTCCAGGGGAGGCGATGGCGAAGCCGCCTTCGATGATGTCTACCCGCAGCTCTTCCAGATGCTCGGCCACCAAGAGCTTGTCGCGCAAGTTCATGGTGCAGCCCGGCGACTGCTCACCGTCTCTCAAAGTCGTGTCAAAAACATAGATACGCCGCATTTTGTCACTGTCGCTCATGGTCTTCCCTCTCTCGACCGGCTCTATCCGTAGCCGATCAAATACGCCTCAACCGTCTCCCTTCACAATCACTCACACTGGCGAAGTCGTTCCCGGAAAACAAAAACTCCCGCGGAATCGGCTGCGATTATCCACGGGAGTCCTGCCTTGCGTTTGTCCTTACAGACTACACAACTTCACTCCCGTGGCCGCCAAGCAGCCATAGGCCGGTAAGTCGAAGGTCAAAAACATAATTTTTGCAATTCATTTGTTTTTAGTATTACATATCGCCCGCGCGTCAGGCAAGCCCGCAATTCTAAAAT
>CAZKZI010000044.1:0-20627 GCA_964557205.1 uncultured Lentisphaeraceae bacterium
TACCCCGCCTCCTTCCGATCGCATTAACCAACCCGTTCCTGACACCACCCATCTCACCGCCACCATAACACACCCCCGCCCCCTCCGCAACAACTTCTAATTACCTGTCCCTTAGTTACTTCCAGCTTAACTCTCGCGTGCCGCATACCCCGCCTCCTTCCGATCGCATTAACCAACCCGTTCCTGACACCACCCATCTCCCCGACACCATAACACCCCCCGCCCCCTCCGCAACAACTTCTAATTACCTGTCCCTTAGTTACTTGTCCCTTAGTTACTTGTCCCTTAGTTACTCGCGCCCAGCCCCCATCTCCCCGACACCATAACACCCCCCGCCCCCTCAGCAACAGCATTTTACTTCTAATTACCCGTCCCTTAATTACCTCGTCCCTTAATTACCTTAGTTACTGTAGATTGTGTTTGACGCTGATTGGTAAAGGCGGTACGTTGTCATGATTATTGGTAAAAGATTCGCTTAAACTGCCTGCGGGTACAGGTAGAAAAGGTGAATTACAAGAATTAAGGGCTGTTTTTCGCGCTCTCCCCTGTCTGAAAGCTACCGAGCGAAGCGAGGCTGTCCTTGGAAGAGTTGACGCCCATTTGAGCATAGGGAAAAATCATGATGTGCAGAAAATGGCTGCCGACCGCCGTTGTGCTGAGTAGCCTGAGTGCTTTGCCCGCGTTTTCACAGAACCCGACGCAGGAACAGTTGGCGTGGCCAGCGGTTACGCGTGACTGTAAGCCCTGGGTCATCAATTGGTGGCTCGGATCAGCCGTCAACACGGAGAATCTCTCGAAAGAACTCGAACGCTACCGCGAGTCTGGTTTGGGAGGCATCCACATTGTGCCCATCTATGGCGCAAAGGGAGCCGAAGCGCGCTACATCGACTACCTGAGCCCGAAGTGGATGGCGATGTTGAAGTTCGCGGTCGAGGAGGCTGGACGGAAAGACATAGGCGTCGACATGACCACCGGCACGGGCTGGTGCTTCGGCGGCCCGGCTATCTCGCAGGAAACAGCGGTCGAGAGCCTCTCCACCGCCGTCATCGAGCCGCCTGCGGACAACTCACTGAAAAGCAGCCTCAAGGGGCTCACGCCGGTCGCGCTTGTCGCCCGTGCGCCGGATGGCCGCACCGTCTCCATACTGGACCGCCTGCGCGGCGACGGCACGCTCGACTGGAAACCGGAAGGCGCGGGCTGGAAGCTTGGCCTCATCGCCATAAAATGCGCGGGAACACGCGTCAAGCGCGCCTCGCCCGGCAGCGAAGGCTTCATGCTTAACCCCCTGTACGCGCAAGCCATGCGCGACTACCTCTTGCCGTTCACGAAAGCCTTCGCTGCGCCCGGCACAGCAAGGCCACACGCGATGTACCATGATTCGTTCGAGTATTACGGCGTGGGGTGGTCACCGGACTTCCTGGCGGAATTCGAGGCACGCCGTGGCTACCGCCTGCAGGACCAGGCTGCGCTCTTCGCCGGACTCGGCGATTCGCAGCAGGTCGCGCGGGTGAAGAGCGACTACCGCGAAACCGTGTCCGACCTGATCATCAGCAACGTGTTCCCCATCTGGAAAGAGTGGTGCCGCGAGCGCGGCATCCTGACGCGGATTCAGGCGCATGGCGCCCCCGCCAACCTGCTGGATTTTTATGCGCTGGCGGACATTCCTGAGACCGAAATGTTCGGTCGCGGCGACCGCGATCCTTTGCTTTCGGGCTTCGGTCCCCATTTTCAGGACGGCGACCGCGAGCCACTGGTCAGCAAATTGGCCTCCTCTGCGGCGCACCTGGCCGGACGCCGCTTGGTCTCGGCCGAGACCTGCACTTGGATGGCCAACCACTTCTGCGAAACGCTGGAGGAAACGAAGTGTTTCGTGGACCTGATGCTGGTATCGGGAATCAACCATGTCTATTATCACGGAACCTGCTATTCGCCGGACGACGCGGCCTGGCCAGGCTGGCTGTTTTACGCGGCAACCGAAATGAACCCGCGCAATCCGATCTGGCGCGACACGCCTACGCTGAACACCTACATTACGCGCTGCCAGTCGATCCTTCAGTCGGGCTCGCCGGATAACGATATCTTGCTGTATTGGCCACTGCACGACAGCTGGAATAATCCCGAAGGACTGCTGGAATGGCATACAGTGCATAAGCGGGAGTGGCTGCTGGATCGGCCAGTAGGCCGCGCGGCACGGACACTTTGGGACGCAGGCTACAGCTTCGATTTCGTCTCGGACCGTCTGCTGGCCGGTGTCCGCATGGAGAGCGGACGCATGGTGTCCGGTGAAGCGAAGTATGCGGCGGTAGTGGTGCCGTCGACTGACCTGTTGCCGGTGGAGACGATGCGCAAACTGGTCGGCCTGGTACGCGAGGGAGCGACGGTGATCTTCGCCGACAAGCTGCCGCAGGATGTGCCGGGGTTCGGAAAACTGGAAGAGCGCCGGGCCGCGTTCCTGCCGTTGCTGGCGGAACTGCGTTTCACGGAAGGACGCGACTGGCGCGAGGCGCACGTCGGCGCAGGCCGGGCACTTTCCGGCGAACTCCGTAAAACGCTGGAGGCTGCGGCTGTCGGCCGCGAGACGCTGGCCGACAACGAGGGCGTGCTCTTTATCCGTCGGCGTCATGCGACAGGGCGGCACTACTTCATCGCCAACCAGTCCACCAACGTGCTGGACAGAGACGTCACACTAGCCGTTCCCGCCCAAGCCGTCGCCGTCATGGATCCTATGACGGGCGCATCTGAACCGGCGACCATCCGGCCGGTTGCGGGCGGCACTTCGCTAAGACTGCGGCTGGAGCCAGGCCACTCGGTCATCCTGAAGACCTTTGAAGCGCGTGATCTCGCCAAGACCGGCAGGCTTGTTCTCTTCCAGAAACCTGGTCCTGTTGCTGGCAAGCTCGCCGGGCCGTGGCAGGTTTCATTTCTGGAGGGTGGCCCCGTGCTGCCCCAGCCCTTCACACAGGAGCGCCCCGGCTCCTGGGCGCACCGAGGCGACCCCGACGCCGAGCGGTTCGGCGGCACCGCCGTCTACCGGACGATGTTCGACCTGCCACCGGGACAGGCGACTGGCGCACCGCTCTTTCTGGACTTGGGGCGCGTGTGCCATAGCGCGCGCGTCAGCCTCAACGGGCACGCTCTGGGCTGTCTCATCATGGCACCGTACCGGATGCCGATCCCGCACGGCGTCCTGCTGGCGACCGGCAACCGTCTCGAAGTCGAGGTCACCAATCTGGGCGCCAACCGAATCCGCGACTTGGATCTCCGAAAGGTAGAATGGCGAATCTTCAACGACATCAATTTCATCAGCATCGGCGGCAAAAAGTTTGATGCCTCGACCTGGCCTGTGATGGATTCAGGTCTTTTAGGCCCGGTACGCCTGCTGCGGTTCAGCGAAACAAAATAGCTGGCGGAACCGCTTGTCCGGCAAAAGGATACGCGGTTTTATTTTTTATGCAGCCCTTGACGAAAACTAATAAAACCGGACGATAAAGCAAAATCCGTTTATCACAGAGGCACAGGGTTTCTTAAACAATCATTAACTCAGTGCCTCTGTGGTATTCAATCGATAATCCCTCACGCCCCCGCCTGCTGCATCCAGTTCAATTCAATTCAATTCAATTACCTTGATCATCTCCGTAATCTCCCGCCACGATACCGCGCGGCGCATGTTTCCGGCATGACGGTAATCCCGGTTCCACGGGCGGTCGTAGACGATCACCGCGCAGTCGCTACGCGTAGCCAACAGATCAAGCGCAGCGGGAGCGTCGTCAATCGCCACGTCAAAACTGACTCTCGCAAACTCTTGAACACCCAGCGTCTCAGGAGCTCCGTCAGGCACTTCAGAGGAGGCTCTTCCGTATTTGTCCACATGCATCAACGCCAAGCCCCCGAGACCATGCTTGCGCAGCCATGCGCTTGATCCACCATGACTCGCTGCCGGACGCCCAGTCACCACCATAAGGTCGTGTCCTCGGCCTGCCATCGAGCGCACTGCCTCAACCCCACCCGGAACCGGTGCGATGCCTGCAAGAAACTCTGCGCGGTGGGCATGCTCCATCAACTTATCAATCTCTGCGGCGGATAAGGAGAATGCCTGCTGCAGGTCAAAGACCGATATGTCCTCATAAACTATCTGCCGCCCGAACATATCCCGCGCCAGCCCGGCCAGATGCCGCGCGGTCTCGCACAACACATCGTCAAAATCCACATAAATTCGCATGCACATAAAATATCAGAAAAAACCCTTGGCGTGAACCACCGTAAATCACAAAAAGACCGTAATTTTGAGAATGAAGTTCTCTTTTGCCGGTTTTTTTGGTTACATATCACTGTTCTAAAAACAACAATCTTTTTTCGTTTGCAACCATGTCCAGATTTATCATCAAAGGCCGCCGGCCGATCAGCGGCATCCACCGCACACCCGGCAATAAGAACGCCGCGCTGCCAATGCTGGCCGCCAGCCTGCTGACCTCCGAACCGGTTACCCTCAGCAACCTTCCGCTGATAACGGATGTGCTGACCATGCTCGAACTGCTATCAAACATCGGTGCCAGTGTGGATCTCGACGCGGCAACTCGGACAGTCAGAATTTGCACTAGGCGCGTCCTCAACACACATCTGAGTAAAGCCCTCTGCGGACGCGTCCGTTCGTCGATCCTTTTTGCAGGACCGCTACTGGCCCGCAAAGGCATGGTGAAACTATATCCGCCCGGCGGCGACGTAATCGGACGGCGCCGCATCGACACTCATCTCGACGGTTTGCGACAACTCGGCGTCACGGTCAGGGGCGGCAGATCCTTTTCATTCAAGGCGTCCAAACGACTAGAAGCTCAGCCGATCCTGCTGGATGAGGCCAGTGTCACTGCCACCGGCAACCTCGTCATGGCCGCCGCCTTGGCCAAGGGCACGACCACACTGTACAACACTGCCTGCGAGCCGCATGTGCAGAACCTCTGCCACATGATCAACTCAATGGGAGGCAAGATCAACGGCATCGGAACTAACCGCCTGACCATCGAGGGAACCGAATCACTACACGGAACCAAACAGCGGATCGGCCCGGATTATATAGACGCCGGCAGCTATATCGCCGCAGCGCTCGTCACGGGCGGCGAGCTGACCGTAGAAGACGTGGAAGCCTCTGATTTCGCAGTGCTGGAAAAACCCTTCCGGCGTTTCGGCGTACGCTGGATTATCGACCGTGAAAACAAGACGCTAAGGCTGCCGGCGCAGCAGAAGCTAAAAACCGCCTATGATCTAGGTGACGTCATCCCCAAGATCGAGGACGGGCCGTGGCCGATGTTTCCATCCGACCTTATGAGCATCCTGATCGTTTTAGCTTCACAAACGCGCGGTTCAACCCTTTTTTTCGAGAAGATGTTTGAAAGCCGTATGTATTTTGTGGACCACCTGATCGGCATGGGCGCCAGAATCGTCCAGTGCGACCCGCACCGTGTCGTGGTTACTGGCCCAGCCCCCCTGCAGGGATCGCGTGTCTCCAGCCCAGATATCCGCGCCGGCATGGCTTTGCTGGTGGCGGCCTTGTGCGCCCGCAACGAGACGATAATCCATAACGCTGAAAGCATCGATCGCGGTTACGACACCGTCGAGGTCGAACTGAAACGCCTCGGCGCCAATATCGAACGCATCAGCGACTAACCCTGCGACAGCAACACAGCCAATCTCATTTCAACACGCTGATATGGTTGCCGATCGTAGCCATCAAAATTTCCAAGTCTGTCCACTCCATACGCCGGAGGACACACTGCCAGCGGAAAACGAAGTTGCCTTGCGGATCAACCGGCTGGTAATTGAACAGGTTGTCGAAGGCGTGTCGACGCAGTAAGTATTCATCCCGGATCTGGCAGAAACGCATACGCAACGCATCCAGATAAATATCTGCGAACTCAGCAGCGTTCGCCATCTGGACGGCACGCCTGTTGACGGTTTCGGCGTAGGCCGCAGCAAACGTCTCCAAAGGCGCTTGATACTCGGCAAAAGTTCCGGTGTGGTCACTCACTATTAACTCGTAAGGCAACCCAGAGTCATCCAGCAAAATTACCTCATCCCCGTCATCAAACATGACCCTTTTGTCATAATGCGCACGTCCGACAATCATGTTCACTGCGGCCGCCGCGCCTAACAGACGTGCCAAGCGACGATTGAATTCTGGATCGGCATAGCGTCTGTAATGTATTTTGTCAGTGGCTATCCCCTTGATATAATCGCGTTCGAAATATATCACCCACACACGCGTCCCTTGATACTTCTTGCTTGTGCCGTTATAGGTTTCACGTATGCGCTGCGCGGAATACCGGGTCGGCAAGTTCATGCCGAGTTGCTTGCACCCTAGACGACGATCCAATATGTAATCGGTATAATCCACAGCCTCCATGATCGACTGCAACAACGGCTTGCCCTCGTCGAGATGCTCGTAAACACACCACTTCTGAAACCTTAAAACATGGAAATCCGCTTGCGGCCTGTCATAATCTTTTACCTGCACAACGTAAACGTTAGAGCGTTTGGGGACCTCCTGTTCCCGTGTTGACAAGGAACGGGCAATGCGACCGACATTTATATACTCCAGGTTTCCATACTGGCGTACATAATTCAGGATTATCCCTTTCGCGCGCATGTCGCACAGAGACTGCAACTCCAGATCGTCAGGACTTGTCTTCAGTTCTTCAAAAATGGTATCTAAAATCAGCTCGCCTTTCTCTATACGCGCCGCGGGCAACCATGCGATCTGCATATAGAACTCCGGCGACACACCGGGCACTATCTCATCGGTGACTACGGAATTGGCCTGCGAGATCAGCGCCGAGCACATCAGATTCCGCCACTCTATGTTGCCCTCATCATCTTGGCGCAGATCCTCCGTCACAGACTCAGTGTATGCATCCAGCAATTTGCCACAGGCGGCACGCAACGCCCCGATCTCCAGACCCTCTACGTTCAAAGCCTCAAACGCCTGCCGCTTAAACTTGCATCCAGGCGGGAATATGTCCACCTCCGGGTGCCCCAGGCGGTTACGCCTGGCGCTGTACTTGGCGATTTCCGCCAGATGACTGCGGAAAACATCGTCGGGCTGCTCAGAGAGCCATGTCAGCGTGGCCAAAGTCAAAAACCTAGTCCCGATAGAGTGGTTGTAAAAATATATCGGCTTGCCGTCAATAGCGGTTCGGGAGGCGGCGATTAGCCGGTTAATCTCTTCCGGCGAACACGGCAGTCGGCTCATGCGCCAGTTTTCGCCGCGCGCACTCAAAGCCGAACGAACCCGGGCGTCCTGAATATTAAGAAAACGTATCTTACGTTTGGACACCATGGTCTGAAGCATCTCGTCAGCTTCGAAGGCCAAACCCATGTCATTCGGGTCAGGACGAATAAGCACATGTTGGTCGTTGAACAGCAAATCGACTGAACGTCCGATCTCGTCATCGACCTCTTCGTTAGACAACTTGGCTTTGCCGGCCACGACACGATCACTGTTCAGGTGCTTGATCCACTCAATTCGCTGTGTCACATGGATCCCGGCTTTTGTCACCAGCCCAGGAGTACGTAGAAAGATCGTGCCGACCTTGGATTTAAGACGTCCGGTCTCATCACGCGCGAAAATAAGATCTCCAATTATTTTCATAAATCCACGAAAAAACAAACTTCACTTCGCAACTATACCAAGCGTCTCGCGGCTTCAAGCGTGTTGTAAAGCAACATCGTGATGGTCATGGGGCCGACCCCGCCCGGTACCGGAGTGATCAACGCGGCCACCTCTTTGACCGAATCGAAGTCCACATCGCCAGCCAACCTGAAGCCGCTTTTTCTGGTCTGGTCAGGAATTCGGTTTACCCCCACATCAATCACCACCGCACCGGGCTTGACCATGTCGCCCCTGACGGTGCCGGGACGTCCGGCTGCCACTACCAAAATATCGGCCTGCCGGGTGAACATGCCTAGATCACTGGTGCCTGTATGGCAAACCGTAACGGTCGCATTGCCGCCACTCGTCTTGCGCATCAGTAGACTTGCAACGGGTTTACCCACAATATTGCTGCGCCCGACCACCACAGCATGCTTACCTGAAGTCTCCACTCCGGCGGCAATCAGCATCTGAATGATCCCGTGCGGAGTACACGGCAGGAAGCAGGTCTCACCGATAACCATGCGCCCGACATTCACCGGCGTGAACCCGTCCACATCCTTTTCCGGCGCGATCGCGTTGATTACCGCGCCCTCGTCAATATGCTTCGGCAGCGGAAGCTGCACAAGAATGCCGTGAACGCGCGGGTCAGCGTTCATCGCCCGCACATGTTCTAAAGCATCAGCTTGGGCGGTTTCCGCCGGTAACCGCACGTCCAGAGAAAATATCCCAGCCTCTTTACATGCCTTCCCCTTAGCCGTAACATACGATGCCGAAGCCGGATCAGCCCCTATCAGCATGACCCCCAACCCCGGCACTATGCCGTGCTCGGCATGCAGCTTGGCAACCTGTCGGGCAATGTCCGCACGCATGTTGGCAGCCAATTTTTTTCCATCAATAATAGTAGCGCTCATAACAACCAAAGCCTTTCTATTCCCTTAAAACGTTCCTGTTTGCCTACGCCCCGACTATACTCCCCGAACGATCAGCCATATCCAATTGGCGATAACCAGCAAGATGGTGACAGCGCCGAGTGCAATTCGCTCACGCCGCTCAAAGTGGACGGACAAAACGATCCGCCCGCACCAGATGAAACAAGCCTGTATCAGCACACAGGAAAAGACTGCCGTGGCTGCCAGCACCGCCAAGGGCTGTGTGACAAAGGCATCGGCTATATGACCGCTCATAAGCAAGGCAAAAGCGCGGGAAGTCCCGCAAGTCAGGCACGGCAGGCCGGTGAGCCGGTGGAACAAACATATCCGCGCACCGCACAAGTGCAGAACCGCGATCAGCGCACCGATCAGAAGAACGGCACCCAAGCCCTCCAACCACCGCCGGATGTCTTCCCGCCGCAACTCGCGCCTTTCGACCCGCATCTGTCCTCCTTGAGTTCCCAGTAAGCCACATGGCTTCCTGAAGGCACATCATCAAGAACCAGCCGTCCTCTCCCGTCAGTCTTGTACGGCACACGTTTGCCGTTGAAAGTGAACTTGCCGCAAGCCGCGGTGAAGGCAGGCAATTCCAGCCGGGCGATCGTGTTGACAGGGATTTCAAACATAAGCTTGTAATGCTCGCCCGGTTTCTGCCGCACGCCGACAGTGACCGGACCGCGCACCGTGGGCTTGATGCCCTGTATGGCTTCCAGCGAACCGACCTGAGGACGTATCAGGATTTTGCCGAAACCCGCTTCCAGCGGCCGCACGCCCATCACGTATCGCGGCAGAATGTTGGCCGGCACCGCGCCCCAAGCATGGTTCCAGTCCAGATTGGGTTTGTATTTGATGTCCCACGCCTCCATCGTGATCGTTGATCCCGACCGCATCATGTTCACCCAACTTCTGGCATCGTCTCGGGTCATAAGATGCAACGCATAGTCTTCCATGCCGACATTGAAAAGCCCCTCGAGCAAGAATTGGGCATACGCGACACTGCAGGCCATGCCGCGATTCTTGACGAAACGCGCCACCCTTGCGACCTCGTTTTCCGGCACCAACCCGAAGGCCAGAGGCAGCATGTTGGCGTGCAGGGAGGCATGGGCAACCCCTTCGCCGTCGACATAACAGCCGCGCTCAGTGTTATAAAACAGCGCATTGAAAGACTTGACCGCACGATCAGCCTTAGCCCGGTAACCAGCGGCGTCTGGCTCTTTGCCGAGCGCCTCCGCCATCTCCGCCATCTGGCGTAGGTTGAGGCAATAGAATGCATTGACCACCGCGTTAACGGGGTTGAACTCGAATCCGTCACGCTCTCCCGGAGGCCAGTCGGTGATATCGCGCAATCCGCTGTTAATCGGAGCCGACGGCCCGCCGGTCACAAGCAGTCCGTCTTTCTCGCGCGCCGCGAACTCCAAAGTCTTCTTTGCCTTCAAAAGATCATACTGGCGCGCCAGCGACTCCGTGTTGCCCGTGTACATCCAGTCCGTCCAAGCCATCATCACCGAATACTGCTTCCACTCTGTCGGCCAAGTAGGATGCAACATCAGGTATTCGTGACTGTAACGGGCCAGCATGAATTCACGATCCACACAATAATGGCACAGTTGGTTGAAATAGGCGTCGGCCTCGTATGGGATACGCTCACGGTCACCATCCACATAGACCCCGGCGAAAGAGGTGGCCTTGATGCTGTATTTAGAGAAAGAATAGACCTTGTCCAGCACTTTGTCGCTCGAAACGAACGCCGATGCCTTCATATCGAAGGGATAGTGAACGGCGATCTGACGTATAGTATCATCCGTCACCGGATACGGGCACTCCTCGACCTCGACATACCGGAACGGCATCACTACCCCGAACTCGGGCGGCAACAGTATCGCCTCCCCTTCCTGTCCTCCGCTTGTGTTGCGCTTGTCCGCCTCCAGCGGCACCCGGTACACGCCCGGACGCGTCAAAGCTCCCGTGACTTTCGCGTATCTGATCGTGCCGCCAGGCTTGGTGTCCACACTCAAACCGTTGGCTTTTTCGCCCAAATGCAGCGTGAAGTCACCGCCGCGCTGCATCTCCGGCGGTGTCAGAAGCTCCACCCATCCGAAGGCCGCACGGCCGAAATCCACAAAAGTGCGGCCGAGAGTGTTGGTGACCACCCGCACCGGCTTCACCTGTTTTTGATCCAGCGGATAGCGCAGAGGTGTATCTTCGCCAAGTTCTTCGGCAGTGGCGAACGCCACTGTTTGCGACCACGGACCCTGTTTGCCGCGCCGGTCCCAAACCCGAACCCTCCAGTAGACGGTGGAAGCGGACGGCAAGGGCTCCCCAGCATATGTGACGAAAAGTGATTGCCCTGATCCTGCTTTGCCGCTGTCCCACAAATCCGGTTTGCCCGCACGCAATAAGGCGGTGGAGGAAGCCGCCTGAATCTGATACGCCTGCTGATAATCTCCAGCCAGCGCATCCCTGAACCCCCAGGAAAACTCTGGAGCCGCGTCGGTTACCGGCACAAGCCCGGACTTGGCCAGCAATTCGCACATTAGGTCATCCGGCGTCAAAGCCGACGCGGCAGCAACGGTCATACCCGTCAACGCCAAAGCAAGAGAGACACTTCGCATTCGTAACCTTCTGACGCTACCGATCAATCTTCAAGCATGAAGATGCGGAAGAACGCCTTGTTCTTGTTGATCGGTATGCGTATCTGGGTCTGATTTTCGCTAGCCATGAAAACATTGGTGAAAGCGCCGTCGATGTAAACTTCCTCGACCGTCCACTCGCCTGAAGTCAGGCTGTCACTTACCTTTACCCGATAACGCCGCCCGACTTCAGTGTTGAAGGTCACCGCCAACTTCTTCATCTCCATCTCGGTCACCATCACCATCTCGCCAACCATGATCACCTTTACCTGCAGAGGGTCGGACAAATAAAACTCGTGGCCTTCCTCATCTTTGATCATGAACATGTAGGACTCGCCCGGAACCAGACCGTTTAGCTCAACTGTATAGACATGGGCGCCTTCACCGCAAGGAATGATCTCACCGACCGGCTCCCAAGCATCACCGACCTTAACAAAAATCTCGATCGTATCATTCCCATTCTCACCCACCGTGCTGACCGTCGCCCAAACGCTGTTTGAGGCATAATATACGCTTATACTCATGCCCAGCGAGAGCGGAGCCGTCGAGCCGCTGGCCGATGAGACGCCGTCCAAATCAAGCGATCCGCTTCCTGACAACGAAATGCTGGTGATGCCGCTCCCCGTCGTCTCTGTGGAAGTGATCACCTGCGACAACTCATCGCTGGCGGAGGTGGTCCCGATATTCATCTGATACGTTATGGGATCAGTAGAGTAGTTAAAAATGAAAGTGATTATGTTCGTGGCGTTTTTAGCGGTGGCGTAAAGTTCATCCGTCACCGAGTTTGTCAACTGCACCCATCCGTTTGTGCCCCAGGCGTAGTAGGTCCCCGTGGTGGAATCCGGGTCATCCGGGTCGTCGTTAAGTGCCAATACCGCCCCTTGCACAGTGCCGACATCCTCGGCACTGGGCAGCTCATCGAAAAGCTTCACCTGCACCAGCACCTGCACCGAAGCCAGCAGAATGCCGTTGCCATCATATGCTGACGGCACGGAAAGATCTGCTGTAAGCTCACCCTCGAAAACGATCATTCCGTCGACTACCGAAGCCGTGCCGGAAGTGTTCGTAAAAGAATGCACAGCCGAAGTGTTGTTGTTCGTGACCAAGAAGGTGTCTTCGGCCAGTGAACACAAGCTGGCCAAGAACACTGTAGATACCAACAACCTAAACATTGCTGTGTTTTTCATTTAACTACCTCATTTACCGGTTAAAAATCATTTATTCCACTTCATCTTTTAAGATATTACTAACTTTCCGCAACAAGCGCAAACTGAAAAAACAGTTGTGAGTAACCGATCAAACAAGTTATCTTTAGAGGTCGGAAATTTACGGCTGTCATCGCTGTTTCGCCGCGCCGCCGTATCCGTTGCCCGCATTAGTTTAGCCGCCAGGATTTGATATGCCAGAATTGCCAGAAGTGGAGACAATAGTGCGCGATCTGCGCTGCCACGGACTTGAAAACTCCGAAATAACCGATGTCAAGGTGCGCTGGCCGCGCACTCTGTCAGAGACCACACCGTCACGCTTCAGACGTTCTGTTGTCGGCCGGGTGATAACCGGTGTCTCGCGGCGGGCCAAATACATAGTGATCTCGCTCAATAACGGTGACAGGCTGCTTATTCACCTGCGCATGACCGGTAAATTGCGGCTCGCCACGCTTGGCGAGACAGCCGGAAAACACGACCATGTCTTGATCAGCCTCTCGGGCGACCGGCTGCTTATTTTCAACGACACTCGAAAATTCGGACGCTTCAGGCTGGTATCAGCAGGCCACGATCCTTTAAACGCGCTTGGTCCAGAACCGCTTTCTGAATCTTTCACAGCCACGGTACTGCAAGAACGCCTGCACGGAAAAACCAGCCGCATCAAGCCGTTGCTTCTGGATCAAACCCGCGTCGCCGGACTGGGCAACATCTATGTGGACGAGGCTTTGTGGCAAGCCAGAATCCATCCCGAGCGCCGGGCCGACACTTTGGGTCGTGACGATATCCGCCGCCTCCATAGGGCGATACGCGAGGTGTTAAACCGCGCTATCGGCAACCGCGGCACAACGCTAGGCATGGGGCTGGATAATTTTTACAGCGTAGCCGGCAACCGCGGACGCAACGCGGACGCCCTCAAAGTCTTCCGCCGCGACGGCCTGCCGTGCCCTAAGTGCGGGACGATCATCGTCCGCAGTGTCGTAGCGCAACGCGGGACCCACTTCTGCCCGCAATGTCAACCGCCGCTGGTCACGGATTGACGGCCTCTTCATCCAACCACGCATCACCGCCCACACAATGCCCGGCCGGCCTGTCAAACCATCCAACCGCAAGTTTTCTCAGCACAGCGGGTTCCATGCACGACTCCCCCAGCTTTTCCAGAGGATACCACTGGAACCCGATCCAGTCTTCCGACGCAATGACTTCCTTGTCAACCGAAATTCCCGGCAAAGACATCTCGAAAATCAGATTAATCTCAGCGTGCGGCACGCCCTCCTGAACAAAGGCATGCTCACAACACCCCAGAAAGCGCCCCACACGAGCTTCCCGTCCCGTCTCTTCGCGTATTTCACGCGCCAACGCCAGCCGGGCCTGCTCACGAAAATCCACATGCCCACCGGGCAGATAACGCACTCCCGAGCGCCGCCCGAAACATAACAGCACCATCCCGTCAACCACGCACACCCCGCGCGCCAAAACCTCAACCGCGTCACTTACGCACATTCTCAACCTTTCCGGACTTCCGCAGCCTCGTTACCCGTCCCGCTGAAACTCTCGTTCTCGTCCAATCTGGCTAAATCCCAAGGATACGCCCCAAAAGCACGTAATGTCTCACCTGCCAGAAATAGCGAACCGCAAACCAATATCACGCCGCCGCATCCGCCGGCCCACTCCCGCGCCTCGCCTAAGCCTTGGGCAAGATTCTCGCAAGCGGTGACTCGGCCGATACCGGCCATGCGCATCATTCCTGCCGTCTTTTCTGCCGTTACGGAACGCGCCGAAGGAACCGTCACGGCCCAGGCCCTTTTCACCATCGGCGCCAACTCGCGCAAATGCGACAGAATCTCTTTGTCGCCGCAAAACCCTGCCACCAGCCCCACTCCGCACTTGATGCCGCAGCCCTTCAAGGCCAGACGCAGAGCCCGCGCGCCATCGGGATTGTGGGCCCCGTCGACCACCACAGGCGGCGCATCCGCCACCAATTGAAACCGCCCCGGCCAACAGACACCGGAAAGTCCCTTGACATAAGCCTCGTCAGAAATCTCAAGCCCGCAATCCACCACGCTTTCTAAAGCTGCTGTCGCCGCACCGACGTTCTCGATCTGGAAAGCCCCGGCCAACGGCAACCGGATCGGCGGCAAAGAACGTGCCTGTGTCGATATCCGCACGGTCTGACCGTCCAGCCCCGCCTTGCAAACCTTGACCGTCACCGCTTCAGCAACATCCAATATCGGAGCGCGCTTTTCTGCGGCCACGGACGTGATCACGGCGTGGGCCTCATCAGGCATCGCGGCGCAGACCACCGGCCTTCCTGGCTTTATGATACCGGCCTTTTCGGCCGCCACCGCCCCTAAAGTGTCGCCAAGCCATGCGCAGTGATCCAAAGCGATACGGGTGATTACGGAAACCATCGGCACCACAACATTCGTGGCGTCCCAGCATCCGCCCAGTCCGGTTTCCAGGACGGTGAGCTTGATGCCGCTTTCGCGGAAAAGCAGGAAAGCCGCAGCTGTCAGAGCCTCAAAAAACGTGATCGCGGAACCCAGATCTTTTTCAACCTCGTTTGCGGCAGACTCGACAGCCCTGGCGGCAGACTCAAGCGCCTCGTCACCAACCAGCCTTCCGTTGATCATGAAACGCTCGTTGATGCAGATCAGATGCGGCGAAGTATAACGGCCGACATTATAGCCTGCGCAACGCAACACCGACTCGCAAATGGCCGCCACCGACCCTTTGCCGTTAGTCCCGGCAATGTGGATCGCGGCTGTCTCGCGCTCCGGATTGCCCAGTAAGGCCAGCAAGGCCCTGACCTTATCCAGCCCGGGCTTTATCCCGAAACGCCGCCGATCAGCCAACTTTTGCAGATAATTGAACGCGGCCATTTGATCCAGTCCATAATATAGGAGGTGCTTGCAAAACCTCTTTAGTCGGTTCTGCAAACGCAGTATTCAGAAGCCACCCCGTGCCCAAGCACTTACCGTCCCATCGACAACCTTGTCGCAAGCCTCTCTGGCAACCCGGCATTAATATTTTTTTCCATCGACGTCTGCAGATCGTACGGAACCCTCACAAAATCAATCTCTTTGCTCTTGACGCAGTAAATAACATACGAGCTGCGCGGATCATTGTCGCGCGGCTGGCCCACACTTCCGACGTTTATGAAAAATTTCTGTCCGAAAGCCATCTTGATCTTGCACGGCCCGACCCGCATGATCTCGCGTTTCTTTTCGTAAATCATCGGCACGTGCGTGTGCCCATGAAAACAAAGTGAGGTCACCTGATAGCTAAAATTGGCCTCCGCCGCCAGCGTGTCGAAAACATATCCCCAACGTTCGGGCATGTCCAGAGTGCTGTGAACCAGCGTGAATCCACCATACGCTTTGCTGTAAGGCAGGTCATGCAGCCACTTGGCGTCCTCTTCCGTCAGTTGACGCCTGGTCCAAGCGATCACACTGGCGGCCAGTGGCTGAAAATCATCCAAACTCTCGTTATACGAGCAGTAATGGTCATGGTTGCCGCGGACCGTCACACACCCCAGTTCGCGGATGACCTTAATGCATTGAGAAGGGCTTGCATTATAGCCTACCACGTCTCCCACACAAACAAAGTCGGTGACCCCTCTTCCCCGCGCGTCTTCGACAACTGCATTAAGAGCTTCAAGATTCGCGTGGATATCACCAAGAATGGCGTACTTTTTGTCCATACCTTAAAAGTAGATGTCAAGTGATCTTCATGGCGACGGCAGCCAAAGGCAAATCCTCAGCCGTTGTGATTTTAATGTTCGGGCGCGGCCACTCCACCAGACGCACTGTCTCACCTATTAGCTCTACAGCGCTGGCCTCGTCCGTGACCGTTATTTTTTTGGCCGCCACCTCCCGGTAAGCGCGCTTCAAAAGTTCCAGATTAAAAGCCTGCGGAGTCTGGACCGCCCACAGTTTCGAACGGTCAACAGTGTGATCCACCGTGCTGCCGCGCTCAACATATTTTACAGTGTCCCATATCCGCGATGCGGCGACACCGCATCCGTTGCGTTTAGCGCACTTGATAGTCCCGGAGATCAACTCCGGGGTGACGCAGGGACGCGCCCCGTCATGCACCACCACAATGCGCGTTTCGGGATCCAGCTCTTCCATTCCATTCATCACGGAATCCTGCCGACGCCCGCCCCCGGCCACTATCTTAACGGCCTTGGATATTCCGAACATCTGCGTCACGCTTCGGGCTGCCATCAACTGCTCCTTACAGACCACCAACACCACCTGATCTATATCAGAGCACTGCTCAAAAGCCAACAACGCCCACGCCAGGACCGGTTTAGGACCAAGATTCAAAAAAGCCTTGTCCGTGTTCTGCCCCATGCGCTTGCTTTTGCCGGCTGCAACAAGAATAGCTGAATTCATATTTCCTCTTACTCAATATCCATCCGCACGACACGACAGCCATCATAAAACCCATTATATCACCGTTCCGTTCCACGAACGCTGTCTGTCAAAAACATGCCGTATACGATTGAATGTATAATAACAACGTCTTAAGTCCGTAGTCAAGTATTCCTCGACTGGACAAAGCGTATTTCTTAAATGTTAAGGCCGCCGGAATTAAGGCGGCCTTAACATGAGGGATTCTTCAGTTCATCATGCGACCCGGACACGGCAAATCCGGACCCTCAATAAACGCCATTGCGTTCTTGCCAGCCACAGAACCGACCGCATGCGAGGCCAGAAACCACATCGTGGCAAAAACAACCACCGTTGCCGCTATGGCGGCGATTGTCGCCGCCGTCGTCAAAGCCGGGGAAGGCTCCTGATACGCCGCGAAATCCGCAGGGCTTAGGGCGGTCATCTGAACACCCTCAGGGAATGCGTCGCCCTCTTTGGACGCTTCCGCCGCGTCCGGCTCATTCACGCCGGGACGCTTGATCTTGAGAGTCTTTTTCTGCGTCACGGTCGCGGTTGCCGCAGTCTCTGCTTCCGTGGTGGGCAAAGCCGAGTCCGGTATCCGCGATGTCTGGCGCACCACAGATGTCGCACTTTTCGGCTCCTGAACAACGTTAGGCGCGGAAAGGTCCGAAGGCCGTTTCAGACGGATGGTTTTGGGGCCTCTCTTGTCCTCTCCCACCGGTGCCACGCCGATAGCCGAATCCAGCGAAATACGCGAAGTCTTCGATTTTGCCGCGTGCTTCTGAGCCGAAGAAAGCGGTTTAGGCCCGGCCGGCAAAGGATTCGAGCCAGGGGTCGGGGGACTCTGCGGCTGCAGCAGCGAAACCGCCGCAGGTGCCGCAGGTGCCGCAGGGACTTCCATCTTGGCTATGGATTGCCTAGACCCCGGCGCACACGCCACCCCAGACCCCTCCCCCCCCGGTGTAGCCAGCGGGCGCAAACGCACCGTGATCGGACGTATGGCCGCCACAGAAGCGTTGGCCACCTCTTCAGGAACCGGGATCCGCGATGTCGCGCGCGGACTCGGTTGCGGTGCGGCCGTTGCGGTGCCATCCGGCTCAGCCGCAGATGACGCGGGGGCGACCGACCTCAGCTTCACGGTGATCGGACGCGGCGCACCCGCGGCCGGCGCCGTTGTCAATGGTGACACTTTAGGGGGGATTCCGCCTTGATTCATTTCTTCCTGCTCTGACATAACTGTTAACCTCCGTCTTGTTACACCGTGTTAAACGGCCATCACTTCCGCCTCTTTGTTCTTCAGTTCAGCGTCAACCTTGGCGATCCGGGCGTCAGTCGCCTTCTGCACCTCTTCAAGCCCGCGGTCACGCTCGTCTTCCGTGATCTTGCCATTTTTCTGCAAAGCCTTAATCATGTCGTTGGCATCGCGCCGCACGTTTCGAACCGCTATACGCGCCTCTTCCGCCTGACGTTTGGCAACCTTCACTATTTCCTTGCGGCGCTCTTCATTCAGTTCTGGTATCGGCACCCGCACCACCCGGCCGTCATTGCGCGGCGTGACACCGAGATTGGCCGCCAGTATAGCCTTCTCGATTTCCGGCAACGCCGTCGGATCATAAGCGCTTATAACGATCAGCCTCGGCTCCGGCGTGGAAATATTCGCCAAATCGCGCAACCGCGTCGGCGTGCCGTAATACATCACCTGCACACCGTCAACCAGCGCTGATGAAGCCTTGCCGGTTCGCAACCCGGCAAACATTTCCTTCACCATCTTTAGCGTGTTGTCCATCTTCTCCAACGTGTCGAGAAGCACATCATCCAACGAATTCATCTGTCTTGCCTCCTACTAAAATCTTTTTAACACATAACGCAGGTTCAACCTGATAATGCGCCGCGGTTCGCGACGCGCAACTTACGCCCAGCCATTTTAAACCTCGTCACCCACCAGCGTTCCTATGGTCTCTCCGCGCACAATGCGCTCTAAGGCATCCTTGTCATAAAAATCAAAAACCACTATCGGTATCCGGTTGTCCATGCACAAAGCGAACGCCGCGGAATCCATAACCTGCAGCCTTTTGCGCAGAGCGTCCTCGTACGTCACCGTCGCATAGCGCTTCGCGTTCGGGTCGAGGTTCGGGTCGGCTGTATAAATCCCGTCGACCTTGGTGGCCTTCAGCAGCACCTCCGCCCCGATCTCGCTGGCGCGCAGAGCCGCCGCCGAATCCGTGCTGAAATAAGGGTTGCCGGTGCCGCCCGCGAAAATGACCACCCGCCCCTTCGCAAGATGCCGCATGGCCTTACGCTGTATGAAGGGTTCCGCCACCTGATTCATCTCGATGGCCGTCTGCAGCCGCGTTTCCAACCCTAAATGCTCCAAAGAGTTTTGCATCGCCAGCCCGTTGATGATCGTGGCCAGCATCCCCATGTTGTCGCCTGTCGTGCGGCTGACGCCTTTGGTCTCGCCCTTGATGCCCCTGAAGATGTTGCCGCCACCCAGCACTATGCCGATCTGCACACCCATCTCCACGATTCGTTTGACCCGTGTGGCCATTGACGCCAGCGCGTCCGGATCAATACAATCGCCCGACGCGCGGTTGCCCAGCACCTCGCCGCTGAGCTTCAGCAGAACCCGCCTGTACTTTATGCCGTCATGCCCTCGCGTATCCAGAAGCACCCCCTTCCAACGCATCATTCGTAACGTAAATATCAATATCTTACTGAAAACGTCTCTGAACGTAAACCGCAATTTTCCTACATCAAGAAAACATTGTCCCGCCTGAGCGTGTGGGCACGCGGGTCTTGAGGCTGCTCCCGTCAGGAAGCCGACTCACACCCTCTCCCGGCTGGGAGAGGGTCGGGGTGAGGGTAGCGCTACCGCGCTATGGCAGGGTCCTCACAAGGCGCAAACCGGAGTCATTGCTGGTAGAGTACGTCGGAGTGCCGTAGGTACGAAACGCCGAACGGCAGTTCGACGCGGGGATGTTCCAGCTCCCGCCCCGTTTCACGCGTTTATCACCCGAAACCGCCCCCGGGGGATCGGAAACCGGGACCGTCCCGAGATGAGCTTCGTACCAGTCCAGGCACCACTCTCACACGTTGCCGTGCATGTCGTACAGGCCCCACGCGTTCGGCGTGTACGAGCCGACAATGGCCGTGGCGTTCGTCGGCCCGCAGTCCTTCTCGGGAGCCGTCGTGCCGCCGCTTTGCCCGCCGTTGTACTGGTACCTTCCCAGCGCGTCCAGCCGCGCGTCGGAATTGGCGTTCGTGATGTTCGCCGTCCCGTCGTTCAGCGCCCCGGACGTCCCCGCCCGGCACGCGTACTCCCACTGCGCTTCCGTCGGCAGGTCTAACGTCGTAAGCCCGGTCCGATCACGCAACTTCCCCATGAAAGATGTCGAGTCAACTGTGGCACTGCCTGGCCAGCCCATCCCCGCCGACGAACCACGGATGTCGGTGTACGACACCTGCTCCTCCGAGCGCGCCATCCAGTAGTCCGCGTTGTCGAAGTAGGACGGACGGGTGTTCATCACCTGAAACCACTGGCTCTGTGTCATGCTGAACACACCCACGTAGTAGTCGTGATTCAGGGTCACCTGGTGCCAGTCCTCGTATCTGTTGTCACGATAGCTCTCGCCCTCCGGCGCCCCCATCATGAACACCCCGTTCTCCGTCGTGCTGCCCGGAACCTGCGTCCGGACACGCCGCATTGCCAGCCGCACCAGCCGATACAGGTCGTTGGTCAGCCCGCCGTCGGGCAAAGCCTCCGCGCTGACATAGTATGAGACCGGGTAGCTGTTCATGGCGGGTCCCGCGGACAGGTCGATCAC